>NZ_JBIVJP010000040.1:0-39265 GCF_044750285.1 Streptomyces sp. NPDC088812 | reverse complement strand
CCGCGAACTGCAGACACTCCTCGCCCTCTGGACCGGCGCTTGCCCCACCTGTCACCGCGACATACCCACGGTGATACGAACCTGACCAAGCCCTAGTAGGAGTGGATGACCTTTGCTTCAAAGAGCAGGGCCTGTACCGCATGCAGATGGTCAACGGCGTGCGCAAAGCACTGGTAGGCGGCGCTGGACACCCTGAGGGTGGGGACCTTGGCATCGTCTCCGCTGAGGCTGCTGCCCGGTTCCACTGCAAGGCTGGGCTCGCTGGTCGCTTTCTGCCAGTCGTTGATCTGGCGCAGGGCATCAGCGACATGAGGTGATATGCGATCTTTGAACATGGCTCATGGTCCCGTAGAGATGAGACCTTGGCTGCCGATTTATGCGGCCGCAGGCTGCAGCATCCCGTACAGACAGAGGCGCAGCAGGCAGCGCCACCGAGGCCGGGCCCGGCGAGCTCAGGCGGCGTTCCAGGCGTGCTGCGTCTGCACCAGGGGCCCGGGGTGTGTACTCAGAAGCCGTATCTCAACCGAACGTGACCGCTTGATTTCCGCTGGTCAGGCATGCTCTGGCTCGGAATGAGGGAGGCATGTGGCGTCTTGTTTCGGCTCTGTGGTCGAGGGGTGCGCGATGGCGTCGGTGCTGGGAATGCTGGAGGAGCGGGAGACAGCGGCCCGGGTGCAGGTGGAGGGTCTGCGGGAGGAAGTCGCGCGGCTGGCTGGGGTGTTGGAGGCCGCGGAGATCGAGCTGGACCGGCGGGTGATCGCGCGGGAGGAGCTGGTCGAGGCCCTGGCAGCCTCGGCTGCCGAGTCCACCGCCGTGACCGGGACGGCGGCGGAAACCGTGTCCTCGCCCGCGCCGGTGCCGGGCTCGATCGTGCCGCCTTGGCGCGAAGATCTGCCGGTGACGGTGCTGGCGCCGGACTACCAGCGGATTCTGGGCGTGCTGGACGAGCTCCAGCCCGCGGGCCAAGGGCCGCTGAAGGCCCGGGAGATCACGGTTCGGCTGGGCTTGGAGACAACGTCGGCGAAGGTCGAGGGGGTGCGCTCGAAAGCCCGGCGTCTGGCGGAGCGCGGGTGGCTGGTGCTGGAGACGTCGGGGGCCTTCAGCGCCGGGCGTCGGCCCGTGGTTGCGCCAGGCGCCGGCTCATCCGTGTGACCATCGACCACTGGATCACCGCCTCGCTGGAAACGGGCAGCGTCCCGTAATCACGGGCCAGGCGACGGGAGTTCATCAGCCACGCGAACGTGCGCTCTGCCACCCAGCGTCTGGGCAGCACCACGAACCCGGTCATGTCGTCGGTGCGTTTGACGATCTGAAGGGCCAGGGCGAGTGTGTCCTGGCACCAGTCGACGAGGGAGCCGGTGTAGCCGCCGTCGGCCCAGACGAGGGTGATGTCTCGGTGCAGACGCCGCAGCCGCTGGAGCAGGCCCGTCGCGGCGTCGCGGTCGCCGATGTTCGCGGCGGTGACCGCGACGACCAGGAGCAGGCCGAGCGTGTCGGTCACGATGTGCCGTTTGCGGCCCGGCACCTTCTTCCCGCCGTCGTAGCCGCGTGAGACGGCCGGGACCGTCGCGGCGGCCCGCACCGACTGCGCGTCGACGATGCCTGCGGTGGGCTCGGCCTCACGGCCCTCCCGCTCACGCACCGTCCCGCGCAGCCGGTCGTGGAACTCGGTGATCAGCCCGTGCTCGCGCCAGCGGCGGAAGAAGGCGTAGACCCGGGCCCAGGCCGGGAAGTCCGCGGGCATCGCCCGCCACGAGATCCCACCCGCGACCAGGTAGCGGACAGCGTCCAGCATCTGGCGGTGGCAATAGCCTTCCGGCTGCCCGCCCCGGCCCTGAAGCCAGGCCGGCACCGGCAGCAACGGCCGCACGGCCGCCCACTCCGCGTCCGTCATGTCGGAGGGATACCGGCGCACCCGGTCCGGATGATCGGCCGCGTTGCCGTACACGTGCGCGAGACAATCGCACGACACAGCGGGCGAGTTGAAGTGACGGGCCTCGGGCGCGTACAACAACGACAACAGGGCCTCCGGGAACCGCTCGGATTGGGGTCGCACCCCCGAGCTACCAGGAGGCCCTGCCTTCATGCGCGTACCGGCGGAAGATCACCCGACCAGGAACTCCGTTCGACTCACACGTTCCAAGATCGGTTGAGATACGGCTTCTTAGCGGGGGCCGGCCATGCCATCCAGGAGCAGGCCGAGTATCTGTCGGAGTTCCTCGGCCAGTGAGTCCGTGGCGTCCGACGGCTGTTTGGCCCAGCGGTAGAGGGCGCCGAGGTAGACGTCCCGCAGGACGTTGCCGGCGAGGACCGGTGAGAGGCCCGGGGACAGTTCCCCCTGGCGTACGCCGCTGTCGACGATGCCGGCGAAGACCTCGGCGACGTAGGGGTCCTCCAGGATCGGCCGGCCCGCCCGCACCCACGCGGTCAGCATGGCGGTGGTGAGCCGTGGTTCCTCCTGGTTGATGCGGACCAGGACCGCCATGCACCGGTGCAGCCGCGCGATCGAGCCGGGCATGAACACGCCCTCCTCGTCCAGTCCCGTCACGAGTGCGGTGCGCCTGCGCTCCCCCCACTCGGTGATGATGTCTTCCTTGCGCTGGAAGTAGTTGAAGAAGGTGCCGCGCGCGACGTCCGCCCGTTCCGCGATCTCCTCGATGGAGGTGTGGTCGTACCCCTTCTCGACGATGAGTTCGATCGCGGCCGAGTAGAGGCGCTCCCGGACGCGTCGCTTGTTCCGCTCCCGACGGCTGACCTGCGGCGGCGGCTCTGTCGCGCGCGAGTCCATTTCCGTTTACTCCCGTTCCTGCCGAACTCACCGGCCGCGCAGCACGGCGGCCCGCGTCGTACTCCCGACACGTTTTTGTACTTGGGTGCAACTTTACTCCCGCACCGGCACGGGGCAACGCCCGGTGTGATGGTCATCCGCGCCGAGTGCGGCGCGCAGGCCGGCGAGGCTCTCGGTGCCGAGCAGCCGTCCGGCGGTCAGCTCCGTGCCGTGGGTAGTGCGCAGGTGGTGGCGGAGCCGGGCGGCGGTGAGGGAGTCCAGGCCGAGTTCGCGTAAGGAAAGCCGTTGGTCGAGGTCGGCCGCGGGCATGCCCAGCAGCTCGGCCGCGTACGCGACGAGGGTGTCGGCCGCGCCGCCCTCAGGGGCGCCGGGGGCCGTGGCCGGGGCGCCGCGCCGGGCCGGGACGTGAGGGAGGGGGCGGACCGGGCGCGGCGGGGGCGCGGTCCGGGCGCGGCCGACCGCCCGTGCCGCGTCCCCGGCCAGGCGCCGCAGGGCGGTGAGGTACGACAGCGGCGTCCGCGCGGACCGCGCCGGGCCGAGCCGCCGCAGCCGGATGCCGGTGAAGCGGGCCAGGACCCGGTGGTCCGTCGAGAGCAGCAGGACGTCGGCCTTGACACGGGCCCCGCCCCTGCCCCTCCGGTCCGGCCGCACCCTGCTCACGCTCCAGAACTCGGCCTCCAGCGGCGCGTGGAACCGCACCGACGTGAAGGAGACGGGGACATGGGCGGTGTCGTCCGTGCCGGACGCGGCCCGGGGCCGGGCCGCCAGCAGCGTCTGGAGGCCCACCTCCCAGCCCGCCCGGGGCAGGGGGCTCGGCAGCCGGACGCGGGCCACGGCCTCGCCCTCGCGCCGCCACAGGTGCTCCACGCCCCGGAACGGCTCCGGGATGTCGTAGCCGTGGCGCTGCGCGAGTGCGTACACCTCGTGGGCGGCGAGGTGGTTCCAGCAGCGCGCGAGCGCGGCGTCGAGCAGCTCGGCGCCCTCGGGGCCGGGCTCCTCGGCCGCCGTCCGGACGGCTCGCCCGGCGACGCACAGCAGGGGCTCCGGGGCGCCGGGCACGGACGCCCGCACCGTCACGGCACGGTCGTCGCGGGGGCCTTCCAGGGTCACGTGCAGGGTCGTGCCGGCGGCCGCGTCGACGGGCAGCGGGGTGCCGCCCAGCCGGACGTCCCGGAGTTCGAAGGGACCGTCGCCGTCCGCCTCCCGTACCGTCTCGCGCAGCGCCTCCAGGTGGACGACCGGTGGCACGTCCGCGACCCCGTGCACGGCGATGCCGCCGCCCCAGTCGGCGGTGCCGCCCCACGCGGCCAGGTCGAACCGCCGCTCCCGGGGGGCCTGCGGCAGGCGGTCGGCGGATGCGCGCCGGTACGGGACGGTGTCCCAGGGGTAGGTGGGCAGGGACGGCACGTGCCGGGTGACGGTGCCGTACCAGCGGTGCCAGTCCACCCGCCCGCCGTGGGCGAAGATTCGCCCGGCGGCCCGGACCAGTTCGTCGGGTTCGTCGCAGCCGCGGTGCAGCGAGGCCACCGCCGCGCCGCCGGCATTGCAGGCGCCCAGGGTCTCCTCCATGGCGGCGAGCAGCACGGGGTGGGGGCCGACCTCGACGAAGACGCTCTCCGCCTCCTCGGCGACCCGCCGCACGGTACCGGCGAACCGCACCGGGCGGCGCACGTTCTCGGCCCAGTAGGCGGGGGTCAGCGCGGCGCCCTCGACCCTCCGGCCGTACACGGTGGAGACCAGGTCCGTGCCGCCGGACGCCGGGGCGAGCCCGTCCAGCGCCCGCAGCAGCTTCTCCCGTACGGGATCCATGTAGGGCGAGTGGGAGGCCACGTTGACCCGGACCGGGCGGCACAGGACCCCGTCCCGCTCCAGTTCACCGCGCAGGGCGGTCAGGGCGGCGGGATCGCCCGCGAGGACGGTGCCGCTGGGGGCGTTCTCGACGGCCACGGACACCGTGCCGCCGTACGTCCCGGCGCGGCGGCGGGCCCGGTCGGCGGGGAGTTCGACGGCGAGCATCGCGCCGCGCCCGGCGGTCCGCTGCATCAGCGTGCTGCGGCGGCAGATCACCGCGGCCGCGTCGTCCAGGGAGAGGGCGCCCGCCGTCCGGGCGGCCGCCACCTCCCCCATGCTGTGCCCCATGCACAGCTCCGGCCGCACGCCCCGCTCCCGCCAGGCGGCGGCCAGCGCCACCTGCACGGCCCACAGGACGGGCTGTACGACGTCCACGTCGGTGGGCAGGTCGGCGGGGCCGGACAGCAGCCGGTCCAGGACCGACCAGCCGAGTTCGGCGCGGACGGCCCGGTCGCAGGCGTCCAGCGCCGCCTTGAAAGCGGGTGAGGAGCGGTAGAGGGCGCGGCCCATGCCGGCCCACTGCGCGCCCTGCCCGGAGAAGACGAACACCACGCGCCGCCCGCCCGGCGGCACCGCGTCGCCGGTGCCGCCGTCGGCGGTCGCCTCCCCGGCGGCGAGCGCGCGCAACGCGCGGACCAGGGCGTCGTGGTCCGTGCCCACGGCCCACAGCCGGTGGGGGTGGGCGTCGCGTCGCGTGGCCGCGGCGGCGCAGACGTCCCGCAGGGGGAGGCGACGGCCGGCTCCGCCCTCGTCGAGGTAGTCGGCGTACCGAGTGGCCAGGCGGCGCAGGGAACCGGGGGTGCGGGCGCTCAGCACCAGCAGGTGCGGGCCGGTCTCGGCCGTCTCGGGCCCGGGGTCGGCGGGGGCGGGGTCGGGCAGGTGCGCGCCGACGACCACGTGGGCGTTGGTGCCGGACAGGCCGAAGGAGCTGACGCCGAGCAGGGCGCGGTCACCGGCCGGGTCCAGGGGCCGGGCGCGGGTGACCACGCGGACCGGGAAGCCGTCCCGGGTGAGCAGCGGGTGCGGTTCGCCGAGGTGCAGGGAGGCCGGGACGACGCCGTGCCGGAGGATCAGCACCGCCTTGAGCAGACCGGCGATCCCGGCGGCGGCCTCGGTGTGCCCGATGTTGGTCTTCACCGACCCGGTCGGCAGCGGCCGGTCCTCGGGCCGTCCGGCCCCGGCCGCCTCGGCGAGCGCCTCCAGCTCCACGGCGTCCCCGACGGCGGTGCCGGTGCCGTGCGCCTCCACGTAGTCCAGGTCGCGGGGTGCAACGCCCGCGGCGGCGCACGCCGCGCGCACCATGTCCGCCTGGCCCGCGACCGACGGGCGCAGCGGCACTCCGCCGCCCGCGCCGTCGTTGGTGACCGCGCTGCCGAGCAGCACCGCGTGCACGGGGTCGCCGTCGCGCACCGCGTCGTCCAGCCGCTTGAGCACCACCGCGCCCACGCCCTCGCTGCGCACGAAGCCGTCGGCGCGGGCGTCGCCGAACCGGCAGCGGCCCCCGGGCGAGAGCATGCCGCCCTGCGAGTAGCCGATGGCGTCGTGCGCGGACAGGATGATGTTGACGCCCCCGGCGACGCACAGGTCGCTCTCGCCGGTGAGCAGGCTCTGCCGGGCGGCGTGCACGGCGACCAGCGACGAGGAGCAGGCGGTGTCCAGGACGACGCTCGGTCCGCGCAGGTCGAGCGCGTAGGAGATCCGGCCGGCGGTGACGGCGCGCAGGCGGCTGCCGGTCATGTCGCGCACGTCGGGCTCGTCCGGACGGGGGTCGGTGTCGGCGTACTCGGCGGTCGCCTGCCCCACGAAGACGCCGGTCCTGCTGCCGGCGAGCCGCGCCGGGGGGATGCCGGCCGCTTCCAGGGCCTCCCAGACGACGTGCAGCAGGAGCCGCTGTTGCGGGTCCATGGCGCGGGCGGCGGCGGGCGGCACGCCGAAGAACTCCCGGTCGAACCCGAACGCGTCAGTGAGGAACCCGCCGTGCCGGGAGACGGTGCGGCCGGGGGTCATGGGGGCGGCGGCGTGGCAGGCGTCGGCGTCGAACCGGTCGCGCGGAACCGGCGTCACCATGTCTGCGCCGGACGCCAGGACGTCCCACAGCTCGTCGGTGCTCTCGATCCCGGGGAACCGGCATGCCATGCCGACGATGGCGAGGGGTGTCGTGCTGGACAGCTTCGGGCGCATGGAGGACTCCAGGTCGATGGCTGGACAGACGAGGACGGCCGATCGATTCATCGATGTGTCGATCTGTTGATCAATCGGCTCAGCGATCTATCGAGGGCGATCCAAAAATACACCCGGGGCCAACTTTCCCTCTCGACGACCGATCCAGCAGCTAGACGACCGCCCGCCCATGCAGCCGGAAAAACTGTACTTGCGTTCATAAGTAGCCTCGTGTTTATTCTTGTTCTGCCGTTGCAGCAGTAGATCAGGGGGAAGACGATGGACATCGCCCAGATCGTTCCGCTGATGGGAGACGAGGAGCTGGCCGCCTACCAGCTCCTCGTGACGACCGGCGGGGCCCGGCTGGAGAGACTGGCAAGCAGTCTGGGCTGGAGCGCGGGCCGCACGGAGCGCGTGCTGTCCCGGCTGAGCCGGAACAGACTGGCGCGGCCCCGGCCGGAGGGCCCCGGCGACTGGACCGCCGTCCACCCCGAGATGGTCAAGCTCCAGTACGCCGAGCCTCTCACCGGCGTCATCGAGGCGTGGCAGGCCCAGCTCGAAGGGTTGCGCGCGCAGCTCGACACGCTGTCCGGCATGTGCTTGCCGGACCCGGCGGGCGGATCGCCCGCCCCCGTGGTCACGATCGAGGGCGCCGCCGAGCTGCGCGACGCGCTGGCGGTCACCGCGCGGCACTGCACCGAGGAGGTCCTCGCCGTGCAGCCCCTGGGGCGGGAGACGCCCGCCCCGGCCCGGGACCTGGTGTGCGGCACGGGCGAGCCCGTGCCACCCGGAGCCGACGTACGGGTCCTGCTCCCCCACCTGTCGCGCCACGACGCGGACGTACGGCACCGCGCCGCGCGGATCATCGCGTCGGGCGGCGAGGTCCGCACCACGGCCGCGTCACTGCCGCCGCTGACGGTGTTCGACCGTACGACCGCCTTCCTCTTCGAGGCCGGGGCCGAGGACGGGGCGGACGGTGCCGCGGGCACGGGCACGGGCCGGGCGTACCTGGTCCGGCACGGCGCCCTGGTCGGCTTCATCGTGCACATGGTGGTGAGCGCCTGGGCGACCGGCACCGTCTTCGACCGGTCGGGCGGCGGCAACCGCATCCCGGCCATCCTCACCCAGGAGACGAAGACCGCGATCGTCCAGTTACTGGCCGCCGGTTACAAGGACGAGGTGGTGGCCAGGCGGCTGGGCATCGGGGTGCGGACCTGCCGGAAGTACATCGCCGAGCTGTTCGGCGACCTCGGCGCGCAGAGCCGGTTCCAGGCCGGCTGGATGGTCCGCGACCGCATGCTGGACGCCGTACAGGCCGGCGCGGCGCACGGGGACGGCTGACCGGCCCGGGCAGACCCGAGCTTGCCTGGGCCGGTCCCGTTCTCAGCGGGCGAGTACGGCGGTGAGCGCCGCCGTCAGCTCCCCCTCCGGGTCGGCCGCCGACGTCCTGCCGCGCCAGGCGATGACGCCGTCGGGCCGGACCAGCACCGCGCCCGTGGGCCCGACGCCGTACCGGGCGCCCCAGACGCCGTCGCGGTCGGTGAGCCGGTCGCCGATGCGGTGGGCCACGAGGCCGACCCCGAGGCGCTCGGCGGCGCGTTCCGCGGCGGCGGCCCAGTCGGCGGCCTCCGCCCCGGCCAGCAGCACGAACGCGCGGCCGAACAGGTCGAGCGTGGACAGCGTCCGGGAGCCCGCCGTGAGCACGACGTGCGGCGCCCGTCCGCCGGGCCGCCCGGTCGGGTGCCACGGGTCCTCCTGGAGGTTGCCGTCGTCACCGGGCTCGGTGCGGACGGCCGCCGAGTGGTACCGGAAGCCGAGGAACTCCCTGGGCGTGGGGACAGGGGCGTCGGGGTCGGCCGGGTTGTAGCTGGCCGGCACCCGGCCCTCGGAGACCTTCGCCAGCGCCAGTTCGCGCTCCAGGGTGATCCGGATGACCGGTCGGCGCTCGGCCTCGTAGGTGTCCAGAAGACCGGGCCCGGCCTGCCCGTCGAGCACCAGGGCCAGCCGCCAGGACAGGTCGTAGGCGTCCTGGATGGCGAGGTTGCCGCCCTGGCCGCCGTTGGGCGGGCAGGCGTGCGCGGAGTCACCGGCCAGGAAGACGCGGCCCACGCGGAAGCGGTCGGCCGTCTTGTGGTTGATGGGGAAGAACCGGGCGTTGACGAAGGTGACGTCGACCGAGGGGTCGCCGATGGCGCGGCGGACCCGCTCCAGGCACCGTTCCTCGGTGAAGTCCGCCGGGCTCTCGCCGCGTTCGGGGAAGTAGTCGACCCACAGGGTGTGGCGCTCGGAGCCGTCCAGGATGAAACTGGAACCGCTGCCGGGCATGCCGATGACCTCGACCGCGCCCTTCTCGACGTACCGCGTCAGGTCGGCCTCGAACGTGATGATGTACATGTGCCCGATGACCCCGCTGCCCCCCACGGGGACGCCGAGCATGTCCCGTACGGGGCTGGTGTTGCCGTCGGCCGCCACCACGTAGTCCGCCTCGACGGTGTAGCGGCGGCCGGAGCGCACCTCGCGGAGCGTCACGGTGACCTTGTCACCGTCCTGGGTGAGGGAGACGGCCTCGGTGCCGTGGCGCAGTTCCGCGCCCGCGTCCTCCGCGCAGGCCCGGAGCATCCCCTCCACCTGGGCCTGCGATATCCAGGCCAGCGGCGGCACCGGGGAGAGCGGCAGCGGGTCGGGCTGGCCCTCCGCCGGGTCGAGGAAGCGCCGGTCGGGGTCGGCCAGGCTGACGCCGTGGCTCATGCGGGGCCAGCGCACTTCCCCCAGGGCCTGCTCCAAACGCTGCTTGACCCCGGGGAGGGTGTGCAGGAGTTCCTGGGAGCGGGTGTTGAGGCCCCACGCCTTGGGCAGCGTGGCGGCGCCCGGGCGCCGCTCGACCAACAGGGGGCGCACGCCGCGCGCGGCCAGGCTCAGGGCCGTGGTGAGCCCGGTGTACGCCCCGCCGACGACGAGGACGGGAACTCGCTGGACTGACACGCGATCTACCTCCGGTGCGATGGGGTGCGGAATCGGGGGGTACGCCGTCACGGGGCGGTGAGGGTGGCGATGTCGATGACGTAGCGGTAGCGGGCCTCGGCGAGCGTCTGCCACGCCTGCGGGACCCGGGAGGCGGGGATGGTCTCGATCTCGGCGCCGATGCCGTGCGCGGCGCAGAAGTCGAGCGTCTGCCGTGTCTCGCGGACGCTGCCGATGGACGATCCGGTGATCACCCGGCGGGCGTCGAGCAGCGAGAAGGTGTTGTACGAGGCGACGGGGTCGCTCGGGGCGCCGACATTGACCAGGGTGCCGCCCAGGCCGAGCAGTCCCAGGCAGAGGTCCATGTCGAGGGGGGCCGGAATGGTGTTGAGGAGCAGGTCGAAGTGGCCGCCGAGCGCGGCAAGCTGCCGGTGGTCGCGCAGGTCGACGAAGCGGGTGGCGCCGAGGCGGCGGGCGTCGTCCGCCTTCTCCGGCGAGCGGCCCAGCAAGGTGACCTCGGCGCCCAGGACGGCGGCGATCCGCACGCCGAGGTGTCCGAGGCCGCCCATGCCGAGGACGCCGACGCGGGTGCCCGGGCCGGTCTGCCAGCGGCGCAGCGGTGAGTGGACGGTGACGCCGGCGCAGAGCAGCGGGGCGGCGCGGTCGAGGGCGAGCTGGTCCGGGATGCGCAGGACGAAGTGTTCCGGGACGACGATGGATTGGCTGTAGCCGCCCTGGGCCACCGTGCCGTCGCGGTCGCGGGCCGAGCAGGTCTTGACGAAGCCCTCGGCGCAGTACTGCTCCTCGCCCGCCGCGCAGGGGCCGCACGTGCCGCAGGAGCCGACCATGCAGCCGACGCCGACCCGGTCGCCGGGTGCCAGCGAGGTGACGGCGGCGCCGGCCTCCGCGACCACGCCGGTGATCTCGTGGCCGGGGACGAGGGGGAAGATGGTCCCGCCCCAGTCGTCGTGGCCGAAGTGCAGGTCGGTGTGGCAGATGCCGCAGTACCGGATGTCGATGCGGACGTCGTCGTCGCGCGGGACGCGCCGCTCGATGGCGGTCACGGTGAACGGGGCGCCCTTGGCGGGCAGGGTGAGAGCGAGACTGCTGGGCATGACGGATTCCCTTGGACTGGAAGGCAGTTACGTCGGGAAGCGCTCCGGGGCCGCGATGCCGTCCGGGGCACGATGCGCAGCCTGCCCGGGCGGGGCGGCAGGCGCCATGGCGGCCCGGTGCAGCATGTTGTGCTGCACGTTGCTGCACCGGGCGACTGCCGTCGCCGGGGCCCGGCAGGCAGGGGGGCATGGCTGAGGGGGTCCGGGCAGCCCCAGGCGGAAGCCCGGCCGGGCCCGCGCAGGCGGCCGGGCCCGAGCCGCACACCGCCGTCCCTCGAGGCGCCCCCCGCACCCGGACCCGGACCCGGCGGCCCCCGCTCAACCGCCCCCTACTTCACTTCTCCCGCACCCGCCGAGGCAGCAGAGCCGTAGCCAGCACGGCGTTGGCCACCAGCAGGGCGGCCGCGAGGAGGAGGCTCTCGCGCATGCCCGGTGCGAAGTCCTTCGCCAGGAGTGCGCCGAAGACGGCGATGCTCAGGGCGCCGCCCGCCTGGCGGCTGGTGTTGAGGAGGGCCGCCGCCGTGCCGGCCCGTTCCGCGGCGACGCTGTCGAGCATCAGGGACGTCAGCGCCGGCATGGCGAGGGAGCCGCCGATGCCCAGCGGGATCATCGGCAGGGCGATCAGCCACCACGGTGTTCCCGCGCCCACGGCGGCCAGCCCGCAGCACCCGGCGGTGCCGACCAGCAGCCCGGCGACGACCACCGCGCGCGGGCCGTACCGCGCGACGGCCTTCGGCGAGAGGTAGTTGAAGTTGGCGGTGATCAGCGCCATCGGCACGAACATCAGCCCGGCCGAGAACGCCGACTGCCCCCGCTGGTCCTGGAAGAACAGGCTCAGCACAAAGACCCCGCCATAGAAGGCGGCGTTGCAGGCGAAGCCCGCGACGACCGGCACGGTGACGCACCGCTCCCGGAACAGCCGCAGCGGCAGCATCGGGGCCTCGCGGCGTGCCTCGACGGCCACGAACCCGGCCCCGGCCAGCACCGCGACGCCCGCCGCGACCGACACCGTCCCGGTGAAGCCGTGGTGCCCGCCCTCGATCACCGCGAACGTCAGCGCGGCCAGCGCCACCACCGCCAGCGCCTGCCCGGGCCAGTCGAAGACCGCCGGGCGGCGCGGCGAGTGCGGCGCCCGCAGCAGCGTCAGGAAGCCCGCGAGCCCGGCCGGCACGTTGAGGAAGAACACCGCCCGCCAGCTCCACTCCGTGGTGAGCAGCCCGCCCAGCACCGGCCCCGCGGCGATGGCGACGGCGCCGCCCACCGTCCACAGGGCGATGCCGCGCGCCCGCGCCTCCGGATCGGGGAGGGCGTGCCGGATCAGCGCCAGCGAGGTGGGCACCATCACCGCCGCCGCGCTGCCCTGCACCACACGCGCGGCCGTCAGCGCCTCGAGCGAGGGCGCCACCCCGCAGGCCAGCGAGGCGGCGGTGAACACGATCAGTCCCCAGCCGAAGGCGCGGCGCGCGCCGACCGCGTCGGAGAGCGCGCCCGCGGACAGCATGAGCGCCGCGAACATCAGCGTGTAGCTGTCGGCCACCCACTGGAGCCCCGACAACGAGCCCCCCAGGTCGTCGCCGACCGCGGGCAGCGCGACGTTGACCCCGGAGACGTCGAGCGTGATCACGAAGAAGCCGAGGACGGCGGCGACCAGCGCCGCGGTGGCCGAGCCGGCCGGCTCCGTCCCCGTGGGCGTCGTACTCGTCGTGCGCCCGGTGCCCGTCCCGGACCTCGTAGTGCTCATCGGCACCGCTCCTCACCGCACCGTCTTGTCGGACGGGCTCTCGTCACAGCAGTCGTTCGCGAACGCGGGAGATCACCGGTCCAGCTCGATGTGGTAGGTCTCCTGCGGGGTCTGGATGTCGTTGCACGTCAGCTCCCCGGTGGCCCCACGGTAGGCGCCGGTCCCGCCGGTGACGGCCATCCGCACCGTATCCGCGCCCTTGGTCCACAGGGACTGCGCGGTGATCTGGCCCTGCGGCAGTTGCACCGACAGCACGCAGTTGGTGGTGATCCGCTCGCCGTCCACCCGGGTCACCTGGCAGGAGCTGCCGTCCTCGCCGACGCGCCGCCCGTTGCGGTAGAGCGTGTCCGCGTAGACGAACTCGTCGCCGATGCTGAGCCCGGGGTCGCCGACGTCCGTCTGTACGACGCCGTCGTTGCCTATGGCCAGGTCGATGACCGTCGGCGCGGACGTGGCCTGCGCCGTGGTGGCCGGGAAGGCGGACAGGGTCAGGGTCAGGGTCAGCGCGCCGGCGCCCAGGGCGGCGGCGAACAGGGCTGGTTTCTTCTTCGACATGGGGATTCCTCACACGTGTCCGGGGCCGGGGCGCCGCTAGTAGACGCCCTCGATGAGCTTGCGGCCGTCCGTCTCGGCCACCGGATGGATGTCCTTCAGGGAGTCCCCGGCGCCGCCCGGACCGGGGACGCGGGTGGCCAGGTCGCGTTCCAGGCTGTTGGGGACGAGCCCGTACCGGGTGAGGTGGTTCATGACCACGGCGCCCTCCGACCCGTAGGGGACCGGCTCACCGGTGGCGGGGTCGACCACCCGGTACAGCACGTAGGGGGCGTAGGAGTCGAAGACCACCTCCCCCGTGCCCTCGGGGTCGGGCCGCTGCACGGTGCCGCTGAGCACGGACGTGCTGCCGTACGACCCCCGGAACCGGGCCTTCGGGTACAGCTCGGTGGCGAGGTGGTCCAGCGTGTCGGGGTCCATGTGCGCCCCGGTCCAGATGATCAGGCGCACCTTCTCCTGGATCAGGGCGCGGACCGAGGGGCGTTCGGACATCCGGGTCAGCAGCGGAGGCGTGGTGATCAGGAAGGCGATGTCCTGGGAGCGCAGGACCAGTTCGGCCTGGTCGATGAGGTGGTCGACGTAGGCGGCGGCACCGGCGGTGTCGCCCTCGGACAGCAGCCGCTTCACCCAGCGCGGGTCCAGGTCGACGGCGAACCGGATGCCGTTCCTGGCCCGCGCGATCCGCCGGGAGTACTCGCCGAGCATGTGCGGGCCGCTGGGTGCCACGGCCAGCGCGTGCCCGGTGCCGTCGTCGGGGTAGTGGCGGTTCTCCCAGGCCATGTACTGCTCGAACCACCCCTCGAACATGACGAAGCGTTTGGGCGCCCCGGTGGTGCCGCCGCTCTCGTACACGGCGCACACCTCCTCCGTGGCGTCCAGGCCCCGGGGGATGAGGTCCTCGACCGGCACGTGGCGGAGTTCGTCGACCAGGTTGGGGAACCTCAGCAGGTCGTCGACGCCCCGTACGTCCTCCACCGGGTCGAAGCCGAGCCGGTTCCGGCGCTCCACCCAGTAGCGGGGGCCCGTCGCCGGATCGAAGTGCCAGCGCATCATCGCCCTGACGTGCGCGTCGGCTTGTTCCTGGGCGTTCATGGCGGATCACCGCGCTTTCTCGGTCGTGGTCGCGTGCGAGGGGGGCACGCGGTGGACGGGTGGCGGACGGTACGGCGCGGCGGTCAGACGCCGTGCAGCGAACCGCCGTTGATCTGGAGGATCTGGGAGGTGATGTAGGCGCCGGACGGCGAGCACAGGTAGTAGCCGAGTTCCGCGACGTCCACCGGATCGCCCGGGCGGCCCAGGACGGTCTGGCCGATCAGCGTCTTCTCCCGGGCGGCGGGCAGCGCGCCGCCGAACAGGTCGGTCCCGGCGACGTAGCCCGGCGCGATGGCGTTGACGCTGATCCGGCGCGGCCCGAGCCGGGTGGCGAGCAGGTGGACGTAGGAGTGCAGGGCCGCCTTCGCCGCGCCGTAGCCGCCCGTGCCGCCGGAGCCCCGGTAGGCGGCGATGGAGCTGTACAGCACGATGCCGCCGCCGTCCGTCATCGACGGGACCAGCGCCTCCACGGCGACGACGGCGGTCACGACGTTGGCGCGGTAGGCCCCCTCCCACTCGGTCAGGACGGCGGCCACGTCGCCCGCGTCCGGGTCGGCGGGCGGCGGCACGGCACCGGCGCAGCACAGCAGGGCGCCGACCGGCAGCCCGGTCGCCCCGGCCCGGTCCCACAGGGTCTTGGCCGCGTCGGCGCCGGACAGGTCGAGCGGGAGCGTCTCCACGTCGGCTCCCGGCACGCTCGCCTCGATCTCCCGCGCCGCCCGGACGAGCCGTTCCTCGTGCCGGGCGACCATGAGCACCTTGTCGCGCGTCCCGGATGCGCCGTCGTTCTCCGTGCGTTCGGCGAAGCGCTTCGCCGTGGCCTTGCCGATGCCGGCGCTCGCGCCGGTCACCACGATCAACCTGGACAGAATCGATCCCTCCCGAGGTTCGAAGACGTGACTGTGTTGCGTGGGCTCGTGGCGTCACGGCGGTGCGGCCGTGAACAGGGCCGCCCGGTCCGGTTTCCCGCCGGCGGTTCTCGGTACCGCCGCCAGTTCCACGATCCTGGACGGACGCGGGAAGTCCCGCAGGGCGTCCTGGACGTCCGCCGTGTTCACCCCGGCGGCGCGGCCGGCCCAGAAAACGACGTATCCCTCGCCGCCGAGCGGGTCGCCGGTCCAGGGCAGTGCCACGCACTCCGCCCGGGGCAGCAGCGTGGCCAACCGCTCGTCGACCCGGGAGAGGTGGACCTTGACGCCGTTCACCTTGATCAGGGAGCCGCTGCGGCCGACGAGCCGGAAGGCGCGGGGTGCGGTGAACTGCACCAGGTCGCCGGTGGCCCAGTGGACGGGCGGCCGGGACGCGCCGTCCGGGCGGGCCAGCCGGGGTCCGGCGACCACGAGTTCCGCCGACTGCCCGGCCGGTGCCGCGCCGTCCCCGGCCAGGGTGACGTCGGGGAGCAGCCGCCAGGTGGCCGCCGCCTCGCCCTCGGGGGTCACCGGCCGGTGGGCGATGCCGCCGGTCTCGGTGGAGCCCAGCAGTTCGTGGGCGCGCAGCAGCGGCGCGGCCCGACGGACCAGCCGGTGGGCGGCGGGCGGCGGGGCCGCCGCGCTGTGCAGGGCGACGACCGAGCGGGCCCGCTGCCAGGTGCTCAGGTGGCGCCGCAGCAGTTCCCAGGTCATCGGCAGGCAGACGACCAGTACGCGGGCGTCCGCCGGGACGGGCGGGGGGCGCAGCGGCTGCCGCCACGCCTGGTGGACGGGGACGCCCGCCGTGCGGGGCAGCCACTGCCCGAACAGCGCGCCGAACAGGTGGCGCGGCGGGGCGTAGTTGACCACGTGGTCGACAGGGCCGAGCAGGTGCGTGCCGATCAGCTCGACCTCGCGCGCCATCTGCTCGGGCCGCCGCCACCAGCGGCGGGCGACCCCGGTGCTGCCGGACGTCTCGAACGGCAGGTCGCCGCCGGGGCCGCCGGGTGCCTCCCGCGCGGTCATGCCGCCTGGTCCTCGACGCGTTCGCGCACGTACTCCGTGGTCCGGTCGAGCGTGCTGAACTGGTAGCGCACGTCGTCGCCCACGAAGTCCACCTCGATGCCGAACGCGGCCTCCACGGCGTTGACGTACTCCAGGGCCGCCAGGCTGTCGAAGCCCGGCAGCGCGTCCGCCAGGTCGGCGTCGCCGGGCAGGGCGCGGGCGGCCTCGCCGAACCGCTGTTCCAGAAGGGCGACCAGGCGGGCGTTGATGTCGGTGGGGTTGAGGGTCTGCATGTCACGGGCCTTTCTGTGGGCCTCGGCCGGCCGGTACGGCGTCGGCACTGGTCATCGATCCCGCGTCCAGGTAGAACATCCGGCCGGGTTCGGTGGGCTCGAAGCGGACGGTGAGGTGTGCGTCGTCCCCGTCCAGGCCGAGGGCCTGCCGCACCTCGTCGGCGAGGGCGGCCCGGTAGGCGTGGTCGCGGTCGGGGTGGACGCGGCACACGACCGACGCCCAGCGCGGGCGGGAGCGGTCGTCCGTGCCGTCCTGCCAGGTGGTCAGCGGTACGCCGCCGGTGAAGTACGCCATGGGCTCGGCGGTGCGGAAGGAGACCACCACGTGCGCGGTGGCGGAGCCCCGCGCGGTCAGCCACCGGGTCAGGCGCAGCGCCGTCCGCAGCCGCGCGGAGGGGGTCAGCGGGTCGCTGGTCACTTCGACTGTCGGCATCGGCGGCCCCCTCTCAGGACAGGGCCAGCGGCGGGAGCGCGTGCCGCCCGGACGACAGCCGCAGCTCCAGGCGGTTTCCCAGGCAGTCGGCGAGCGGGCCGCCGCTCGTGGCCATCAGGGGGGTCCAGGCGAACCGGTGGCCCGCCGTGCGTACGCTGTCCAGGAAGCGGGCCAGGTGCCCGGGGTCCCAGGCGATCCCGAACGCGTCCGCCGCCAGCGTGGCCTCGTAGGTGCTCAGCAGGTCGGGGACGCGGTGGTTGTCGTTGCCGTACCCGCCGCCGCGCACCCGGTGCCGGGCCAGGGCCTCCTCGACGGGGGCGCGGTCGGCCCCGGCGGTGAGCCGCAGGGCCCGCAGCGCCTGGAGGGTGGCGCGCAGCGTGGGCTTGCCGCCGGGCACGTCGGCGTACTGGCCGGGTGCCCGCTCACAGCTCGACAGGTACCCGGCGATCCCGCGCCGGGCGGCGGCGTCGGTGCTGCCGGTGACGGCGAGGATCTCGGCGGCCGCGCAGGTCGACACGGTGTCGGAGGCGCGGCCCTCCCAGTAGCCGAAGCCGCCGTCGGGGTTCTGGATGGCGCCGGTGAGCCAGCGGGCGATCCCGGCTCGGGCGGCGGTGTCGTCGGCGAAGGCGCCCGCCGCCAGGGCCCAGAGGGTGCAGCGCACTTCGCTGCCCCGGCCGGGCATGTACATCACGCCCTGCTCGTTGGGCAGCACGCAGCTCTCCGTCCAGCGCAGGGCGGTCCGCGCCGCGTCGTCCGCGAGCCCCCCGGAGAGCAGGTGGGCGGAGGTGGTGAGCACGTCGGAGGCCAGCTCGGGGGGGCGGTAGGTGAAGCCGCCCTGAGCCGTCCGGAACGACAGCACGGCGGCGACCACGTGGCCGGCGAGGCCCGTCAGGTCGGCGCCGAGTTCCCGCAGCGCGCCCACGCCGCAGAACGCGGCCCATACGTCGGGGACGGGGTAGCCGGGCCAGCGGGTGAAGGAGCCGCCGGGCCGCAGCCGGGCCGTGATCCAGGCGACGCACCCGACGGGCTCCCGGGGGCTTTCCCCGAGTCGGTTCAGGGCACTGACGGCCCGGAAGGTCGCCCACAGGCACTCCGTGGCGTCCCCGGCCTGGAAGGTGAAGCCGCCGCCCGGGCCCTGCCGGTCCCGCAGCCACCGCACGAGCCGGTCGCGGTCCCAGGGCAGCGGGCCCCGGCCGCCGGTGGCGGTGTGCCAGGCGGTCACGGCGTAGTAGCAGGCCCGGGCGTCGGAGGTGCCGTCCTTGGCGTGGGCGGGGCTCCACGCCAGTCCCCCGTCCGCGGTCTGGAGCGCCCCGAGCCAGTCGGTCAGCTCCGCGGGCGGGCGTTCGCCGTGGATCTCGACGAGGACGCGGACGGCGTAGTAGGTGGCCCACACGTCCGCCGTCTGACCGGGCGTCATGGCGTAGCCGCCGTCCGGGTGGGCGGCCGAGCGCATCCAGTCGCCGCTGGAGGCGCGGGCGGTGGCCCGGGCGTCGGCGGGCAGGTCGGCCAGGGCCTGGGTGCAGTAGTAGGTGGCCCAGGCGTCGGAGTTCATGCCGGCCGACCACGCGTAGCCGCCGTCGGCGTTCTGCCGGGAGGCGAGGAAGGCGGCCACCTCGCCGGGGCGGGGCAGGTCGGCGGTGCGGCCGAGCCAGGACAGGGTGCGCACCGCCGCGTAGGTGCACCACAGGTCGGACTCGCCCGTCACGACTCCGGAGGAGCCGCGCAGCACGTCGTATGTGTGATGGGACGTCATACCGGCGCTCCCTCCCCCACGACCCGGAAGTTGGAGCGCTTCCAGCTCTTCTGGGAGCCGCCGCTCTTCGTCGTCACCGGCAGCCGGTTGACGAAGCGGACCTCGTCCCAGCGAAAGCCCAGGCGTCGGCTGGTGAGCTGCTGGACGAGGGCGTCGCGCCCGGCCTCGGCGTCCCGGTCGGTGCCCGGTTCGCGCTCCAGCAGCAGCCGGGCCCAGCTCCCGTCCTCGACGGTCTCGATCAGGTAGCCCATGACGCCGCTGTCCGCGTACACCACGCCCTCGAGGTCGCGGGTGCGCACCCGGCTGCCCTTGATCCGGGTGCCGTCGCTGTCCCGGCCGTGCACGGTCACCACCGGGGCGTCGTCGCCGCAGGGGCAGTCGCCGGTCAGGGAGACCTCGTCGCCCATGTCGAGGCGGAGCAGGGGGCGGGCGTCGTTGTTCAGGGGGGTGACGACCAGCCTGCCGTCGCGGCCGGCCTCGGCGGGCCGGACGGTGTCGCCGTCGGCGATCTCGAAGTAGTTGGCGCCGCGCAGCAGGTGCAGCCGGTCCTCGGCGCAGCAGACGGCCAGCGTGCCGCTCTCGGTGCTGCCGTAACTGGCGTCGTAGACGCGGGCGTTCCACCAGCGGCTGGTCATCGCGCGCAGCTCGGGGGTGCTCACCTCGCCGAGCAGCATGAGCAGGTCCACGTTGGCGGACAGCTTCGGCAACAGTCCGCGCCGCTTGAGCACCTGGGTGAGTTCCAGCAGCACGCCGGGCGCCACGAACAGCGTCGTGGGCCGGAACACTTCCCACAGCCCGATGATGCGGTCCCAGTCGGAGATGCCGGTGGTGTAGGGGTAGGCCTTGGCGTGCGGGACCTCGAGGAACTCGCAGACCCCGACCATCAGGTCGGCCACCGGCACGATGTCCGAGGGCAGCAGGATCAGCGCCCGGTGGCCGTGGTCCGCCAGCATCGGGCGCCACGCCTCGGCGACGGACACGGTGTTGGCGATCATGTCCCGGGCGGTGCGGGGCGTGGGCGTGGGCATCCCGGTGGTCCCCGTGGTCTGGTAGTACTTCAGGCCCGCGTCGACCGGTACCCGCAGATAGGCGAGGGGGCTGGCCTTGAGCGCGTCCTTGGACGTGGTGGGCAGGTCCCGGAAGGCGGCCGCCGAGTACGGGCCGAGGGCGGCGTGGGCGGGCGTCTGCCGGGCGCGCTCCCAGATCTCGGTCAGCTTGGCGGCGTAGTGGGCGTCGGCGGCGCCGGGGTCGCGGCGGGGGGCGGTCACCTCCCGCTGGATCCGCTCCATGAAGTCGAGGCCGCTCCTGGAATGTATCTTCACGTGTCGCTCCTCTTCTCGTCGGCGTGGGCCAGGCCCTTGGCGCGCATCAGGAACTCCCCGAGGAACCCGTCGTGCGGTACGTCGGGGTGGGTCCAGGAGGTCGGTCGGCCCCGGTAGACGTTGGAGACCGAGGGGAGGTCGAGGGCCCGGTCGAGCAGGGCCGGGTCGGCGGTGTGCAGGGAGAGCACCAGGGAGTCGTCGAGGCTGTCGGTGGCGGCGCGGTCGAAGGGCGCCACCCACACGCAGGGGAACGGCAGCTCCAGGCCCAGCAGGGGGTGGCGGGCGGCGGGCAGTTCGACGACCGCGGGCGTCACGGCCGACAGGGTACCCGGCCCGCCGAGCGGGTGCGCCCGGGGCGCCAGGCGGACCGTCGCGCCCGCGTCCGCCGCCCGGTCCAGGACCGCCGCCACCAGGCGTTCGGCCTGCTCCAGCGGCAGGCAGGGCAGGACCGCGGCGTCGTCCTCGGGCGGCGCGGGCCGTACGTCGGCGAGCGCGGCCGCCAGCGCCCCCGCGAACTCCGTGACCTCCCGTTCGACCAGTACGCCCGTGGTGGCGGTGCACGCGGTGCCCGCGTGGTACAGGGCGCCGGTGCGGGCAAGTTCGAGTCCGGTGGTGCGGTCGGCGTCGGATGCGACGACCAGCTTGGAGCGGCCGGGGCCCTGGGTGCGTACGTCGGCGCGGTCGCGGTACCGGTCTACGACGGCCTGGCCGCCGTAGACCACGGCGCGGTCGGCACGGTCGGCGAGCAGGTCCGCCGTGGTGTGCTCGCACGGCACCAGGACGAGCCGGTCCTCGGGCAGGCCCGCCCGGCGCAGGGCCAGCACCAGCCGCCGGGGGGTGAGCGGATCGCGCTGGGAGGGGCGGACGGCGACCCGGTAGCCCAGCGCGAGCGCCTCGGGCCACAGGGCGTGCACGCCGGGGCTGTTGCCCGCCGCCTGGACGGCGAGGACGTCACCGGCGCGGCACCAGGCGGCACCGGCGGACGGCGCGTGGGCGGCGGGGACGCCGGGCGGGGAGCAGCCCGTGGGGCGTGCCGCGTCCGGCGCCCGACCCGCGTCGCGCAGGGTCATCGTGATCAGCCGGTCGCACTCCCGCACGACCGTGACGGGGGTGCCGGTCAGCCTGGCCACGCGCTGTTCGTGGGCGGCGAGGTCGTCGCCGAGGACGTCCTGGTACTCGAAGACGTCGGCGGCCTTGGCGAGCACGGCGGCCGTCTCCGCGACGGGTGGCGGGGTGCTGCCGCGCAGCCGGTCGATCCAGTCGGTGGCGACCAGGCCCGGTACCAGAGCCAGTTCGAGCGCGGGGGTGCCCGAGGCGTCGGTCACCGTGGTGCGCTTCCTGGTGCGGTAGGGACCGGACGGTCCCAGTGCGGGGATGTCCAGCACGCTCACTTCTGCTCTCCCTCCGGTCAGCGGGCCGGGGCCGGCGCGGTGCGGCGGCGGCTGCGGACGGCGGCGGCGAGGTCGGCCAGGATGTCGACGGTGGCGTCCCAGCCCATGCAGGCGTCGGTGACACTCTGCCCGAACACCGGTACGCCGGCGCCGAGTTCCTGGCGGCCGGGGACGAGGAAGCCCTCCAGCATCACGCCGCGCACGTCTGTGTCACCGGCCGCGACCTCGGCGCCTATCTCGCGGGCGACCTGGGCCTGCCGTACGTGGTCCTTGCCGCTGTTGCCGTGGCTGGCGTCGATGACGAGGCCGGTCGGCAGCCCGGCGGCGGCCAGCAGGGCCACCGCTGCGCGCACGTCGCCGGGGCGGTAGTTGGGCCGGCCCGCGCCGCCGCGCAGCACCACGTGGCAGTCCGGGTTGCCGCTGGTGCGCAGCGTGCCGGGACGGCCGTTCCGGTCCAGGCCGAGGTAGGCGTGGGGCACGGCCGCGCAGCGCACGGCGTCGACGGCGACGCCCACGGAGCCGGTGCTGCCGTTCTTCATGCCGACGGGCATGGGCAGGCCGCTGGCCAGTTGCCGGTGGACCTGGCTCTCCACCGTGCGGGCGCCGATGGCTCCCCAGGAGATCAGGTCGGCCAGGTAGGCCGGGACGGCCGGGCTGAGCCACTCGGTGGCGATGGGCAGCCCCTGCTCGGCGACGGCCAGCATCAGGGACCGGGCGGTGCGCAGCCCCCGGTCGAGGTCGTGGCTGCCGTCCAGGGCGGGATCGGGGAGCAGCCCGGTCCAGCCGACCGTGGTGCGGGGCTTCTCGACGTACACCCGCATGACGACGGCGAGGTCGTCGGCGAGCCGGTCGGCCTGGGCGCGCAGTGCGGTGGCGTAGGCGAGCCCGGCGTCGACGTCGTGGATCGAGCAGGGGCCGACCACCACGAGCAGGCGGTCGTCCTCTTTGCGCAGGACGCGGCGGGTGAGGGCGCGGCCGGCGTGCACCGACCGGGCGGCGGCCGGGGTGAGCGGCAGCGCGCGCAGGAGTCCGGCGGGGGTGCACGTGGCGTACGACCGGTGGCGGCCGCCTATGCCGTCGGGCGGGACGTGCTCGGTGCGTGCGTCGGGTCGTCGCTCGGTCGGCAGGTGCAAACTCTGCATCGTTCCTCAATCCGTTCCGGTCGGCGCGGCGGAGTGCGCCGACGACAATCGTGCGGGCGGCCCTCGCACGCCCCGGGCAGTTCCGCGCGGACGGCCGCCGGCCGGGAGACGGGGGCCCCGGCGCGGGGCGGCGTCCGTCGGGCACGTGCCTCACGCTGCCGCAGGGGCGGGTGCGGCCGCCAGCGATGCCGGGTGCAGCAAGCTGTCCTGCACCTAGCTGCACGCCCCACAGGAACGGGGAACGGTGCGGGCGGTACCGTCAGTTCAGCGCCGCGACCTTCTCCCGGTAGCCCCGGACGGGGGCGGAGTCCTCGGCTCCAGCCTGCGTTCGACGTCGCGGACGTGCTCCATCGCGCGGACCGACCGCATCTGCGCCGCCTGCGCGGCCGCCGTGGCGCCCAGGTGGCGAGCCTGTTCGAGTTCGCCGAGGCGGAGGCGGGCGGTGGCCGGCACGACCCGGCAGAACAGGCGGCCGCGGGCCTGGGCGGGGGCGCGCAGGCTTCGGCCAGGCGGTGGATGCGCACGTCGCGCCGACCGGTGCGCACCCGGTGGACCCGACCATCGCGTAGCACGCACCCGGACGGCGGTGGTGCGCACCATGCGCATCGGATGCGCACCACCGCCGGACAGGTCCACCGCACCGTGCGCACCGTGCACCGCACCGCACCGCTCATCGCGCTTCGCCCCACCGCACCTCACCAGGTGCACGCGGCGGGGCGAACCCTCCATCACACACCCCCATGACCGCGACCTGATCGGCGGCCGGGACGTACTGCGTCAAG
This sequence comes from Streptomyces sp. NPDC088812, assembly GCF_044750285.1. Taxonomy (NCBI): domain Bacteria; kingdom Bacillati; phylum Actinomycetota; class Actinomycetes; order Kitasatosporales; family Streptomycetaceae; genus Streptomyces; species Streptomyces sp. NPDC088812. The sequence goes on along the minus strand of NZ_JBIVJP010000040.1, from coordinate 15,976 downwards.
GAGAAACCTGCCAGGTGGCACACCTGGTCAAGGAGGGAACGCGCTCGTCCTGCTCAAAGGGGGATGGTCGGTGCGCGCACCGGTGCGGTGCGCGGAACTGGATGAACTCGAAGAGAAGCTGGCCAAGCAGCTGGCGGAGGTGCGGGCAGAACGAGACGAACTTGCTGCCGCCGAACAGGTTTTTGATCGGGTGAGCGAACAGATCGCTGATGAGCGCGCCTCGGCCTCGTCGGTGCCCGCGCAGGTGGGTGGGCGGGCGGTCATGCTGATCCCGCACCGCACCTCCGATGTGGAGGAGAACGTGCTTCCGCCGGACTACCAGCGCTTTCTCGCCGCCGTGCGACAGGCCGCTGGACCGGTCATGGCTCGGCAGGTCGGCGAGAGGCTGGGAGCGGACGTCACCATCCGATCCAAGCTGGAACCGCTGCGCGGAAAGCTGGTCAGACTCGACGACCGCGGCTGGCTGCGGAAGCCACCCGACGGCCGGTTCACCCACCCGCCTGCGACCGGCTGCCGCTGATCACGTACTTCGCTCCATCCGACAGATCGTTGCCAGCGGATGGGGAGCTGCTCGGCTGGCCAACTACGTGCGCGCTCTGGCCTTCGACCTCGTCCCGGCCGCCCTGCGGGAGCCAGCCGCGGCTCATCTCGTCGAACTGATCAAAGCAGCGGACTTCCACCTCGGCACCGGATTCCTCACCACCGGGCTCCTGCTGCCCACGCTCGCCGACCACGGTCACGCCGATGTCGCCCACCGGCTGCTCATGTCCACCGGTGTCCCGTCCTGGGCTCGAGATGGTCGACCGGGGCGCCACCACCGTGTGGGAACGCTGGGACGGCCTCGACGAGCAGGGCGTCGCGCAGATGTCGCTCAACCACTACAGCAAAGGCGCGGTCATCTCGTTCCTGCACACCCGCGTCGCCGGCCTGCGGATCCTGGATCCGGGCTACCGCCGATTCCTGGTACAGCCGATGCCCGGCCCCGACCTGACCTGGGCCCGCGCCGAGCATGAAACCCCCTACGGCCCGGCCCGCGTCGCCTGGATCCGCACCGGCCACCGGATCGATGTCGAAACCGACATACCACCCGGCACCACCGCCGTGCTACGGCTCCCCGACGGCACGGAAACCGAACTCGCACCGGGAACCCACCGCCACCAAGGAAGAACGGCATCATGAGGACCGCACGCCGTCCGGTCGTGCTCGCCTACGGCCGGACCGGCGGCGAAGCACCCTTCCGCGACATCAGCGGCGAAGCGGTCGGCTGACCGCATAAGAAGCCGGCCGGACATCCGGCCGGCTTCGACCCCACCCCGTCCAGGTCCACAAGAGTCACTGCCACATGGCGGGCAAGCGGCCCCGCGGCAGCGGCCGGCAGGAAGCACTGCGGCCGCTCGCCGAAGGCGTACCGGCGGGCAGCCACTGCCGGCCGGATGCGGAGCTCGGCTTCCTGGACGGGTGAGTCAGGCGCCGTGCCGACGTCTTCTTCGCCGCCTCCTTCCTTGGCTCCTGCATCTCGTGCACCTCGGCGTCCTCGCCCGGGACGCCCGCGCCTTCTCCACGGACTCCGCCAGGGCCGCCATCAGGCCGAGGACCTTGCCCGGCTTCCCCGGCCCGGGCGCCTCCGACATGGGCCTGTCCCCCGCCTCTGGCCTCGATGACCTGCGCGATCGCTGCGGTGCACTCGTCGCGGAACTCGGCGTCGTCCAGGTCGTCGCGGCTCATCATCTCCATCAGTGCGAGCGCGCCCTCGATCTCCGCTTCGGGGACGTCCACCGGTTCAGGCAGCAGCTCGGACGGGTCATGGATCTCGTCCGGCCAGGCGCTCAGCGTGCCGGCCCCGGCTGTGCGCTCCTTCGAGGCTTCGGCACTTCGAAGATCAGCCGGTGGCCGTTCATCTATGCGGGCGCCATCCCGGTGCCGGAGCAAACCCCCGGATCAGGTCGGACCCGCACACCGCTTCCCTGGACGCAACCGTGCCGGGGAGCGTCCCTCCTGCGGGAGCAGACCCCCGGCCCGTGTTGTGGTGGCACCGCCGTAGTCGCCTCCTGTCGTAAGAGGTGACCGCTCACGGGCGCAGCCCCCGGTGCCATTCTCCTGTGACGCACCGTTGTCAGGCGTGAAATGCCCGCGAGAGGTGCCGTGTTGGGCCCGTAAGGCCGTCGTCCGCCCGGACGGAAGAACCTGGCCGATCGGACTGGAAGCATGGCCGGTTGGTCGACGCGGAGCCGGAGAACGCGGGCTAGCGTCCTTCTCGGCAGGTGACACCACGGAGAGGAAGGCAGCCCGATGGATCAGCGAACGTCCGACCGCGGCGCCGGCGTGACCGCCGAGTTCGAGAGGGACGTCGTCAAGCTCTTGCTGGAGGCGATGCGCGCCGTGGACAAGCAGGAACGCGAGGACGTCGGTACGGAAAGCGTGCTGTATGCGCTCGTGTCGGGTGGCTCGGCCGCGGGTTCCGCGATCGCATCCGGGATGAGGGCCTCCGGCTCGCTCGGCGGTTCGATCGGGTGCCGGGGAACATCCGTGTGGGTCAGTGAGGACGCGGGTGACGGCACGGCGGGAAGCCCGGACGACGAGCGGGAGATCGACGCCTTCTGGCGGGAGGTCCGGCTGGAGGAGGCCAAGAGGCTGCGCTGGACGAATCGGAAGCAGAAGGAAAAGCAGGGGCAGGGGCAGGGGCAGGGGGAGGAAAGCCTTGAACTCGCGCCGATGACCGGTGCGTTGCGGACCTGTCTGCGCAAGGCTCTGGAGGCCGCACGGGAGGAGGGCGCCGTCTCCGTGCGCGTCCGGCATGTGGCGCGTGCACTGGTCGGGCTGCCCGATACGCGTGCCCGCGAGGCCATGGTGCTGGAGAGGGTGGACGTCCCGGCTGCCTCGACGGCGCTCGACGCGTTGCGGGGGAGCGACGAAGTACCGGAGCCCGACTCGGTGTTGGTCCTGCGCAAGGCGGGGACGTTCGGGAAGAGCGGGAATCCGCTGACCCGGAAGTTCACCGCCTGGATATTCGGGGGCGGCGCCGGGTTCGGTTCTGCAGTCGTGGGTGCGGTGCGCACGGAGGCATCACGGGGGGCGGTGCGGCGCGGGGCGTCGCAGACGGAACCGGTCGATGTGCTGCTGGGTGTCCTGGCGCTGGACCGGTCGTTGACCGTCGCGGGGCGTGAACTGCCCGAGAAGCTGACGGGAGCGAACCAGGGGGCCGCACTGCTGCGCCGGCACGGCGTACGGCAGGATGCTGTCACCCGGGTGCTGCTTCCCGCTACCGGGGTCGCGGAGGAGGAGCCCCAGGAGGTCCGCGGCCACGCCGACTTCGAACAGCGGCTCCTGCACGTCACCCAGTTCACCGCCTCCGCCCAGGGCTCGCCCACGGTCGGCACGACCCACCTGCTGGCCGCGCTGCTGGACAAGGGGACGGACGCGGAGTCCGCGGCGGAGATCGAGCGTGTGCTGACCGAGAGCGGGGCGGACGTCGCCGGGCTGCGGGCGGAGCCAGAGCTCCGGGTCCCGGGCGGAGCGGCACAGGCGTCCTGACGCATCCGCAGCCGCAGTGGTCCGCCAACGCGCACGACGAGAGCAGCCGTCGAGAACGGTGCCCACAGGGAGAGAACACGAGTCCGGCAGTGCGACCGTGCAGACGGGCGCGCCGCGAGGCCGCCGCGATCCGGGCGGCGGTGCGCGCCGCGCCCCGGCGGACGGTCGTGACCGAGTCCGTACTCGCCGGCCTGGTCCTGCTGTGCTCGCTGGCGCCGGTTCCGCTGATTCCACCGGCCCACCCGGTGGCGGTGGCCCTCCTGGGGGCGTGGGCGGCACTGCTCGTGCCCGCGCGGCGGATGTACCCGGCGCTCACGGTGCTGGGCTGCGTGCCGGTGATCGCCGGGAACAACGTGTGGGCGATGGTGGTGGTGCCGTGCGTCGTGTGGTCCGCCGTGCGCCGCATCACCCCCGTACGGCGCGCCTGGGCAGTTGTCGGGGCGAACAGTGCCGGCGCCGTGCTCATGTCGATCGCCGCCCAATCCCTCAGCGGACTCCCGACGATGCCGTACCTGGTCGCCGGCGCCGGCGTGGCTGCGCTGTTCATCCTGCTGCCCGCGCTGTCCGGCATGGTGACGGGGCGTCGCCGCCCGCTGACGGGGCTGCTGCGGGAACGCAACGCCTATCTCGAACAGACCCGCTTCCTCACTGACGAGGCGGCCCGTACGGAGGAACGGGCGCGCATCGCCGCCGAGATGCACGATCTGCTCGGCCACCGCATCAGCCTCATCTCGATGCACGCCGGAGCCCTCCAGCTCGCCGCCGAACGACAGGCGCCCCCGCTGGCCTCCCAGGCCGAACTTCTGCACACCACCGCCAAAACGGCCATGGACGAGCTGCGCGGCATCCTCGGTGTCCTGCGTCACCAGTTCGGCGAGGACAGCGGTGAGCGGGGGACCCGCGAAGATCTCTCTGCTCTGGTCGCGGATTCCCGGAACGCGGGGGCCGACGCCACCCTGCACTGGAATGCGGCCGGGCCGACGAACGCGGACGCCCGCACCCGGCAGGCCGTCCACCGTGTGACCCGCGAAGGACTCACCAACGCGCTGAAGCACGCGTCCGGCGCACCGGTCCGTGTGACGTTCCAGGACGAAGGGGACACGGTGGTGGTCGCCGTCATCAACGATGCCCCGCCGGTGCCCTGTCCGCCCGGGGACGGGAACCGCAGCGGACTCGTCGGCCTCCAGGAGAGGATCAGCCTGCTCGGGGGCGCCCTCCACGCCGGACCGCGCCCGGAGGGCGGCTTCGCCCTCTCCGCCCGTATACCCGTCCGGCCCGACACGCCGCCCGTGTACGCCACTTCGCCCGCCGGGCCGGTGTCCGGCGGGGCAGGCTCCCGGCCCCCGCTGTCCACGGAGGTCCTCACGTGGCCCCGCCTCCTGGGAGGCGGCTGCGCGGCTCTGCTGGTGCTGCTGCCGACGATCGGCGGCACCATCGCCCTGCTGATCATGGCGGTTCTACACTGAACCGATGATCCGAGTCCTGATCGCCGACGACGAAGCTCTGATGCGCGCCGGGGTCCGCCTGATCCTGGAGAACGACGACGAAGTCCGCATCGTGGCCGAGGCACAGAACGCCCGTGAGGCCGTCGAAGCCTGCCGCGCCCACCGTGTCGACGTCGCCCTCCTCGACATCCGCATGCCCGGGGACGGCATCACCGCCGTCGCCGAGATCGCCCGGCACTCGCCCCGCACCCGAGCGGTGATGCTGACGGCCTTCGGCGAGGAAACGACCGTCACCAGCGCCCTGCGCGCCGGAGCCCACGGCTACCTCCTCAAGGACACCGGCCCCCGCGACCTCATCGACGCCGTACGCCGCGCCGCAGCCGGAGAACCCGTCCTCGCCCCGCAGGTCACCCGCCAACTCGTCGACTTCAGGACCCGGTCGGGCCACAGCAGCGACGTCGCATCACGTCGGATCGCGGACCTGACACCGGCTGAACGGGACGTCCTCCGGCTGCTGGGCACCGGCCTCTCCAACGCCGAGATCGCCGCACAGCTCCACGTGAGCTCCGGCACGGTCAAGGCCCACATCAGCAGCATCCTCACCCGCACCGACTGCACCAACCGGGTCCAGGCGGCGGTGCTGGCGCAGGAGGCGGGGCTGCTCGGCTGACGTCCGGCAGGCCGCACAGTCGCACACCCGTCCGCCACGAGAGTCGCCCGGAACGCTCCCGGACATGGCTGGCCGCCCCGGGGGGCATAGATCGAGACCGGCATCAGCACTGCGACGGGTGAACGATCAGACGAGAGTTCGCCTCATCGCGCTGCCCTTCGGGCCGGACGAAGGCCACGGTCCATGAGAAAGGGACACGCGACATGCGCGCCTGCACGAGCCCCACTCGCCGTCGGAGCACTGGGCTTCGACGGACAGAAGGAGGCGGGTCGTGCAGGAGGTGGTCGTACAGGAGCGGCATCCCGGAGCGCGCCTCGTGGCGGCGGAATCGCGCGGCGACCAGACCGTGCACCGGGCAGACCTTGCAGACGCCCTGGACGCCGACACGGACGATCACGGCCTCGTCCTCGATCCAGGCGAGCACGGCGGCGATGGCCCGCTCGTGCGCGACCTCGACCGCCCGCCGGGTCTCCTCATCCCCGAGCGCCCGCAGGACGGTGGGCGGGCCGCGGGCAGAAGGCCAGGGCGAAGCCGGTGACTTTCACCCGCCGCCCGAGCGCCCCGGCCCGGCGCACGGCCGCGGGCTCCTTCCCGGCGGCGAGCCGACCGGCCTCGATCCGGTCGGCGTGCGGGTGCCCTCCCTCGCCGAAGAGGCTGCCCAGCTGCGCCTCGGTGACGGCATCGCCCGCGCCAGGCCGGGGACGGCAAGGCCCCGGCCCGTCCATCGCCCGGCCGGAACCCCGGCCTCTTCCTGCGCCTGGACCAGGGGCGTGCGGGCCGGCCGGCGGCCGTCACCGACGACGACCTGGCGCAGGAGTAGCGGTACATCCGCCCGGCGGTGATCAGCCCGACATCCATCATGGAAGCCACGCCACACGGCCCTGACCTCCAATAAAAGGCCGACCGGCTGGACGTCCCGCCACGCGGGAGCAGCAGCCGAACCTTCTTCTCAGGCACTCGCCCGGGGGGAGCGGCTCCGGCCGGCGAGCCAGTGTCACGCTCTCAAGCACGGCCCATCACACCCCACCGGCTACCGGCTACCAGCTACCAGCTACCAGCTACCAGCTACGGCTACGGCTACGGCTACGGCTACGGCTACGGCTACGGCTACGGCTACGGCTCACGTTCCCCTACCTGACTGGCAGCGGCGCCCCGCCGGTCCCAGCACCGCGGCGGCATCGCAACCACCGTGCCTCACCTCGGGTCCGTCGGCATGGAGGGCCACTCTGCTTCTTCACGCCGCTGCGCCGCGTCGGCCGCGACGCCGCCCATGTCTTGTCCCGGCTCAGCGGGAGAAGGCCGGAGCCGGCCGGCGCCGTGCCGTCGGCAGGGTGCCCGTGCAGGGCCGGGTGGTCCGGGTGGTCCGGGTGGTCCGGGTCGACGCCGGTGGCGATGGCCGTCTCGGCGTAGGAGTCTTACAGCTCCGCGCCGTCGCCGTCGGGAAGTTCGGGGCGGGCGAGCCGGCCGGTGGCCAGGAGGTGCTGGATCTCCTCGTTGCCGTCGGCGCCGCGCAGCACCCATCCCGCACACGCCTGCGGGCGTGATGGGGTTGAGGAGCGGCAGCCGAAGAGGCGGGTGGAGCCGGGCCGGCTGGTGTGCGCGCTCACCTCGAATGCTGTGGCGGGTAAACCGGCCGTGCGGGGCATCGCGCCGCCAGGGGTACGGCTCCACGCCTGCGCACGGCCGCCGCGGCACGGCCGGCCCGCCGTCGTACGCCACGGTGGTCACGCCCCACACGTCGTCGGCGGGCCGCTGCGCCGGCACCGTCACCGGGCGCCGTCCGACGCGTGGGCGGTCAGGCAGGACGTGCACCAGCGCTCGCCGGGGCACCCGGTCAGGTCCCGGGGGACGTCGCGGATGCCGCCGGGAGCGCCCACGCCGGGGCCGTCCTCGCAGCTGATGCAGTGGGTGTCGCAGTCGCCGTCGCACGAGTCCGGGTCGGCCGGGACGTGCCAGACGGTTTCCACGGGGCCCAGGCCCCGTCCGGGCGGGTGCGTTCGGCGGTCGCCAGCATGGTCATCCTTCCTCGTGGGCGGTCCGCGGGCGCCGGCCGGAAGCTTCGGCCGTGTCCGGCGTGCCGGCGGCGAGCGCGTCCGGCGGCAGGCCGCCGCGCAGGACGTCGAGGTTCGGCCCGGTGAGCAGGTCACGGCCGAAGGTGATCACCGCATGGCCGCCGCGGCCCTGGGCACGGCGGAAGGCGTCGGTGAGCGGCAGTCCCCGGTAGGCCAGGACCCGGCCGTCGGGGACGGCCGGGTCGGCCGCACGGCCCTCCGGTATCAGGCACCAGGCGTGCTCGAAGGCGCCGATGACCGGGTCGGCGGCGGCGAGGGCGTATCCCCCGCAATACGTCCAGCCCTCATCGTCGGCCCACTCGTGTGCGCCGGCGAAGCAGTCCCCGGCCCGCTGCGGATGGGCCTGCGCTGCGGCGGGCCAGAGTGCGGGGGCGTAGTCGCGGCCGTGGGCGAGGACCAGATCGGCGAAGGCCGGATGGGTGAAGGAGCGGTCGAGGGCCAGCGCGCGCAGCTGCTCCAGCCTGGCGCGCAGGCGGCCGGCTGCGGTGTCGGGCCCGGCGGCCGGACGGTGAGGGGCGCTCACGCGGTGCCCCGCTCGCAGGCGTTGAGCAAGGCGGCCTCCCGGGTGCACACCGCCACGACCGGGCCGGTCAGCCATCCGGCCCGCCAGGACTCGGTGAGTCCCGTATCGAGGAGGTCGGCGCGGGTGGCCAGCACCCGCGTCTCCCCCGCCAGGCAGCCCGCCCCGGCAACGTCCGGGGTGATGACGCTCAGCGTCCCCGCCTGATCCGGCGGTCCTGGACCACTCACCGCTGGGACGAACGCCCGAACCGCCGACCGTGATCCTTCGGCCCCGCTTCAGTCACTTCGGCAGATCGGCGGAGAGGAAGGGAGCAAGGAGTGCGAACAGTGCGTCGGGGCGGTCGAGGGGGATGATGTGGCCGCAGTCTTGGAGATGGTGTCCCACCAGGTCAACGGCGACGGGACGGAGCTGGCGCTCGAGCCCGGTGCCGACGGGGTGAGAGCCGACGGCCATGGTGGGCATGGTCAGCCGAGCCGTCGCGACGGCGTCCTGGATCTGCTGCGCGCTGGTGGGCAGGGCCCGGTAGTAGGAGAACGCGCAGCGCAGGGCCTCGCTCCCGGTGTACGCGTGGACGAAGGCCGCACGGATGTCGTCGGGTACTCCTCGCCCGAGCGTCCCCGAGTCGAGGAACCAGTTGATGTACGGGGCCTCGTTGCCGGCCAGGACGGTCTCGGCGAGGCCGGGGACGGCGTGGAAGCCGAACCACCACGGGGCACCGCCCGCGACGACGTGCTCTGCTCCGGGCAGGCGGCCGAGCAGTGCCTCCATCACGACCAGGCGCCGGACGAGGCGGGGTCTGCGCAGCGCGAGGAGGACGGCGGGGGCGGTGCCCGCGTCGATGCCGACCACCGCTGCCGAGGGCTCGCCGAGTGCGTCGAGCAGCCCTTCGGCGTCGGCGGCGAGGGTGCCGGCGTCGTAACCCTCGACGGCGCGTGCACTGGCACCGAAGCCTCGAAGGTCCGGGGCGATGACCCGGTACTGCCCGGCCAGTCGGCCCATGATGCCGCTCCAGAGTTGCCAGGTGTGCGGGAAGCCGTGCAGCAGGAGAACCGCAGGTCCGTCCCCGGCGATCGCGACATTGAGTTGGACGCCGTTCGTCGTGATGCGGCGCAGGTGGTGTGTGGTGGTGACGGGCATGACGGCCCCTCCGGACGATTACCATTGGTGACCACAAAACGATAGGTAACTGTCCGGCTGCTTCCTAGACGGCACTTTCAGGGAAGGTGGTGAGCCACAGGTGACCACCCCAGGAGCCCGGGCCACCGGTCGCGGGGTACGCGGCGATCTGTTCGATCCCCGTTGCGCGACGCGGCAGTTGCTGGACCGCATCGGTACGAAGTGGACGTCCATGGCCGTCAAGACGCTCGCCGATGCCGCACCGGACGAGGTGCGCTTCGCGGAGCTGAGACGCCGGATGCCCGGCGTCTCGCAGAAGATGCTGTCCGTGACGCTGCGAAGCCTGACCCGCGACGGGCTGGTGTCGCGCCGGGTCGAACCGACCGTGCCGCCGCGCGTCTTCTACCGGCTCACCGGACTCGGGCTGTCCCTGGAAGCCGTGCTTGCGGGCCTGCGGACCTGGGCGGAGGAACACATGGCCGAGATCGACCGCGCCAACGAAGCCGCCGGCCAAGAGGCCGATGAGGGGTAGGCAGGCCCGTTCCGCGCTCACTCCCGGTGACTGTCGCACTCGACGCAGGCGGCGTCACCGCCCTGACAGCGCTCAACGTGCACCACGTCGCCTACCGGCGTGCAGGTGGCTCCGACGAGCCAAAAGGGCCTGCTGATGGGACGTCGCCACCCGGCCCGACCAGCAGGACACGGCCACCCTGCCGGCTACCGCCAGCACACCGCGGAGCAGACCGCGACCACTCTCCGCCTGGCTGCCGATGACGGTGCCTTCGAGCGGCCTGATCCATGCGCCCGGGGCGGAACGGACGTGGGCGGCGTCGGGCCCGGGCCGCCTCGGCCGGATGACACATCACATCGCAGCCGCCTCCGGGGACCAAGGCGTTCCCGAGCCTCCGCAACAGCCGACCGCATGCCGGGGCGTGCACAGGGAGAGCGCAATGCTGTACGCCGAGGCGCTGCTGAACGGAACAAGGCTGGCCTCCAGCGCACCACACCGGTTCCCGACGCCTTGGAGCCCCGCAGGCCTCCCACGCCTGACCGTGCGCACGTCATTGTCACCGCCGGCCTCGGGGCTGTTGCCGCAGGCCCGGCCATCGCGGCAGTGCCGGAACTGCTTCCCGTGCCGGCCCTCGCCGTGACGGTGTCCGCGGTGCCGATCTCCCTGCCAGGGGCGTGACTTGCCCCGCGGGGTGGGCCGCGCCGACCACGAACGCACAGCAGTCGGTAGCCATGAGACCTTCCTCCGGCGGAGCTGCTCACTAGCACCCTGACCAGGATCTTTCCGGCAGGAGCCCGCACATACCGGGCTCCTGCCGGACGATCTGGACACTTTGGGCCCGCTCCTGGACACGTTGACGCCCCAGCCCCCCAAGTCCCCCAGCCTCCCGGTCCCCCGCAGCCCTCCTGGCCCTCCCAGCATCCCAGCCCTCCCGGCCTCCTGGCCTCCTGGCCGGGAACGTTGTCACGGAAGCGCCCCCGCAGAACGGCGACTTATCAGGTCATGCTGCGGATGCTGAAGGCCGAGACCGGCACCGGCTCCTGTCGCCTCGCCACCACCCGCGTACGGGCCGAAGCGCCGTTCACGGCCAGCTGATCCCGCCCATGGCCGGCCGGGTGAAGTGCCCTGGTGGCCGTACGCCCGCCGGCCCATGTTCGTCAGACGCCCCAGAGGCTTCTGCCCTGCCCTTGCCGCCCGGACGCGTCAGGCTTCGCGGACGAGGAGGTTCTTCGCGGATTCACGGAAGCGGGCGACGAGCGGGTTGGCGTCTGCGAAGCGAGTGGCGACGACCACCTGGCAGGGTTCGATTCCCTCGACGGGGACGGCGGCGAGATCGTTACGCAGGGTGCAGCGCCGGTCGTCGGCCGGCACGAGGGCGATGGCCCTGCCGTCGGCGACGACTTCGAGCTTGTCCTCGAAGGTGTCGACGAGCAGGGGACCGAGTGGGGCCGGGCGGCCGTCGGGGCGGGGATCCAGCCGCCAGAAACCGGTCCACAGCGCAGCCATACCGGCACAGGCCACGAGGGGTTCGTCGGCGAAGTCGTCCGGGATGACCGACTCCTTGCCGGCGAGGCGGTGGAACACGGGCACGAGGAGAGCCCGGGGTTCGTCGTACAGGACGGTCACGTCCAGGCCGTCGCTCGGGATCGGGAGCGGCGTGCGGACCACGAGCGCGTCGACCCGGCCCTCGGGCAGGGACCGGGCCTCGTCCCAGTCCAGGTGCAGGGTGCGGACGTGGGCATCGGGGTGACGGCGGCGCAGGTCCCGCACCGCGGGGGTGATGACGAGGTCCTCGACATATCCGACGGTGACCGTACGCGGCGGCGCGGCGGCACGTGCGGTGAGCACCGCCTGGCGAGCCGTGTGCAGCAGCGTCTGCGCCTGCGGGAGGAAAGCCGCGCCGGCCGCGGTGAGCCTGCTGCCCTGGGGCGTGCGCTCCAGCAGGCGCACGCCGAGGCCGTCCTCCAGCCGCTGGATCTGGCGGCTCAGCGAGGGCTGGGCGACATGCAGTGCCGCGGCCGCACGAGCGAAATTCAGATGCTCGGCGACGACCGTGAAATACCGCACCAGTCGCAGATCGAGGTCAGGGACAGGACAGGGCGCCGTGGAGAGCGGGGCTTCGTCGGGCATACCAGCACCCTACCTGTCATGCAGTTCCTGCATGACAGGGTGCAGAACGGGTCTTGGACGCCGCGTCCGGACGGCTGTTGACTCGATGTCGTCCGGCCGACGCCGACCGGCCGGACGAATTCCAGTAGCCGTTCCCGTAGATGGAGTGGATCCGACATGGGCAAGTACGAAGGCAGGAACGTGGTGATCACCGGAGGCAGCAGCGGTTTCGGACTGGCCACCGCACAGTTGCTCGTGGACGAAGGGGCACGCGTGCTGATCACCGGGCGTAACCAGGCCGCCCTGGACAGCGCCCGCGACCGGCTCGGCGAGAGGGCGGTCGCGGTCCGCAGCGACGCCGCACAGCTGCCCGACATCGACGCGCTGGCCGATCGGGTGAAGGCCGAGTTCGGCACGGCCGACGCCCTGTTCGCCAACGCCGGCGTCAACGGCTTCGCGCCGTTCGAGGCGACCAGCGAAGAGCTCTTCGACCAGCTGCTGGCCATCAACGCCAAGGGCCCCTACTTCACGGTCCAGAAACTCGCTCCGCTGCTCGCGGAAGGCAGCGGTGTGGTACTCACCACATCCGTGGCGAACGTGCTGGGACTCCCGATGCTCAGCGCGTACGCGGCCGGGAAGGCAGCCGTGCGCTCGATGACCCGCAGCCTGGCCCGGGAACTGCTCCCCCGCAGGATCCGCGTCAACGCGGTCAGCCCCGGCCCGATCGACTCCGGGATCCTGGAGAAGTCGATGCCCAAGGAAGCAGCCGAACAGGCCAAGGCGCAGATGGCCGCCGACAACCCCATGCTGCGCATGGGCACCCCCACCGAAGTCGCCAGGGCGGTGGTATACCTCGCCTTCGACGCCACCTACACCACCGGCGCCGAACTCACCGTGGACGGCGGCGGCTCCCAGCTCTGACACCCAGCGCCGGGAAGATGGTGCCTTATCCGGATGGCATCGCCGGTGGCACGCCCGTCAGTCCTCGCTGCCGTCCTGCAGTCGGTGGAGTTCAGCGAACAGGCTGCCGGGCCGGGCCAGCAGCTCGCGGTAGCTGCCCGACTCGACGATGCGGCCGTCGGCCATCACGACGATGCGGTCGGCAACGCGCGCGTTGGCGAGCCGGTGCGTGATCACCAGTGCGGTCCGCCCGGCCGCCAGCTCGCGGAACTGGTCGAAGACCTGACGTTCGGCGCGGGCGTCGAGAGTTATCCATAGCTGTCAAGTGTCGGTCCGAGTCGGACGGCATGGTTGCCTCAAGGCACGTAAGGCACGTTCTGAGCCGAGTTCGACCGCTGCACCGTGCCGGGATGCCGCACACGGCGCAGCGGATCGGAGGGAATCAGCAGCCCTCTGTCCCGAGTTCAGCCCAGCCCGCAGCGATCGAGTGCAGCACGAACATGGTTGAGCCCCGCCACTCTCCAGTGGTCCCGGTCAGGCATCTGGTCGTCTTGGCGCCAGCGCCAAGCCGAGAACATCGCCCAGTTCAGGGCGCGGCACTGGTGAATCAGGCCGTGGTCAGCCCCCGCATAATGCTTCGCTACTTCTTCGGGCGCATGGGCGAGATCGAACTCGATCGGCCCGCGGCAGCACGTAGCGAGGTCTACGAAGAGCGGCCCTCTCCGCGTGTTGAGGAGGTTGCCCGGATGCGGCTCACCGTGCAACAGCTGCTCTCTGGCATTCTCGGTGCTGATCGCGGCGCTCAGTCCACTGAGCGTGCCGCTGAGGAGTTCCCGGTCAGACTCGGGCAGCTCGGGGGACTTCGCCCGGTCGTTCACCTCTGCGAGTGCCACGGCGACTCGATCGGTGAAATGCGGTGCGTCCAGATCGATCTGGCGCAGGGCGGCATGGTGCCGCAGGAACGCGTCTGCGTACTCGGCCGGGGCGATCTCTGATTGCGCAGGTTCGTAGTAGGTCCAGAGCGAGATGGCGAAGGCATCACGTAAAAAGACTCGCGGTTCCACCCGGGGATCGAGCTCGGCCACCGGAGCGTCGACGTCGGCGAGACGGCGAGCAACCGCTACCTCGAACTCGGAATCAGCCAGATGCCCCATAGGTGCAACCCGAGCCAGAACATCGCAAGGGACCAGGCGCAGCGCGACGCGATCCGAGTTGTGGATGACGACCACGTCGTCAACCTGAAGACCCAGCTCAGAAGCGGTCGCCCGTCCCGCCTCAACTGCGCGGCAGAGTTCCACTGGTTCCATACCGTCCTCCTTCGTTGTTGAGTACGTATACAATTCTGGGGACGACAGTGACGCCCCGATTATTGTCGCCATGTCCTGCCGGACAGGTCCTATGTGTTTTCGGTTCGGATCATGCTCCTGAGGCTTGCTCTGGCAGCGACGAGGTCGTCGTTGGTTTCGGCGAGTCTCCGTTCGAGTTCTTGCTTTTCGTGTTGGAGCTGGGTGAGCTGGCTGTTCAGTTCCTGGTTTTGGGTGGTCAGTTCACCGATTCTTTTTGTGAGGTCGGTGGCTTGTAGCTGGTCGAGTTGTCGGCCGAGCTGGCTTGCAGGGCCTCCTTGAGGTCTCCGACTTGGCCGCGGAGTCGTTGGTTGTCGGCGCGTAGAACTTCCAGGTCGGTCCGTGTACTCCTGGCGCCGCTCGCTGAGCGGGGTTCGTCGCTTGTGGTTGCGGTGCGGGCCTGCTGGGCGCGGGCAGACTCGATGTGCTCGCGGACACCGGGGGCGTAGACGAGCCATGTCGAGACGCCGGCGGCCTTCGCGACCGTGGTGAAGGTGACCGGCTCTCCGCGGGTGAGGAGGTTATCCAGGGTGTGCAGGACCCGAGCGCGTTTGTCGCGGCTGTTTTGCGGCGGGCCTCTCGCAGCACCTGGCTGGGAGTTCGTGGACTTGTCACGAGGCACCCTGGTCGCGGTTGATGACGGTGAGCGGGAGCAGGGTGTGGCCGTCGGCGGCGCGGGCTTTGCGTAGGATCCGTGCGGCTTCCTCGATCTCGGTCTGCTGGTCGGTGGGGAGTTCCGCGAGCTGTTTGTGCATCTTCTCGGCGACTTCGGTACCGAGCTGTGGCAGGCCGCCGACGAGGCCCGCCTATGGGACTCCAAGGTCGGCGGGGGCAACCGGAAGACCAGCTCTGTCCTCCAATGCCTCCGCCTGCGGCGCGGCCCCGCTGCTCTCGGGCACCTACACGGAGTGCATCGGCAAGGAGCTGTTCACCAGGTGTTCGGCGATGAGGTCCTGGCCACCGCGATCCCTCGACCGGCTACTCCACCACTGCGAAGTGACCTCCATCAACGGCCCCAGCTATCGGCTGAAGAACCGCCTCCAGGCCATCGAGCGAGAGAACGACGTGGCCTGACCGGCTGCGATCAGGACACCGGGTCCTCGCCCGGCGGGATGAAGGCGTCGGCGCCATCGGCATCCTCGACATGCCCCTGAGCATCGACCGTGATGGCCGTCGCCCGCCCCTGCGACGTGAGTAGCCAGGCCAGTACCTGTTCCGTCAGCGGCGTTCCCCCTGGGCCCTCGTCCTTCCAGTGCACCCGCCACCTTCCGCCAGGCACTGCGGCCACGACCTGGTCAGCTCGCTCCAGGTGGGAGAAGTCCTCGTAGTCCGTCACCGGACGCAGGGCACCACGCTCGGGATCGACGACCAGGGCCGTTCCGGACGTTTGGTCCCAGCCCTCCACACGCACCATGCGGCCGATCTCGGTGTCGGTGCCATTGAAGATCGCGGTCCAGCCGGTCTGATTGAAATAGCGAAGAGACACCGCTCCATCATCTCGAACCACGACGCCCGCGCTTCACAGGTCTCCTTGCTCTGCACGTTCATCCGTACGCGGCTCTGCACATAGGCGGCCCTGGCAAGATTTCTGTGAAGCTGGGTGTGCCACCGTGCGCCGGTGACGCTCCATCACGGGTAGCGACACTGTCAACGAGTGTGACGACCTCGTAGGAATCATGAATCCGCATCTTGATGCGGTGCGGGTGGAACGGGTGTGGGTGGCGGGCGGCGTGGTCCGCATCGCGGCCTGCACCCG
>NZ_JBIVJP010000039.1:11560-39931 GCF_044750285.1 Streptomyces sp. NPDC088812 | reverse complement strand
CAGTACCAGATCAGCGAGATCATCACCGGCCTGGTCGGCGTCGTGCTGATCGCCTGGTCCTTCTGGTCCTCCGTCCGCCGCAACAAGGCACTCGCGGCCGCCGAGGGCGACACCGGCTCGGACGGGAAGACCGGGGTCTCCTCAGAGGTGTGACCGGCCTGCCGGACCCGACGGCCGAGGCCCCCGACGACGACAGCGGTTCCCGCCGGGCGCGGGCCGGACGTCCCGGTCGCGCTAGGCGAATCCGCCGTTGCTCATCAGGAGTTGGCCGTTGACCCACTGGCCCTGCGGAGAGCAGAGGAAGTCCACGAGGTGCGCGGTGTCCCGCGGGGTGCCGAGGCGGCTGAGCGGCGTCCGGCCGAGCACGTGCTCACGCACGTCGTCGGTCATCCAGCCGGTGTCCACCGGCCCGGGATTGATCACGTTGGCGGTGACACCGAGGTGGGCGAGTTCGTGCGAGGCGGCCAGGGTGATGCGGTCCAGGGCACCCTTGCTGGCGCCGTAGGGGAGGTTGCCGACGGTGTGGTCGCTGGTGAGGCCGATGATCCGGCCGCTCCCGGGGGCGGACGCGCAGCGTAGGCCGTACTCGCGGATCAGCAGCCAGGTGGCACGCGCGTTGACCGCGAAGTGGCGGTCGAAGCTTTCGACGGTGGTGTCGAGCAGACCGGAGTCGACCGACTCGCAGTGGCACATCACCAAGGCGGTGACACCGCCCAGTGCGCGTTCGACCTCGTCGAAGACGCGGGCCGGAGCGTCCGGGTCGGCCAGGTCCGCTTCGACGGCCGTGGTGGCGGCGCCCTCCTCGGCGAGGGCGTCGGTGATCGTCGCGGCTGCGCCGGGCTCGCCGCCCCAGGCCATGCGCTCGTCGTAGGCGGTCCAGTAGGTGAAGGCGATGTCCCAGCCCGAGCGGGCCAGTCGGCCGGCTATGCCCGCGCCGATGCCGGCGGTGCGCCCCACCCCGGTGACCAGGGCGACCGGGCGGGTGGCGGGGAGGGGACTCCGAGCGGGCTCGGCGGACCGGTACTGATCGTTGTTCGTCGTCACGGTCCGAGATGGTGCCTGGCCGGGCCGGTCTCGACAACCTTATTTCCGGCAGTCGGCGGGGCGCTGTCTCCGGTGGCTCGCCCGTCGCCTGGCCCGACGGACGTGCCGCACCGGGGGCAGTGGTGCAGCCGGCGCGCACCCTGCTCGCGTCAGCGGCGCTGCGGTGCGGGCCGGACGGGGAGCTGCCCTGCGGCGTCGGCGATCGCCAGCACGGTGGAGCGGAAGGCGGTGCGCTCCTGAGGGGCGAGGGGAGCGAGAAGGAGGTCGAGCTCGTCGGTCACCCTCCGGTGGAAGGCGAGGGCGGAGCGGCGGCCGTCGTCGGTGAGGACGACGTGGACGGCGCGGCGGTCTCCGGGCGCGGGTACGCGTTCGACGAGGTGGCGCTGGGCGGCGCGGTCGACGAGTCCGGTCATGTTCGCTTTGCCGACGCCGAAGAGACGGGCGAGTTCGGCCATGGCGCGAGGCTTCTCCGCGAGGACGCACAGCATGCGGCCCTGGACCGGGGTGAGGTCGTAGTGCTCGGCCACCCGCGCGAAGGTGTCGCGGATCAGCCCGGAGAGCTGGATGAGGGCCCTGGCGTCGGCCTCGGCCTCCCCGCGCGCGGCGGCGAGGCCCGTACCGCTCGCGGCGGCGGTGGACGGGGAGGTGGTCATGGGAGCTATCGTACAGGCGCAGGACAGTACACTTCGCGTACTATCCATGACACGTACCATTGCACGTACCCTTGCGACGTGGAGGAACGACCGTGACGCGTATCGGAATCATCCTGGGCAGCACCCGCCCTCATCGGAAAGGCGAGCCGGTGGCGCGCTGGGCTGTGGACGTGGCCTCGCAGCGCGGGGACGCCGAGATCGAACTCGTGGATCTGCGGGACTTCCCGCTGCCCCTGCTGGACGAGTCGGCTCCGCCGTCGTTCGGCCGGTACGAGCACGAGCACACGCGCCGGTGGGCGGAGAAGATCGCCTCGTTCGACGGGTTCGTCATCATCACCCCGGAGTACAACCACAGCACCACCGGCGTGCTGAAGAACGCTCTGGACTACCTGTTCGCTGAGTGGAACAACAAGGCCGTCGGATTCATCTCCTACGGCCCGCAGGGTGGCGTCCGCGCCGTGGAACACCTGCGGACCATGGCCGGGGAGCTGATGATGGCCGACGTGCGCGCACAGGTCGTCCTGCCGTTCACCACCGAGTTCGAGAACTACAGCACCTTCACGCCCGGCGACCACAACCTCCCGGTCCTGACCACCATGCTCGACCAGGTGATCTCCTGGAGCCGGGCACTGGCACCGCTGCGCGCCCGGCAGGCGGCCGCCTGATCCCGCCCCGGCGGCACCGCGGAGCCGGCGCCGCCCGCGCCTCCGCGGCACGGCCGGGCCGGGCAGCCGCTCCTCGCCCACCGGCGGCCGTCACGTCCTCCCGGGTTCCGGTCCGCCGCGTGCGATCCGTGCCAGGTCGGTCATGAGCGAGTCCAGCCACGACACGGTCGCGTAGTACAGCCGCGGTGCGCCGGGGGGCTCCGTGGCGAAGCCCGCCAGGGCCGGGTCGATCAGCGGTAGGGGCGCGGTCGGCGTGTCGCCCCCCGGGTCCAGTGCCGCCGAGACCAGCAGCATCCGTCCGGCCACCCGGTCCCCCAGCCCGCTGACCGACTCGGCCGCTTCCGGGCCCAGCTCGGTGAGGGGCGGCTCCAGCAGCCGCTGGGCGCCCCACAGGGTGTGGTGACCGGCTATCAGCGTCGCCTGCCAGTCCACCTCGGGCGGCCCCGGCCGGGGTCTGCGGCCTCCGAACGGTGTCGGCTCGCTCAGGAACTGGGCGTACGCGGACTCCGCGAGGATGACCGCGTGTCGCAGCGACCGGTGGCCGGGCACCGCGGGAGGCGGGACCGCCGCACCGCCTCCCGCCACCGCCGCCCCGCCCCCCGCCACCGAGGCACCGGTCGCCACGACGATCTCGGCCGCCCTGCGCAGCAGTTCCGCCGCCGCACGGCGCAGTTCGTCGTGGGCCCCGCGGGGCCAGGCCAGCAGACCGAACACCGCGCCGATCGCGCTGCCGACCAGCACGTCCAGCATCCGGACCTCCGCCAGCCGCCAGGTCGCCGGCGCCAATTGGGCGAAGACCAGGGCGACGAGCACGGTGAACAGTCCCTGCGCCCAGCCGACGCCCTTGACCGGCCCCACCGTGAAGGCGAACAGCATCCACACCGGCAGTACGGCGGCGTACACGGCGGTGTGGGTCCCGACCAGGGTCAGTGTGCCGGCGGTCACCAGGGCGCCGGCCAGCGTGCCCGTGAGGGCCAGGCGGATGGTGCTCCGGGTCTCGTCCATGGTGGTCCGGGTGAGGGTGAGGGTCGCCAGCATGGCCCAGAAGCCGTGGGGCAGCGTGTCCACCCCGGCCACCAGCCGGGCCGCCGTCAGGGCCAGGGCCAGGCGCACCGCGTTCTGGAAGAACACCGACCGGCGCACGGCGTGTCCGCGCAGGCGGTGCCACCACAGGAGCGGCGCCCGGGTCGTGGCGTACCAGAAGCGGCCCGGCGGCACCTGCACCGAGGCGGGCCGGCCGCGTGCCGCCAGATCCGCTGCCGTGGCCATCGCCAGGGCCGCGTCGGCCGTCTCCAGCACGGCGGCGTGGCGGCGCAGTACCGCGGGCGGGAAACCCGGAGCGGGAGTGGTCCCGTCGGCGGGGTCGGAGGCGGGAACGCCGGTGGGGGCAGGGCCGGCGGACAGGGCGGTCAGGTGTGCGCGGGCCGCGGCCGCCTCCGCGTACGGTGCCGTGGGCGACGGCCCCGCTCGCAGGCAGACGGCGGTCGCCGTGGCCAGATGGGCCACCGCGCACAAGACGGCGGTCACATCGGGTCCCGGACCGATGCCCCGGGAGGCGGGCAGTTGTGCCAGTCGGCTCAGGAGCGTGCGGGTGGCCAGACCGGTGTGCGCGAGGGCACGGTGGCGCACCCCCGGCCCCGCCGGACGGTCCGCCTCCGGCACGGTCGTGGAGCGCAGCGCCCACCCGTCCTCGCGGGTCGCCCGGATGTCCGCGTCGGTCAGGGCGTACGGGGGTACGGCGAGAGCCGACGCACAGCGCGCGGCGGTCTGCGCGGCGCGGGCGGTCCGCTCCCGGTACGGCGGCGGGGCGGGCTCGGGAAGGACCAGCGCCTCGGCGGCGATGAACAGGGCCAGCCCGGTGGTCGTCCCGAGCAGCCGTTCGTCGAGCGAGCCGGGATCGTACGGCGGGAAGGACGGCAGGATGTAGAGCAGTTGCAGGCCCGGGGCCGCACCCGCCGGGCGCGGCCCGCCCACGGCGGCGAAGGCCAGCGCGAAGCCGACCACGAACATGCCGACGACGGCGCTCCAGGTCCGCACCGACAGGTACGTGCCGACGACCACCAGCAGCCAGCACACGGGCAGCAGGCGGACCACCGTCGCGGCGCACTGCCGCCCGGTGCCGGGGATCTTGGAGAGCCCGCCGAGCGCCACAGCGGCGAACAGGGCGTAGACGGACGCCACGGGGCTGTCGAAGCCGTAGCGGAACAGGTAGAAACCGGCCGCGGCGACCAGCGTCACGCGCACCGCCCGGCGGCCCGAGGCGGCGTAGGCCGCCGGGATCCGACCGGCTGGGACACCAGACACCCCTTCAGAATCACCCACCCCAGTGTTTCCGGCACCTTCCCGTACCCGCCGTGCCGCGGGCACGGAGCGGATACGTTCGGACCGTGAACGGTGACTGGCGGACGGATCGGATCGGGGCCGCGCTGCGGGGCGAGAACCCGACTGTGCTGCGGCGTCTGGAGGCGGGGTTCGCGGTGATCGGCGACGTCCAGTTCCTGCCGGGGTACTCGGTCCTCCTCGTGGACGACCCCCGTGTCGGACGGCTGTCCGACCTGCCCAAGGTGAAGCGCCTGTCGTTCCTGTCCGACATGGACCGGCTCGGCGAGGCGGTCGAGCGGGCCTGCCGGCGCCTGGACCCGGCGTTCCGCAGGGTCAACCTGGAGATCCTCGGGAACACGGACCCGTTCCTGCACGCGCACGTCTGGCCGCGGTTCGAGTGGGAGCCGGCCGATCTGGTGGGCCGGCCCGTGTGGCTGTATCCGCAGGACCGGTGGACCGACGAGCGGTTCGGTCTCGGTCCGCGGCACGACGGGCTGCGGGCCGCGATCGGGAGTGAACTGGACCGGTCGCGCTCACCGGCGCTCGGTGATCCGGCGGCGTGAGGTGAGGCATGAGGCACGCCGCCGGTCCCCCACGGCCCCCGGCCGATAAGGTGAGCCGGACAGTCGGCCGGTCGGACAGTCGCACAAGTCGGACAGCCGGAACGGTCGGCCGGGTCGGACGGGTACGCGGTGGGCCGGGGCGGGGGGGTACGGGCATGGCGGGTGACGACGGCGGACGACCGTGGCGTCGGCCGCGCTCGCTGTCCGGCCGGTCGGCCGACGGTCTGAACTACGGCGCTCCGGGGGCCACGTCCCCCGCAAGCCCCCGGTGGCGGGACGCCCCCGCCGGGTTCCGTCGCTTCGAGAGGACCGTGACGATCGGCGTGGGCGAGGGCGCCTGGGCCGCCGCCCGGGAGGCCGTCATGCGGTGGGAGGTCAAGCGGCGCAGCGGGTTCGACGTGGCCTCGGCCGACGGGGCGTGCGTCGAGGTGCGTACGGGAGGGCGTTACACCGTCACGGTGGGCGTCGGCCCGCTCGTCGTCCGCGAACCCGTCGAGGTCGTCGCCGTGGTGGACGACGAGGACCGGTGCGGTTTCGCCTACGGCACCCGCTTCGGGCACCCGGTCAGCGGGGAGGAGGCGTTCATCGCGCACCGCGGCGACGACGGCCGTGTCCGTCTGACGCTCCGGTCGCTGACCCGGGCCGCGCCGACGGGTCCGTGGCGGCTCGTGTATCCCGTCCTGCTGCTCGCCCAGCGCTGTGTGCGCGTGCGGTACCTGCGCGCGCTGGTCTGATCCGTGAAACCGCCCGGGAACCGCACTGCGGCGCACCGCGGCGCACCGCGGCGGTTGCGGCCGCGGTGCGGCGGGTTCCGGTCCGGGTTCAGCTGTCCAGGCCGAAGAACCCGGCCGCGTAGTACGGCCCGCAGAGTGAGTCGTGGCCCTGGCCGATGGTGCCGCACTTGTCGATTCCGATGCCCGGGTCGACGGGCGCCTCATGGCCCATCGAGCTGATCAGGTACGTCTCGACCTGGCCGCTGCCGTACACCTGCTTGGTGACGCCGAGGGCCGGACGTGACGTGAACGCAGGCGTCTGTGCGACACCGAACACGTCGGTCCAGCCGTCGCGTTGCTTCTCCAGCGAGTTCCTGTTGATCAGCAGGTCGGAGCCGCCGTGCCAGATCTGCACCCGCGGCCTGGCGCCGGTGTAGCCCGGGTAGGCGCTACGGATCTTGTCTCCCCATTGCCGGGGGGTGAGGGAGTTGATCATGCCCGGACACTGCGCCAGCAGGCCGGTGTCGAAGTAGTCGGCCTCGGTGTCGGCGCAGCCGTACGCCATGCCGAAGAACACCGCGCCCGCCTTGAACACGTCCGGGTAGGCCGCGAGCATCACGTTGGTGGCGGCGCCGCCGCCGGAGTACCCGGTGGCGTAGACGCGGCTCGCGTCGGCGGCGTGGTTCGCCTTCATGTAGTCGACCATCTGGACCACCGAGCGGGCCTCGCCCTGGCCGTCGCGGGTGCGGTCGGCGGGGTTCCACGCGCTGAAGCACTTGTGCGGCACGATGCCGCCGGAGCCGACGTTCTCGTCCTTCTGCTCCGGGAAGACGATCGTGAACCCGTAGGCGTCGGCGTACTTGCGCCAGCCGGTGTCGACGTCCAGGTCCTGCGCGGAGCCGCCACAGCCGTGGAAGAGGACCACGACCGGGGCGCCGGACTGCGCCTGCTCCGGGACGTAGGCGAACATCTTCAGGTTGCCCGGGTTGCTGCCGAAGTCCTGCACCTCGTGGAAGCCGGTCTGTGCCCGTGCCGGAGCGGCGGAGAGCATCGTCGCGGCCAGCATCGCGACGACCGCCGCCAGGATGATGTGGAGTCTGAGTGAGGGGAAGCGGGTTTCCGCGCCCGCCACGCTGTGGGAGACCATGCCCCGCAGGATGGGGCGCCTCCCGGTGCCGCGGCATCGGCAAGATGACCGGCCGGGCGCGCCGCCGGCCGAAGGCGCGTCCGTCACGGCCGCGAGCCTGCCCGCGGGGTGTCACGTCCAGGAGGGGACCAGGCGGCCGGTGCCATGCCGGCACCCCGACGCCCCGGCCTCCCGACACCCCGACGCCCCGGCCTCTCGGCCCCTCGGCCGGTCCGCCGGGGTCTCTGCCGGCCCGCTGGTCCCGGAGAGCGGCTCTAGTCGTCGTACGTCGCGCAGAGGGTGTGCACTTTCTTCCGGGCGGCCACCGCCTCCGCACCCTTCACGTCGTTGGTCTGCAAGCGGCTCACGATGTTCTGCATCGCCGTGTCCAGGTCGTCGTAGCGGTCGTCCAGTTCGGCCGCGGAGTGGGCCAGTGCGGAAGCGGCTCCCACGCGGTTGTAGCGGGCCTCGAAGGCGCTGTCGGAACCGCCGTAGACGGCGCTCAGCTCCGGAACCCGGCGGAACGCCTGACAGGCGCCCGCCGCGTCGGCCCGGGCATCGCCCAGACCGGTGCCGGCGGCCGCGCTGTCCCCGCCGGCCCACAGCAGCCAGCCGAGACCCACCCCCGCTCCACCGGCCACGACCGCCGTGATCAGCGGCGCTCTCCACCGGGCGGAGGGACGGCTGCCGGCGGCGGGAGTCGGCGGGTGGGAGGGAGGCGGCGGGACGGGCGCGGGAACGGTCATCGACTCGGCTTTCTCCGTCGGACGGGCGGGCGGTCGCGCTGCTCGGAACGGGCAGCAAGATAGCCGCCTCCACGTACACCTGTCTCCCCGTCGAACGCAGAGCGAGCCCGTCACGGACCACCGCTCGGGACGGGTTCGCCGGGTCATGGCCGCGCCCACCAGGAGCAGGGCGGTCAGGGCCGCACCCCTGCGGTCGTCCGCCTCTCGGGGACCGCCAGGGAGCGGGTGGTGACGAGCACGGAGCCGTCGGAACGCGGCTCGCCCTGCACCCGGCGCGGCAGCAGGCGGTTGACGGCGTCGGCGGTCGCCCATCCCCGTGCCCCCGCCCGTCTCCTGGCTCTCCCGGCTGAACGGAGGCGGGGGCGGGGGCTCGGCGGTCCGGCCCCGGGACGCCGGTCAGGCCGGGTGTCACGCGTGGTGCGGAACGAGGGTGTGTCAGGGCCCGTTCACAGCAGGCGCCGGATGTCGCCGCGGACCCGGTAGAAGCCGCCGGCCGCCGGGTGCAGCGCGTCCACGACGTAGCGTGCCCCGGGCACCCGTATCGCGCGGGGGAACTGGACCCTCCAGGACGAGTCGTAGCCGTCGGACACCACGTGCACGCGCACCCGGCCGCCCTCGCTGACGCACTCGACCACGACCGTCCCGGCGGGAGCCCGGTCCACGCCGGCCACCGCGTCCGCGGCCGTCGCCGGCGCGTGGGCCGGCAGGGCCGCCGCGAGCTTGATGTCCCGCGCCACCGGCACCGTGCCCTGCTGGGCCGCGGAGACGGCCGCCTCGCTCGCGTCCACGCACACCAGTGAGCCGTCGGTGGTCACCAGGTACAGCCGCTCGTCGCGGTACTGCATCGACAGTGCCGAGCCGCCGCCCGTACCGAGCTTCCACAGCCGCGTACCGTCCTGGTCGAAGCAGTAGACGGAGGACGAGGCGTCGCCGGCGAAGACGAACCGTCCGCCGGGCGACGTGGCGCACGAGTACACCGCGCTGTCGCAGGCGTAGGTGGCCTCGATGCCGCCGGTCGCCTTCGACAGCCGCTGCACCACGCGGTGCGCGGTTCCCGCGTACACGGCGTCGTCCTCCTGCCAGCCGAACAGCACCCCGCCCCGGGTGGGGGTGTGCCACAGTTCGCCGCCGCCGTCGGGCGCGTAGGCGGTGACGCCGCGGTAGTGGCCGTGGTAGACGGCCCGGTCGTCGGCGCGGACCATCCAGGCGTGCTCGCCCTGGCTGCGGCGGGCCCACTGGTGTTCGTCCTCGTGGTCGATGACGGTGAGCCGGCCGTCGCGGTCGGAGACGTTCAGGATGCCCTCGTGGATGTCCAGCCAGAAGATGTCGACGTCCGCGGCGATGTCGTACGCGGCGAACGGCAGCTTGGAGGACAGGTCGTAGACCTTGCCGTCGTCACAGCCGGCGTAGATCCAGAAGTCGTCGGCGACCAGGCACTTGACACCGTCCGGCAGGCTGAAGCGGGCGAGGACGCCGCCGTCGTGGTCCAGGGTGTAGACGTCACCGGACTGGTTGCCGACCCAGCAGTGCCGGTCGTCGACGTGGATGCCGAACGCCGACGAGCCCGTGCGGAACCGCCACAGCACCGGTGCCACGGCACGCGCGGTGGAGGGAGCCGACGACACCTGGCGCCGGGTCACCGGGCGGGGGGCCCGCTGTCCGGCGACGGCCGGGGCGTACCCCTTGCGGACCTTCTCCCCCACCTTCTTCGCGGCGGCGGCCTGCGCCTTCTGCGGGGTCGGGAACGTCGTCGTCTGGGTCTGGCCGGCGGCGCCGATCCGCCCGTACCGCACCGTCACCTCCTGTCCGGCGACGGACACTTCGTAGAACTTGTGCGCGCCGCCACTGTCCTGCGACAGCTCCAGATACGTCGTCGACACCGCAGACCCCGCAGACATGACAGCCCCTCCCCGAACACGGACCCGCGGTCGTTCCGGCGGGTCCCACTGCTCACACCATAGGAGGGACCACTGACAACGGCGGCCGACGGCCGTCGCGCCCTCCCGTGGGTGGGGCGGCGGTCACGGGCGCGGGCGGACGCCTCGTCCGCGCGGCACCGGAACGGCCAGGTCCGGGTCGCCGAACTCCGCGCGCAGCGCCTGGAAGGCGGTGACCTTGTCCTCGCCGAAGCGGCGGACGTGGGCGGCGTACTCGTCGGCGGAGAGGAACGCCGTGGGCCTGGACTTGCTGTGGAACTTGTCCGCGTACATCACCAGCTTCTCCTCGTCCGTCACCGCCAGGTAGTCGGCGACGGGCAGCGGGAGGCCCTGGCTCAGGACGTCGTTCTTCGTGACTCCCACGCCGGTGTGGTGGGAGCAGAAGCGGCACAGGACCTCCGGGAGGCCTTCGTCCTGGAGGATGGCGTGGCCGAGCAGTCCGTGCCGGATGTAGTTCTTGTGGTCCAGCCGTCCGTCGTCCGCATAGAGGCGGTAGACGCCGATGTCGTGCAGGAGGCAGCCGGCGCGGACCAGTTCGGCGTCGAGATGACGCAGATGCGGCGCGGAGAGGAGTTGCTCGGCGATGGACCAGACGACCTCGCAGTGCGAGTGCACCAGATCGAACGCCTCGGCGGTCGGCGCGTACTTCTCGTGCAGCGCACGGATCTCTTCGGGTCCCGGAATCCTCATCCGGGGAGCGTAGCAACCGCGGACGCACCGGCGGACCGGGACGAGGCGCCGTGACGGCCGGCCCCGCCGGTCCGGCCCCTGGGCGCCGGGCGGGGTCCGGGCGGTCGCAGGGGCGTTGTCAGTGGTGGAGTCAGTGATGGCAGGGGCGTTGTCAGTGGTGGCAGGCAGGATGACCCGCATGACAACGCCTGCTGCAGTGATTGTGGACGCCGCCGCCTACGCGCAGGCGGTCGAGGACGCGGTACAGGCGTCGGCCGCCTACTACTCCGGGGGCACCTCGGCGCTGGACGACGACGCCTACGACCGGCTGGTGCGCTCCATCGCGGCCTGGGAGGCGGACCATCCCGGGCAGGTGGTGCCCGACTCGCCGACCGGGAAGGTCGCCGGCGGCGCCGTCGAGGGGGACGTGCCGCACACGGTGGCGATGCTGAGCCTGGACAACGTGTTCTCGCCGGAGGAGTTCGCCGCGTGGGCCGCGTCGTTGGCCCGCCGGGTCGGCCATGAGGTGGAGCGGTTCAGTGTCGAGCCGAAGCTGGACGGTCTGGCGATCGCGGCCCGCTACACCGACGGCCGCCTGACGCGGCTGATCACCCGGGGCGACGGGACGGCCGGGGAGGACGTCTCGCACGCGGTCGGCACCGTCGAGGGACTGCCGGAGCAGCTGGCCGAGCCGGTCTCGGTGGAGGTGCGCGGTGAAGTCCTGATGACCACCGCCCAGTTCGAGCACGCCAACGAGGTGCGCACCGCGCACGGCGGCCAGCCGTTCGCCAACCCGCGCAACGCCGCGGCGGGCACCCTGCGCGCCAGGGACCGCGCGTACACCGTGCCGATGACGTTCTACGGCTACGGCCTGCTGCCCCTCGCCGACACCGCGTCCCGCTCGCCGACCGGCTGGCGGAGGCGGCGCACAGCGACCTGATGGCCCGGGCCGCCGCCCTCGGGGTGAACACGACCGCCGCCACCGCCGTGCCCGGCGTCACCGCCGGCACCGTCGACGAGGTCCTCGGACGGGTGCGGGAGATCGAGGCCCTGCGGCCCGGACTGCCGTTCGGGATCGACGGGATCGTGGTCAAGGCCGACCTGGCCGCCGACCAGCAGGCTGCCGGATCGGGGTCGCGGGCACCGCGATACGCGGTCGCCTTCAAGCTGCCGGCCGTCGAGAAGATCACCCGGCTGCTGGCGGTGGAGTGGAACGTGGGCCGCACCGGCGTCATCGCCCCCCGCGCCGTCCTGGAGCCGGTCACCATCGACGGCTCCACGATCACCTACGCCACCCTCCACAACCCGGCCGACATCACCCGCCGCGACCTGCGCCTGGGCGACCACGTGATGGTCCACCGGGCCGGCGATGTCATCCCCCGCATCGAAGCACCCGTCGCTCACCTGCGGACCGGCGACGAGCAGCCGATCGTCTTCCCCGAGACGTGCCCGCGCTGCGGTTCCGGCATCGACAGCAGCGAGCAGCGCTGGCGCTGTGAGAACGGCCGCGACTGCCACCTCGTCGCGTCCCTCTCCTACGCCGCCGGCCGCGACCAGCTCGACATCGAAGGGCTCGGCCACACCCGTGTCGTCCAGCTCGTCGAGGCGGGCCTGGTCGCCGATCTCGCCGACCTGTTCACCCTCACCCGCGACCAGCTCCTCGGTCTGGACCGCATGGGGGACACCAGCACCGACAACCTCCTCGCCGCGCTGGCCGCGGCCAGGAACCAGCCGCTGTCGCGGGTGCTGTGCGCGCTCGGCGTGCGGGGCACCGGCCGCTCCATGTCCCGCCGGATCGCCCGGTACTTCGCCACCATGGACAACCTCCGCGCCGCCGACGCCGAGACGGTCCAGCAGGTCGAGGGCATCGGCACCGAGAAGGCGCCGTCCATCGTGGCCGAGCTGGCCGAACTCGGCCCGCTCATCGACAGACTCGTCGCGGTCGGCGTCAACATGACCGAGCCCGGCGCCACCCCGCCCACCGCCGCACGCGACACCGGGGACGGCACCGTACCCGAGCAGCCGTCCGGCGGCGGGGGTCCGCTGGACGGCATGACCGTGGTCGTCACCGGCGCGATGACCGGCCCGCTGGAGAAGCTCAGCCGCAACCAGATGAACGAGCTCATCGAACGCGCCGGCGGCCGCTCCTCCTCCAGCGTCTCCAAGAAGACCAGCCTCGTCGTCGCCGGGGAGAACGCCGGCTCCAAGCGCGCCAAGGCCGAGACCCTCGGCATCCGCCTGGCCGGCCCCGACGAGTTCGCCGCCCTCGTCGCCGGCTTCCTCGACACCGACACGGACACGGACACGGACACGGACGGGGACGGGGACGGGGACGGGGACGGGGACGGGGAGCCGTCGAAGTAGCAGCGCGCGCCGACGAGTTCCGGCCGGCGCCGCAGCCGCTCGCCACGGCCACGGCCACGGCATCGGGTGCGCCGGAACGCAGGCCATGCGCGCGCCGGCAGGCGGCGAGGCGCTCCGCCGAGGTCCGGCGAGCTGCCGGCTGACGGCCATGAGAGCCATGAAGGCCATGACGGCCATGACGGCAGTAACCCTGCGCGCGCACTGCCGAGGCTCACGCCGTCAGATGGGCCAGCACCGAGAGCATCGCGCGGTGCACGGCCTTGCGGGACTCGTCGGTCGGGTCGAGGGTCTCGAAGCCGTGGTGGCCGTGCGGCACGTCGATCACCTCGACGTTCGCCCGGCACTCCCGGGCCGCGGCGAGGAACCCTTCGACGGTGGCGGCGATCTCGGGTGCCTCCCGCCCGACCCGGGTGAGCACGACGGGCAGGGTGCCCGCCCCGGCCAGCGCGTCCGCCGGGCGGAAGCGGCTGTCGGCCAGGCCCCAGTTCGGCAGGGGCGCCAGGACCGGGTAGGTGGCGGCCAGGCAGCGCAGCCACGCCGGGGGTGCCCCCAGCCAGTCGGCCGTGAGCGGTCCGCCGCCCGAGAAGAACCACAGCGCGACCCGGTCGGGGTCCACCCGCGGATGGGCCCGCACCAGCTCCACCGCGGCGGCCACGTCGGCTGCGGCGCGCTCGTAGTGCGCCACGTGGTGCAGACGGTGGTCGAGGGTGGCGCCCACCGCGCCGTGCGCGGCGGCGTACCGGGCGTACCCGACCAGGGTCGGCCAGTCCCGCGGGGTGGGGACGGCTCCGGCGGGCACCGGGCCGCCGTGCACGAACACCACCGCCGGACGCGGAGCCCCGGCGTCGGGCAGGTGGAGGTCGACGTGGTCGTGGCGTTCGCGCGGGAATGCGGGGACCTCGAGCAGGAACGGCCGCAGGTGCGCGGGCGGTTCGGCCCGGTCGGCCGGGATCAGCCGGTGCCCTTCACCGGACGCGGCCCGCAGCAGGACGTCGGCCAGCTCGGCGGGGCAGGAGAGCATCGGCCAGTGCCCGGTGGGGAGTTCGAAGAACGTCACCCGGGGATCGGTCAGCGCCCGCAGGGCGGGGTCGCCGAAGTCGACGAGTCTCCGGACGGCCTCGATGCTCGCACCGTTGCCGGTGCACAGCACTCCGGTGGTGGGCACCGCGGCCACCGCGCCCGTCAGCCGCAGCGGCTGGAGCAGGGTGCCCAGGGGCTGCGGTGCGGCGAGGGCGGTGAGCCGGTCCAGCGCCGTGTCGGGCACTCCGGCGGTGCTGCCCCAGCGGTGCCACGCGTCACGGCCGGGAGGCGCCAGTTCCCCGTCGGTCCCGCTCGTCGCACCGGGCCCGGCCGGCCGCGCGCGCAGCTCCTGGCCGGGCAGGGCCGTGAGAGCCGGGACGCCGTCCTGCGGCATTCCCGTGTCCAGGCAGACGACGCGCGCGACGCGCTCCGGCCGGCGGTCGGCGGCGCCGAGCACCGGGTGGGCGCCGTAGTCGTGGCCGACCAACACGACGTCCCGCCCGGCCGGCGCCGCGCCCACCGCGTCGATCACCGCGACCACGTCCGCGATGTGGGTCTCCAGGTCGACCCGGGCCCCCGCGGCGGGGCGGGCCCCGTCGAGCCCGGTGAGGGCGGCCGTGTGGACCTCGGCGCCCGCCGCGGTCAGTCGCGCGGCCGTCTCCTCCCACACGTGGGCACCGGTGAACACACCGGACACCAAAATGAATGCGGTCATGACCCTCTCCTCCAGCACGCCGTCGTCCGCGGACCGGCCCCTTCTCCGGCCCGCGCTCGCCGGTACGGTAGGAACTCCCCCTGAGGGAGGTTCAACTGTCCATGTCGAACGACGGCCTGTGGGGCATCGGCGAACTCTCCGAGCACGCGGGCGTGACCGTCAAGACCGTCCGTTTCTACTCCGACCGCGGTCTGCTGCCGGAGACCTCGCGCAGCGCCGGCGGACACCGCCGCTACGGCCCCGAAGCGCTGGACCGGCTGCGTCTGATCCGGTCCCTGCGCGCCCTGGACCTGCCGGTGCCCGAGGTGCGCCGCATCCTCGACGCGCAGGACCGGGAGTGTGCGGAGGGCGGCGTTCTGGAGGACGCCGTCGCCGGGCGGCTGCGCGCGCTCGGTTCCGAACTCAGGACGCTGCGCTGGCGGGAGGCGGCGCTGCGGCTGGTGCGGGACTGTCCGCCCGGGGAGCGGGCCGAGCGGCTGTGCCTGGTCGGCGCGGTGGCGGCCCCGCCGAGCACGGCCGCGCCGGCCCGTTTCTGGCGCGCCTGGCTCCCGCCGCGGATGCCGGCCCGGTCGGTGGCCGCGTTCCTGGAGGTGGCGGTCCCGCAGCCGCCCGACGACCCGACCCCGGCCCATGTGCTCGCGTTCGCCCGGCTGCACGCCCTGACGACCCGCCCGTGTGCGGGTGCCGCGCGGCCCCAGCCCGAGGCGCACCGGCTCGCCGGGGCCCGTGGGGCGGCCGTGCTGTACGCGGGCCTGGCCGAGGCGTACGAGCTGGCGGGCGACCGGCTGCGCCGGGACGGCGAGCCGAGTCCCGGCGAGGCGCTGGACGGCTTCGTGGCCGCGTACGCGAGCGCGTACGGCGCCCGGGACACCCCGGACTTCCGCCGGCTGCTGTCCGGGCAGCTCGCGGCCGACCCGAGGATCGACCGGTACTGGGAGCTCGTCGCCGAACTGACCACGCCCCCCGGCGGCCGGCCCGAGCCGACCCCCGGCTCGGCGCACGACTGGCTGCTCGAGGCCCTCACCGTGCAGACCGCCACGACGGCCTGACCGGACGGCGGCGGCGAGCCCCCTGGAGCTCGGGGCACGCCCTCGCGAGAACGGGAGCGGGAACGGGAACGGGATCGGGATCGGGATCGGGATCGGGAGGCGGCTCGGGCTGCCGGCCGAGCGGGACGCGGAGCGGCCGGCGGACCACCGCCGGCCTCCGCCGTCCTCCGCCGGCCTCCGCAGTCCTTCTTGCTAGGCCTGCGGGACCGCCTCCTTCGACGTGGTGTCGAGGCCGCCGTCCGCCGCGTCGGGCTGGGTGTCGGCGAGGGGCTTCTCCGGCAGGATCAGGGCGAGCACCAGGCCGACGACGAAGACCGGGGTGAGGTACAGGAACACCGGGGTCAGCGCGTGCTGGTAGGCGTCGATGACCAGGGACTGGGTCTCGGCCGGGAGGGCGTGGACCAGGGCGGGGGTCAGCGACTCGGAGCCGCCGACGGACGCGGTGGCGTCGCCGGGCAGGGTGGCGGCGAGCTGGTCGGTGAGCCGGGAGGCGAACACGGAGCCGACGGCGGCGGTGCCGAGGGTGGCGCCGATCTCGCGGAAGAAGTTGTTGGACGAGGTGGCGGTGCCGACCTCGGTGGCCGGGAAGTCGTTCTGCACGGCGAGGACGAGGGTCTGCATCAGCAGGCCGACGCCGGCGCCCATCAGGAAGACGTACGCGCAGACGAGCACGATCGAGTCGTCCACGTCCAGCGTCGACATCAGGAAGACGGCGATCCCCGTGATGACCGAACCGGCGATGGGGTAGGCCCGGTAGCGGCCGGTCTTGCTGATCAGGGCGCCGGACGGGATGGCGGTGGACATGATGCCGACGACCATCGGCATCATCAGCAGTCCGGCCTCGGTGGCGGTCTTGCCGTACACCATCTGGAGGTAGGTGGGCAGGTAGCCGACCACGGCGAACATGCCGACGCCGACGACGAGGAGGCCGATCAGGGTGGAGATGTTGAAGATCCGGCTGCGGAAGATGCCCGGCGGGATGATGGGCTCGGCGACCCTGCGCTCGACCGTGAAGAACAGGATCCAGGCGACGACGCCCCCGGCGGCCAGGGCGAGGATCAGCGGGTCGGTCCAGTCGTAGTCGTTGCCGCCCCAGGTGGCGACGAGCACCGTGCAGGCGACGGCCGCGGCCATCAGCACGAAGCCGGCGTAGTCGAAGGCAACCTTGACGTGGCGGCGCGGCAGTCGCATGCCGAAGGCGCAGATGGCCAGGGCGAGTACGCCGAGCGGCAGGTTGATCCAGAAGCACCAGCGCCAGTCGGAGCTGTCGGTGAACCAGCCGCCGAGCAGCGGTCCGGCGACCGAGGCGAGGCCGAACACGGCGCCCATCGGCGCCATGTACTTGGCGCGCTGCCGGGGCGGTACCAGGTCGGCGATGATCGCCTGGCTGGTGATCATGAGGCCGCCGCCGCCCAGGCCCTGCACGGCCCGGCCGATGACGAGGAGCGTCATGGACTGCGCGGCGCCGGCGAGGGCGGAGCCCAGGATGAAGACGGCTATGCCGGCGAGGAAGACGGCCTTGCGGCCGAGCATGTCGCCGAGCTTGCCGTAGACGGGCATGCCGATGGTGGCGGCGAGGATGTACGCGGTGGTCACCCAGGCCATGTGGCTGACGCCGTCGAGTTCGCCGACGATCGTGGGCAGGGCCGTGGAGACGATGGTCTGGTCGAGGGCGCCGAGCAGCATCGCGATCATGAGGCTGGCGAAGATCAGCCCGAAGTGGCGCGGGAGGCCGGTGGGTTCGGCGGGCGGGGCGTCGGCCGTACCCTGCCCGGGTATGCCGGGGTCGGGCCGGGCCGCGGTGGAGGAGGCTGTGGGCATGTCGGGAACTTTCTGAGTCGGTCGGTGGTGCGGGCAGCCCGGCGTCCGGTCCCGTGCGGGACGTACGCGGGCTGAGAAGCCGGGGTGCGGGGCGCCGGCGCCGAAGCGGCCGGGGTCCGGCGGTCCTTACTCGGGCTGGTCGGACAGGAGCGTGCGGAGCA
The DNA here is from genome assembly GCF_044750285.1 of Streptomyces sp. NPDC088812. Lineage (NCBI taxonomy): Bacteria > Bacillati > Actinomycetota > Actinomycetes > Kitasatosporales > Streptomycetaceae > Streptomyces > Streptomyces sp. NPDC088812. Next base: position 22,363 of record NZ_JBIVJP010000039.1, on the reverse strand, counting down.
GGGCGGCGGCGTGTCGGAGTTCCGCGGCCGGCGAGGAGTCCCCCGGCTCGTCGGTGTCGCGCCGCCCCGCCGCGGTGGGCGTGCCGTGGGTCCCGTCGCGCTCCGCGGGCTCCTCCCCGCCGGTGGACCACTGCTGGAGGCCGACGCGTACGACGGACAGGGCGAGGCCGGTCAGGAGGGCGGGCAGGGGATCCGTCGCGGGGACGCCGAGGCGTTGGGCGACGACACCGGTCAGTTCGCTCTCGAAGGCGTCGAACCGGGCGTGCACGACGGCGGCCAGTTCGGGATGGGCGGAGGCGATGCGGACCATCGCCCGGAAGTGCCGGCGTCCGCCCGAGAGCGGGGGATCCTCGTCCAGGTGGTGGATCAGAACGTCCACCAGGTCCGCCAGGACGCGGCGCGGTCGCGGGTCCCCCTCGCCGATCCGGCGCCGCTGCTCGTCGGTGAGCGGCGGTGGGCCGACGGCAAGGGCGGACTCCTTGGTCGGGAAGTAGTTGAAGAAGGTCCGCGGGGAGATGCCGGCCTCGGCGCTGATCATGTCGACGGTCACGTGCGCCAGCCCGTCACGCTCCACGAGCCGCACGGCGGCGGCATGGATCGCCTGAGCGGTCTCCCGCCGTCGTCGGGCACGCAGACCCTCCGGTGCGGCGGAGGGTGGCGCGGAGGCGGAGTCACGGGAGGAGGAGGGCCGGGAGGTCACATCCCCATTCTTGCAGAAGGTGCAAACATTGCACAAACTGCAAGTCGCACCTCCGCCGGCCGGGGCGGCCGGGCCAGCCGGGGCAGGTTGGCATGACAATGCCAAGTCCATGCGGCCCGTTACGCTGTTCGCCGCCCTCCGAGGATTCCTCGGCGTCCCCGCTTTCCGCGGCAGTGACCTGCGCCGATGCCCAGTTTGCAGCAACCGTTACGCCTGCCCGGGTGACTCGTGCGCCGATGCGTCATGTTGCAGTGGTGACGGCGGGTCGATTGCCTCATAAGTGGCGTAGAACAGGGGCGTCGCGCAGACCGGCTGGACGCCGCGTTTTGGGAGGAATCTTGAGAAGCGCACATGTTGGCGTGGGTATCGGCCTGGTCCTCGGTGCCCTGGCCCTGCAGGCTCCGGCCGCTGTCGCCACCGACGACTCGGGGCTCGACATCCGCCCCCGGGCGGGCTCCGCCGGCTCCACGGTGACCGTCAGCACCACGGCCTGCGGCGACGAGACGTACGGCAAGGGCGAGTCGGAGGCGGCGGGGTCGTTCCACCTCTACGGCGACGAGGGCAAGGGGGTGCTGACCGGCGAGTTCACGGTGCCGGAGGATGCCTCGCCCGGCACCGACACCGTGACCGTCAAGTGCCCGCCGAGGACCAGGATCACGGACACGTACGAGCTCACGGACCGCCGGCCCCGCGGCGCCGTCGAGGCCGGTTTCGGCGACTCCTCGGACACCGGACCGCAGCTCGCCCTGGGCGGGGCGCTGGTCGCCGCGGCCGGCGTCGGGTGGCTGGTGCGGGTACGGCACCGCTCGAACGGGAACCGCACCTGACCGCCCGCCTCCCCGCGCGCCGGCCCCCGGTACCGTCTCCGGCCCGGGGGCCGCGCCGCCCGAACCCGAAGTCGCCCCCTCCGCCGCCCCCGCCCCCGCCCCCGACGCACGACGCGAACGCGACAGCAGCCGAGCACGACACCGGCGCGTCCTCTCCGCCGCCGCCGTCGTTCGTCCCGTCGGTCAGGCTCCTGACCTGGACGCTGGTGGTGGGCGCCGTGCTGCTGACCAGCGCGTTGCGCGACGAGCGGCCACCGCAGCCGTCCGTGGGCCAGGCCTTCTCCGCCACGACGGCACCCACGCCCGGCCGCACGGTCCGGACCGCCCCCTCCGGCGTCCCGCCCATGCCCCCCGCGGAACCGCTCCGGCTCCGCATCCCCGCCATCGGCGTGGACGCGCCCCTGACGAAGCTGAGCCTCGACGCGGCGGGGGCGCTGCGGCCCCCGCCGGCCGACGACCCCGCCCTCGCCGGCTGGTACGGCGACGGCACGGCGCCCGGCTCCGCCGGTACGGCGATCACCACGGGGCACGTGGACCTGCCCACCGGCAGGCCCGGCGTCTTCTACGGCCTCGGCGCACTGGCCAAGGGCAACACGATCGAGATCCCCCGGGCGGACCGGCGCACGGCCGTGTTCACCGTCGACGCGGTGGAGGTCTACGCCAAGGACCGCTTCCCGGACGAGAAGGTGTACGGCGGTTCCGGCCGGCCCGAGCTACGGGTGATCACCTGCGGCGGCGGCTACGTCGAGCACGCCGGGTACCAGGGCAACGTCGTCGTCTACGCCACCCTCACCGCCGTGCGGTAGCCCTGGGCCCTGTCGTCACATTCCCGTCGTCGCCCGAAGGGCGGCCCTGCGGCGTCAGGTGCGTGCTCTGGGGGTCCCCCCGGCCGAAGGCTGGGAGAGTGCCGGGCCCTGACCCTCGTACTGGATGTACTCGGGTCAGGGCCCGGTGCAGCGAGAGGGCGTGCATGGCGTCGCGGGGCAGACGGGAATGTGACGAGAGGGCCTAGCGCCCGCCGGTCGTCATCGCCCCGGTCACAGGGCGGCATCGTCCCACTGGGCGAGCAGGACGTCGGTCATGTCGTCGCCGGGTTCGGCGGCGCCCTCGTCGTGCAGTGCCTGCTCGGTCCAGATCACCTTCCCCTGCGGGGTGTAGCGGGTCCCCCAGCGCTGTGCGAACCGGGCCACGAGGAACAGTCCACGGCCTCCCTCGTCGGTGGCGGCGGCCCGGCGCAGGTGCGGTGAGGTGCTGCTGCCGTCGGACACCTCGCAGATCAGGGTCCGGTCGTACAGCAGGCGCACGGTGATGGGCGGGGAGCCGTAGCGGACGGCGTTGGTGGCCAGCTCGGAGAGGATCAGCTCGGTGGCGAAGCCGAGGTGCTCCAGGCCCCAGGCCGCCAGCCGGCGTCCGCACGCGGCGCGCACCGGCGCCACCGCCGCGGGGTCGGACGGGATCTCCCAGCGGGCGATCCGGTCCGGTTCCAGCAGGCGGGTCCGGGCCACCAGAAGGGCGACGTCGTCCCGGGGGGCGGGGGGCAGTACGGTGTCGAAGACCGCCCGGCAGGTGTCCTCCGGATCCCGCTCCGGGTGACCGGCCAGCGCGTCCCTCAGGAGAACGAGGCCCACGTCGATGTCGCGGCCGCGCTCCTCGACGAGCCCGTCGGTGTACAGCACCAGCCGGCTTCCCTCGGCCACCCGCAGCTCGGCCGCGTCGAAGGGCTCCGTACCCCCCACGCCCAGGGGCGGGGAGACGGGCACGCGGGGGAAGTCCACGGTGCCGTCGGGGTGGACCAGGGCCGGTCCCGGATGTCCGGCCCGCGCCATGGTGGCCAGCCCGGAGGCCGGGTCGTAGATCACGTACAGGCAGGTGGCTCCGGTGACGGTCCGGCCGTCGCCACTGCCGTCCGGGTCGTCCCTGTCACCGGTGCCGTCGCCGCCGTACCCGCCGTACCCGTCGGCCTCGTCCGCGTCGATGCGGGCGACGAGTTCGTCCAGGTGGGCCAGGAGCTCGCCGGGGGCCAGGTCGAGGGAGGAGAAGTTGTGCACGGCGGTCCGCAGCCGGCCCATGGTGGCCGCGGCGTGGAGACCGTGGCCGACGACGTCCCCGACCACCAGGGCCACGCGCGCTCCGGGCAGCGGAATGATGTCGAACCAGTCGCCGCCCACGTCACCGGACTCGGCGGGCCGGTAGCGGTGGGCGACCTCCAGGGCACTGGGCGCGGGCAGGAACCGGGGCAGCAGGCTGCGCTGCAACGTCACGGCCATGGTGTGCTCGCGGGTGTAACGGCGGGCGTTGTCGATGGCCACCGCGGCCCGCGTGGCCATCTCCTCGGCCAGGGCCAGATCGTCGTTCTCGAACGGCTCGGGCTTCGTCGAGCGCCAGAAACCGGCCACGCCCAGGACCACGCCGCGGGCCCGCAACGGGACCGTGATGAGCGAGTGGATCCCGTGCTCGACGATGCGCCGGGCCCGCTCGGGGTCCGGGGCCCGGAACCCGGGGACGTAGCCGGGGACGAATCCGGGAACGGCGCGCAGGTCCGGATCGATCACCGCGCGCCCGGCGGCCGGGTCACCCGCCCGGGAGGCCGGCGGCACGCAGGTGACGCTCTCGCCCACCGGCACGAACGGAGCGTCCCCGCGGACCGCGGCGGCGGCGACACGGCGCAGCACATCCTCCCGTCCGGTCGGCTCGTCGCCGCGCAGCACCGGCTCGGCGAGGTCGACGGTGACGTAGTCGGTGAACCGCGGCACCGCCACCTCGGCCAGTTCCTCGGCCGTCCGGGTCACGTCCAGGGTGGTGCCGATGCCGACACTCGCGTCGTAGAGCACCTTCAGGCGCTCCCGTGCCGCCTCGGCCCGGTCGGACAGCACTCTCAGCTCGGTCCAGTCCCGCAGGGTCGCCACGCTGCCCGACGGCCCGCCGTAGCGGGCCAGCGGCCGCTGGTTCACCGCGAGCACCCGGCCGCCGGCCAGATGCACCTCGTCGGTGGCCTCGCGCCCCGAGGCCAGCAGCTCGGCGGTCCGCGGCGCGAGACCCAGGTCGTCCACCCGATGGCCCGGCGCGTCCGGGTCCAGCTCCAGCAGCCGCTGTGCCTCCTCGTTGGCCAGCAGCAGACGGTGGTCGGCGTCGACGATGACGACGCCTTCGCGAGCGGCGTGCAGCACCGCGTCGTGGTGCTCGTACATGCGGGTGATCTCGGCCGGCCCGAGGCCGTGGGTCTGGCGCAGCAGGCGTCTGCCGACCACCACCGCGCCGATCGTGCTGACGGCCACGGCGGCGGCCGTGACGCCCAGCAGGACCGGCAGCTGCCGCATGGCCACGGCGTTGATGGTCGCCACCGTCACGCCCACGGCGACCCCGCCGACCACCGTGCCGTCGCTGTCCTTGATGGGCTGGAACGTACGGACCGCGGTGCCGGCGCCGCTGTCGTTGCGCCCCGTGACCCCACGCCCGGTCCGCAGCGCCTCGTGGTCCTCACGGTAGGGGATGCGCGTGCCGATGTCGCGCGGCTCGGGCGCCGCGTAGGTGATGCCGTCCTCGTTCACGATGACGACGAAGTCGAGGTCGGCGACTTCTCTGATCGCTTCGACCCGTGGCTGCAACACCGCCGTCGGGTCGGGCGACTCCAGGGCCTCCACGACGTCCGGAGCCTGGGCGATCGTCTCGGCGACGGCGAAGGAACGATCCGTCGCGGCGCGGATGGCCTGGCGGTGAACCGTCAGCACCAGCAGGACGACGGCCACGGCGGCCAGCAGCAGCACCATCGCCATCTGGAGCACGAACATCTGGCCGACCACGCTGCGCACGCTCAGCAGCGGCCTCAGGCCGCGCCGTCCGTGCCACTGACCGCGTGGGGGATCATTCGCATGCTGAACGCCGGTCGAAGCCCGCAGCCACCGAGGCAATCGTGCCATACCTCCCTTTTACCCCCATATGGGGTGCCTCTCGCCGTGCCGCGCTCGAACAACCGGCATCCGCACCCGGGCCCTGGACGCGATCGGCTGCACCGAGGCCTGCCTGGCCGTCGGCTGCTCGACGACCGCCCGGGGCCAGATGCTCGACGTCGACGGCGATCTGGTCCGCGAGATGCCCGGCGCCCGCATCCCCGGCTCCGAGCTGCGCCCGTCCGGGCTTCGACCACGCCGGACCGAGCCAGCACGTGCGGGAGTCCGTGCTCCGGCCCAGCTGACCGGCGGCCCCGCTCGGCACCGGCGCGCGGGTCGTGCGCCGGAAGGCTCCCGGGAGAGGCGGTGGTCGTGCCTTCGGGCGAATCCCGGGCGGCCGCGTGGGGTGGCCGGGCGCCGGGTGGTACGAGCATGAGGATGTCCGGACACCGTCCCCCCACCTCGTCCCGGCCGCGTCGCCGCCCGGCCGCATGAGCGGCGCGGAGGCGCGGGTGCCGGACCCGCTGCGGATCGCCGCCGCGTACGCCTGGCGGATCATCGCCGTCGGCGTGGTCGTCCAGGCCGCGTTCTCGGTGCTGGGGCAGTTCCACCGCATCGCCGTCGCCGTCTTCCTCGGTCTCGTCGTCACGGCCGTGCTCCGGCCCGCGGCCGACCTCCTCGCCCGTGCCGTGCCCCGGCCGCTCGCGGTCGCCGTCGCGCTCGTCGGGGGCATCGTCGTCGTGCTCGGGGTGCTGGCCCTGGTCGGGGAGACCGTCGCGGGGCAGCGCGCCGGGCTGGAGCGGGAGTTCGTCTCCGGGATCGACCGGATCGAGCGACGGCTGGAGGGCCCGCCGTTCCGGCTCGACCCGGGAGCCCTCGACGACCTCCGGTCCCGGGTCGGCAAGCTGCTGTCGAGCCACCGCGCCACCGTCATCAGTACGGCGCTCAGCGGCGCGAGCCGGCTCGTCGAAGTGCTGACCGTGCTCGCCCTCGCCCTGTTCTGCTCGGTCTTCTTCACGCACTCCGGCGACCGGCAGTGGCGGTGGTTCTGCGATCGGCTTCCCGCGGCGGCACGGAAACGGGTCGCCGTCGCGGGCGGGGCCGCCTGGCGGACCTTCACCGGCTACACACACGGCATCCTGCTGGTGGCCGCGACCAACGCGGTCCTGGTCGGCATCGCCCTGTCCCTCCTGGGCGTGCCGCTCGCCGTGCCGCTGGCGCTGCTGGAGTTCTTCGCCGCCTTCGTCCCGTTGATCGGCTCGCCGATCGCCCTGGCGGTCGCCGCCGTCGTCGCGCTGGCGTCGAAGGGAGCGCTCACCGCCGCTCTGGTCGTGGTCCTGATCGTGGTCGTCGGACAGGTCGAGGGGCATCTGCTGCACCCTCTGGTGATGAGCTGGGCCGTCCGGCTGCACCCGGTGGTGGTCGCCCTGTCGGTCGTCGGCGGAGCGGTCGCGGCGGGGGTCGTCGGCGCGGTGGTGGCCGTACCGCTGGTGGCCGTCGTGTGGTCGGTGCACCAGGCGCTGTCGCGCCGGACGGGCGCGGCGGAAGCTGTCTGAACGGCACGGGACGGGCGGGCGGCACGGTCCGGGGCCGTGTTTCCCGCCCGGGCCGGGGGACAACGGCAGGAATTGCACGGCGCGGTGGTCCGCGGGACGCTGGAGAAGTCGGCCTTGCGGCGTTCGACGGCACGGCGCCGGCGACTTTTGGCGCTGCCGGGCGCCCTGGTGAGGGGGCCGGCGGGGGACCGGGCGACCGATGATCCGGGCAACCGACGATCGGAGCGGCCCCGCGCGGCAGGCCGGTACCGGGGGCGAGACATCCGTGCCTCCTCGAGGAGATCGTCATGGACAGTGCCGTCTTGGACGCGATGCAGACCTCGTTGCGGGGACCGGTCGTGGGCCCGCAGAGCCCCGAGTACGGCCCGGCACGACAGGTCTACAACGCGATGATCGACAAACGTCCGGCCGCGGTCGTGCGGTGCTCGGACGCCGCGGACGTCAGGGAGGCGGTCGGTTTCATCCGCGACAACGGCCTCGAACTCGCCGTCCGGGGCGGCGGGCACAGCGGTCCCGGTCTCTGTCTCGTGGACGGCGGTGTCACCGTCGACCTCTCGCCGATGCGCTGGGTACGCGTCGATCCCGGGGCGCGGACCGCCCAGGTGGGCGGCGGCAGCCGACTGGGCGACCTCGACCACGCCACGCACGGTTTCGGGCTCGCGACCCCCACGGGCATCGTGTCGATGACGGGCGTCGGGGGCCTGACGCTGGGCGGCGGGCACGGCTACCTCACCCGCAAGTACGGCCTGACGATCGACAACCTGCTCGCGGCGGACGTCGTGCTGGCCGACGGCAGTTACGTCACCGCCAGCGAGACCGAGCACCCGGACCTGTTCTGGGCCCTGCGCGGCGGCGGCGGCAACTTCGGCATCGTGACCTCCTTCACCTACCGCCTGCACCCGGTGGACACCGTCGGGGTCGGCATCACCGTGTGGCCGGTCGACCGCACCCACGAGGTCCTGACCTGGTACCGCGACTTCCTGCCGCAGGCCTCCGAGGACGTCTACGGCTTCTTCAACCTCTTCTCCGTTCCGCCCGGCCCGCCGTTCCCCGAGGAACTCCACGGCCAGAAGGTGTGCGGTGTCGTGTGGTGTCACACCGGTGCCCTGGACCGCACCGAGGACGTCCTGCGGGTCGTGGGCGATCCGGCGCCGCCCGCCTTCCACTTCACGGCGCCGATGCCCTACGACGCGCTGCAGAGCATGTTCGACGAACTGATCCCCAGCGGGTACCAGTGGTACTGGCGCGGGGACCTCTTCGACCGCGTACCGGACGCCGCCGTGGACGTGCACCTGAAGTACGGCGAGGCCCTCCCCACTCCCCTGTCGCTGATGCACCTGTACCCGGTCGACGCGGCGGCCCACCGGGTGGGCCGGGAGGACACCGCGTGGAGTTACCGGGACGCGGTCTGGTCCGGCGTGTTCGCCGGGATCGACCCCGATCCGGCGAACGCCGGGACCCTCAGGGAATGGTGCGTCGACTACTGGGAGGAGATGCACCCCCACTCCATGGGCGGCACGTACGTGAACTTCATGGGGCAGGACGAGCAACAGGGACGGGTCCGCGCCACCTACCGCGACCACTACGACCGGCTCGCGCAGGTCAAGCGGACGTACGACCCGCACAACCTGTTCCACGCCAACCAGAACATCGAGCCCGCCGCCCCGTAGCGCTGACCGCCGGACCGCACGCCCGGCGGCCGGTCACGCGCCGAGGCGGGCCGGCGCGGACCGGCACGGACGGCGCGGACCGGCATTCACCCCGCGGTGATCCGCAGGACGCCGGTCACCGTGCCCTGGAGGTAGGAGCCGTCCGGGGCGACGGTGCCGGCCATCTGGAGCGTGTCGTACAGGGAGCCGACACCGACGCGGACGGAGCGGGTGACGAGGCCGGTCTCGGGGTCGATCTGGGCGTAGCGGTAGGGGTCCAGCAGGCTCGTGCCCTTGGTGCCGGGGATCACCGGGTCCCGCAGCACGGTGTGCAGTGTGCCGTCGGCCGTGGACAGCTTCGGCACGGCGGCCGACCGCAGGGTGGTGTCCCAGACCTGGGTGCAGCCGGTCCCGTCGGCGCGTACGTCCACCCGGGTCAGGCCTCCGGCGAAGTCCGCCGAGGACGGTACGGCGTCACCGGCCCCTTCCGGCACCGCCGGGTACGGATAGCCGTAGGTGCCGGCGACGAAGACGCTGCGGCCCGCTCCGATCGGCGAGTTCTCGCTTCCGGGGCCGCCCGCGGCCTGGAGGACCGGCACCGAGCAGACCTCCGCGCCGGTGTCGGTGCGGTAGACCTCGAGGTGGACGGTGGTGTCGGCGTTGTCCACGATGGCGACGTACTCGGTGCCCGTCTCCGGTCCGAGGAAGGTGGGCGTCGAGCCGCTGCCCCAGCTCAGCAGCCCGGGCTTGCGGGCCTGGCCGCGGTCGTACGCCTGGCGCCACAGGATCTCGGGCGTGCCGTCGGCTCCGGCCGACAGCAGGTAGGTGGCGTGCGTCGTGGTGACGGCCGTGCCCTCGGGGGCGGTGGAGATGCTGTTGGCGACCCGCTCGCCCGCGGGCAGGGCCAGGGAGCGGACCGTGCCGGTGCGGTCGTCCGCCACGCCGACGACGCCGCCGCCGGTGGCGAACCAGACGCGGCCCTGCCAGTCCGGTGACAGGCCGGTCACCGCGTCACCCTCGGGGATGACGGAGGCCAGGGAGAGGCTCCGGTCGACCGACAGCTCCCAGTCACCGTCGGTGTTGCGGTGGTGGGCCACGCGCAGCAGGCTGCGGCTGCCGTCCGCGACGACGAGCCGGTCCTCGTTGTCGAGGTAGGCGTAGACGCCGCCCAGCAGCGAGCCCTTGGTGAGCTGGAGCGTGGCGAGGGAGGATCCGTCGTCGGGGTCGAGCAGATGCACCGTGGGGACCTGGCCGAAGATCGGGGTGCACAGGATGACCGGGTAGCCGTCCGCGCCGACCAGCACGGTGGGGCAGGCGGAGGCGAGGGCCACCCGGTTCGACGCCAGGGTTCCGGCGCCGGGACCGGGGAGCGGGGTGGTGTCCGAGGAGCCGGTGTCCCCGTGCATCGTGGCCGTGCCGTCCGGACCGGCGTACGGGTTGTGCGGGGGAACCGGGGTGTACACGCTGCCCGTGGACGCGGCGCCGGCCGGTGCGGTGGCGGCCACCGCGAGGAACGCGGAGATCAGCCCGGTGATCAGGGGTCTGCGGAGCGTGCGGCGGCGGGCGGGGGAGGAAGACATGACGCGGACGGAGTCCTTCCGTTGCGGGGAGGGAGGGCCCTCGATCGAGGGTGCGCCGTCGGAGACGGCAGGGCGGGGCGGGGCAGTGCGGGTCGCGCACGGCCCCGCGGGGTCATCGGGTGACGGCGGAGCGATGCGGCTCCCCGCGCGGGGTGGCAAGCGCCGGGGCCGGGAGAAGGCGGCGTCGGCCGGACGGTTCGACCGCGCGGGGAGCCGCCGGACGACGCGGCGGTTCGGCCGGTGGCGGCGCCGGGCACGGCGGCCCGCCGGGTCAGCCCCGGGAGTGACGACAGAGGGCGCCGGACGTCCGCGCGAGATCGACGTGACGTCGTCGCGTGAGGATCCGGGGCCTGTCCATCATGTGCATGATCGAAGCAGCTCGGTGACCGCGCGGTCAAGGAGCCACGGGGCCGAGGAGCGGGGAGTGCCGGGAAACAGTCCCGCGGGGTGGTGCCGGGAACAACCGCGCGGGGAGCGGCCGGAACCGCGTGTGCGGCGTGGGGCGGGGCGGGCGGCCCCCGCCCACCCCGGGGGGGGGGTGTACGCCCACCCCCGGCGGGGGGGGGGGGTCCCCCCCCGGCGGTCGGTGACGGTCCACGCCGGT
>NZ_JBIVJP010000039.1:0-11550 GCF_044750285.1 Streptomyces sp. NPDC088812 | reverse complement strand
CGGGGCCCGTGGGGGGGGCTGCGCGGCCAACCCGCCCGGGGGGGGGGCGCGGCCCCCCCCGGGGGGGGGGGGGCCCCCCCCCGGGGGGGGGGGGGGGGGGGGGGGGGGCGCCCCCGCCCCACGCCGGTCGGTCGGTGACGGCCCACGCCGGTCGGTCGGTGAGGGTCCGCGCCGGTCGGTCGGTGACGGTCCACGCCGGTCGGTCGGTGACGGTCCACGCCGGTCGGTCGGTGACGGTCCGCGCGGGGACCCCGTGATCACCCGGTCACCGGGTCACCCGGTCACCGGGTCACCCGGTCACCGTCCGCGCTCGATCACGGCGCGGCGCGTCCGTGCCCCGTGTCACGTCAGCCGCACCGTGCCGCCCCCCGCGCGTTCCGTCTCCAGGACCCACACCTCGTTGCGGCCCCGGCGCAGTACGGGTCCGGGAACGTACAGGGAGTGCTGTGGGCCCTCGGACCGGTAGCGTCCCAGGCAGAATCCGTTGACCCAGACGAAGCCGCACCGCCAGCCGGGCAGTTCGAGGGACGCGTCGCCGGGGCCCTGAACGTCGACGGCACCCCGGTACAGGCCGGGGTCCGTGCCCTCCGGTGCCCGGGACGGCAGGGCGGCGACGGCACCGGCGTCGTCGAAGGCGTCCAGCCGCAGGCCGCGGGCGCGTACGCCGTGCAGGTACTGCCGCTCGTGGAGGACGCCGCCGGTCAGGCCCTTGGGCTCGCCCAGGCGGGGTCCGTAGTTGACACGGCCGAGCGACTCCACCCACACCTCGATGTCGGCGGGGCCGGCGACGGGGGTGCCCGGCTCCGTGCGCACGCCGTCGACGTACAGCCGCACCAGGTCCCGGGCTCCGGGGAGGGTGAGGGGCAGCGCCGGACGGGGGCCGGGGACGCGCAGCCGGTAGCGCACGAGTCCGCGGTCGACGTCCAGTTCCTCGAAGGTGGCCGGCCGGCCGGACACGCTCTCCTCGCCGCCGAGGGCGTCGACCACCTCCTCCAGCGGGGTCCAGGCGGCGAGGGCGCAGGTGACGGGCGCCGCCAGGGACGGCGGGGCCGGTGGCGGGGCGGGCGGGGGCTCCTCGGCGTGGGCGGCCAGCACCTCGCGGAAGAGCCGGAACTTCTCCGTGGGCCTGCCCCGTTCGTCGAGGGGGGCGCCGTAGTCGTAGGAGGTCACCGTCGGCTGGAGGGCGCCGTCGTGCAGGTCGCCGGAGCGGTTGGCGCCCGCCCAGCCGGCGAAGCTGGTGCCGCCGTGCGCCATGTAGAGGTTGACGGAGGCCCCGGCGGCGAGGATCTCGCGCAGCGTCGCGGCCGCGTCCCCGGCGTCGCTCGGCACCGGCGTCTCCCCCCAGTGGGAGAACCAGCCGCACCAGAACTCCATGCACATCAGCGGGCCCGAGGGCCGGTGGCGGCGCAGGGCGCGGAAGGCCGCGGCCGGGTCCGAACCGAAGTTGACCGTCGCGGGCACGCCGGGCAGCGAACCGCCCGTCAGCATGTGGTCCTCGGGGCCGTCGGAGGTGAACAGCGGTACCGTCACCCCGGCGTCCCGGAGCACCTCGGCGAGTTCGCCCAGGTACTGCCGGTCGGAGCCGTAGCTCCCGTACTCGTTCTCCAGCTGCACCATGAGCACGGGTCCGCCGTGGTGGATCTGCCGCCGCACCACCTGCGGCAGCAGCCGGCCGAACCAGCGCCGCACCGGTTCCAGGAAGGCGGGGTCCCGGGTGCGGACCCCGGACCCGACGGCGCCGGTGAGCCAGTGCGGCAGACCGCCGTTCTCCCACTCGGCGCAGATGTACGGCCCCGGCCGGACCAGCGCCCACAGTCCGGCGGCCTGCGCCGCGTCCAGGAACCGGCCCAGCGCCTCCGGGTCCCGGTACTCGCCGGGGCGCGGCTCGTGCAGGTTCCACGGCACGTACGTCTCGACGCAGTTGAGTCCCATGGCGCGCAGCATCGCCAGGCGGTGCCCCCACTGGGCCTCGTGGACGCGGAAGTAGTGCAGGGCCCCGGACAGCAGCCGCACGGGCCGTCCGTCGAGCTGGAAGTCGCGGTCCCCGACGGTGAAGACGGGTCCCGTGCGTGCGTCGGTCATCTGCGGTGGCTCCTCGGTGCCCGCCTCGCGCGGCGGTTCAGTCGTCGGCGACATCGGCGTGGGTGGTGCCCATGCGCAGGCCGTCGACGCGGTGGACGACGTCGCTCTCCGGGGTGTCCCGGTCGTAGGCGCCCCACTTGGGTTCGTTGGCGCTGTCCCAGGTGCGTCCCGTGAAACGGGTGCCGCCGTCGGTGAAGGTCTGCGCGGTCCCGTCGAAGTACAGCTCGACCCAGCCGGAGGACGCCGACGCGGAGGTGTGGACGCCCAGCGCGAACCGGTGCCAGGCGCCTGCCGCGACGGGCGCCGACCAGATCAGGTTCCAGGCCGCGTCGGTGCCGACGTGGAAGAGGCGTACGGCGCCGTCCTTGACGGTCATGATCAGCGGGTAGTTCTGGTCGGCGTTCGGGTACGACTTCCACTGCCAGACGACGAAGTCGCCGCTGACGGTGGAGAGTTGGGACTCCCAGCCCAACCAGTAGGTGGAGTCCGCGGCGAACGTGTAGCGGGCGCCGTCGACCGACAGACCGCGGGACTCGCAGCGGATCAGGCCGCTGGGCTTGGTGTAGCGGAAGATCGTGCCGTGTCCGTCCGGGTTGGCCGCGGTGACCAGGCTGCCGGGTTCGGCGCACTCGACGCTGCCGAAGACGCCGGTGCCCTGTGCGGCGTCGCCGTCCCAGACGGTCGCGGCGTGCGCGGACGGGGCGAGCGCCGCCGACCAGGCCAGCGCCACCGCCACCACCACCGGGGCGGAGCGCCGTGCCCGGGGTGTCCGTCGCCGTGTGGGCGCCATCAGACGCTCCTCACGACGGTCTTCTGCGTCGCGCCCGCCTCGGCGGTGAGGTCCCCGAACGTCAGGGTGAGGTTCCGGCCCGGGGCCGCGTGGGTGACCGTGCCCGCCCGGGAGACGACCTCGGTGGTCCGGCGCCGCCAGGTCAGCGTGAGCGAGCGAAGCGTGCGCGTCGGGTCGGCGGCGCAGAGCACGGTGGTGCCGTCGCCGCGCCGCCGGATCAGCACCGAGCAGGGCGCGCTCGCGGTGAGGTCGCCCACCGTGCCCGCCGCCCAGAAGTTGACGGCGGTGACACCGAGGGCGGGAGCGTGCACGCCCTGGGCCTGCGCCGTGTTGGCGAGGACCGTCAACAGGGCCCGCCCGCGGGCGGCGTGGGCCGCGGTGCGGGCGGCCCCGGCGCCGGGGAGCAGGACGTAGGCGTAGGACGCGTCGACCGGATCGGTGCCGTGGTCGACGTACAGGGTGAGGTAGCGGTCGGTGAGGACGGTGGTGGAGGAGCCGGTCCTGATGTCGCTCCACCGGCCGGTGCGCTCCTCGCGCAGTACGGTGACGCCGCCTCCCTCGGGGAAGAGGTAGCCGCCGTGGCCGGCGATGTGTGCCCAGCGGGGATCGGTCAGGGTGTCCGTGCGCCCCAGGACGGCGGGCAGGCGGCGGCCGTCCACGGTGACGGCCTCCGTGCCGTCGGCGCCCAGGCGGCGGTTGTCGACGACGGAGTCGACGCCCTCCCCGTCCGACGCGGTGATGCCGGCGCCCAGGCAGACGATCCCCTCGTCCAGGAAGAACCAGGACTTGCGGGCCTGCGTGGTGGAGGAGAGCCCCTTGAGATGCTGGCCCACCGCGGCGTACGTGCCGTCGGTCGTCCCGCCGACCCAGGTCACCGCCGGACGCTCGGCGCCCCACTGCCCGCCCTCGCCGTCGGTGAGCCTCTTGCGGGAGGCGGTGGTGCCGGGCAGCCGGTAGGGGTCGACGGTCGCCCAGAAAGACTGCGAGTACTGCTCGTTGCCGGTGTCCTCGCCCCACCACGACAGCCAGCCGGCGCCGGTGTGCCAGCCGCGCAGGTTCTCCCCGTTGCCCCACTCGTAGTGGGCGATGCGCTCCGACGCCATGGACAGACAGGCCGCCCAGCCCCGGCGGCGGTGCACCGCCCGGTCCTGCGCGGGGAACAGCCGGTGCTCCACCGGCTCCGCGAGCGGGGTGACCGTGTCGTCGTCCGCGACGTCCTGCAACTCGGCGAGCTTGTAGACGCTCAGCATCGGGTCGGTGTGCGGCGGGCTGACGTACGCCCGCCGGATCCAGCCCTTGGCCATGGCTCGCCAGCGCGCGTTCCGCTCGGGGCCGGCGGCCCGGCCGAGCGCGACGACGGAGGCGATGATCGAGTGGCCGCGCAGATGGTCGTCGTTGGGGCCGGCCGACTCGCCCGGCGGCACCCCGCGGGAGATCGCCCGCCCGGAGACGGCGTCCATGCACAGACCGTTGTAGAGGAAGGGCGCCCAGGCCCGCTCGACGGCGTCGAAGTAGTTCTCCCGGGCCGGGTCGGTGATCTCCCACGGCGATCCCGCGAGCAGCGCGAGCAGCAGACTGAGGCCGGTGAACAGGTCGGCGCCGTAGGAACCGGCGTAGGGGACCCAGGTGTGCTGGAGGAAGGAGCCGTCCCGGTGGAGGCCGTCGCCGGAGGTGACGTACGGGAAGACCGGGGAGAGGGCGGCGGCGGCGATGGAGAGCCGGCCGGCGTCCTCGCCGACCAGAGCGCTCAGCACGATGGTCCGGCACAGGTCGACGCGGTTGGCGCCGGTCGAGGTGCCGGTGTACGAGGCGACCGCGCTGTCCGGGACGAAGGCGCCGACGGCGGAGGTGATCGCGGTGAGCAGCTCGGTGTCGAGGTGGTCGTGCAGGACGATCGCCGCGTCCAGCAGGGCCTGCGGGCCGCCGATCTGCCAGTTGTACCAGTTGCCGTAGCGTGCCTGGCCGGCGTGGTAGACGTCGTCGACGACGTGCCGCAGACCGGCCACCACGTCCGCCGCGAAGGCGTCGTCGCCGGTCAGGCCGGTGCCGGGCTGCGCGTACGCCTCCGCCATCGAGCGCAGCCGTTGCAGGGTGAGCTGGATCTGGCCGGAGTAGGTGTACGAGGCGGAGTCGGTGTCGGGTTCCGGGTCCAGCCAGACCATCTCGGGCCACAGCGAACCCGGCACGGGCCGCATGGCGGTGCGCCAGGCGGCGGCACTGGCACCCAGCTGGGCGAGTTTCGAGGCGAACGGCTCGGCGGTGGGGCTGAAGCCGGAGCCGAGGATCAGCCCGCGCCAGGTGGCGCGCAGCGACGCGAACTCCTCGGCGGCGTGGGCGGGGCGGGACAGGACCGTCGCCGAGGCGGCGCCGGCGAGCCCCAGCGCTGCGGCGGCACCGCCCGTCGCCTTGACGAAACCACGGCGTGACCAGGGTGTTGGCATGGCGTCTCCAAGCCCGGAGGAAGGGGGGAAGGGGAGGAAGGGAGGAGGGGAGGAGGGAGGGCGCCGGGCGTCGCGCCGTCAGGAGACCTCTCGACGGCGGGACGCGGCGTACTCGGGGCACTCAGTGCACTCGGCGCACGGGAACGGGTGGCGCAGCAACTTGGCGGTGGCGCGGGAACTCGGTGGTGGTGCAGGAACTCGGTGGATGGGTTTCTAGCACGACATGCGCAAGACGCTCAATACGTAAGCTCCGTAAGATTCGATCACTAGAGTACGGTGGAACGCGCACGATCCGGGGGCTGACCAGGAGGACGAAGGATGCGGCTGCATGTCAATCAGCGCCATGAGCGGGTGCTGGAGATCGTGCGCAAGCGGGGGAGCCTGCGGGTGACGGAGCTGGCCGACGAGCTCGGCGTCTCGGCCGTCACGGTGCGGCGCGACGTCGAGGCGCTCGCCGAGCAGGGGCGGCTGACCCGGTTGCACGGCTCGGTGTCCTGGCCCGAGCCCGCGCGGGCCGCGGTGACGCCCGAGGAGAGCGCCGGTCCCCGGCCCGCCGCCGTACCCGCCGGGGTGGTGCTCGGCATGGTGGTGCCCAGCATGGAGCACTACTTCGCCGAGCTGGTCCGCGGCGCGCAGAACGCCCTCGCGGCGCGCGGGGGGCGGCTGGTGCTCGGCATCGCGCACTGGCGGCCCGAGGAGGACACCGCCCAGATCGAGCGGATGCTCGACGGCGGCGTCGACGGGCTGCTGCTCCAGCCCGGCTGGGTGCGCGGGGTGCCGACCGCCGAGCAGGAGCGGCAGCTGCTGGCACTCGGCGTGCCGGCCGTCCTGGTGGACCGCCGGATCCCGCTCGGGGGCCGGCTGGCCCACCTGGACAGCGTGCGCTCCGATCATGTGCTCGGCGGTGCCGCCGCGGTGCACCACCTGGCCGGCCTCGGCCACACCGGGATCGCCCTCCTCGCCCAGGACAATCCGACGTCACCGCAGGTCCGCGAGGGGTACGAGGCCGCGGTCGCGGCCTGTGGGCTGACCGTGCGGGAACCGGTGACCGTGGATCCGCAGGATCCGGGGAGCCTGGACGAGGCCGCGCGCCGGCTGCACCGGGCGGTGCGGCGCGAGGGCGTCACGGCGGCCCTGGTCCACAACGACCAGACCGCCATCGGCGTGGTGCAGCGGCTGCGCGAACTGGGGCTGTCCGTCCCGGACGACGTGTCGCTGGTGGCGTACGAGGACGAGATGGCGGCGCTGGCCGACGTACCGCTGACTGCCGTGGCGCCGCCGCGGCTCGCCGTCGGGGAGACGGCGGTCGACATGATGCTCGCACGGCTCGCCGCCCGGTCGACGGCGTCCGCCGGCCCCGCCGGGCCCCCGGTCGGGGGCGGTGCCCCGAGCGCCGCCGAGGTGGCGCCGAGCCGTCATGTGTCGCTGGTCCCCCGGCTGACCGTACGGGCTTCCAGCGCCTCGCCGAGGTGATCGACCGCTCCGCCGTCGACCGGTCCGCGATCCGACGGGCGGTGGGACGCGCCCTGAACTGATTGTTTTGATCGAGTTGTTCATTCGCTCTTGACGGCGATCGTTGTGGCACAAAAGATGGCCCGCGATCGCCTCAACTCCTGAGGCGGCTCGCGCATCCTAGGAGCCAGTGGAATGACGTCTGCCCACCGCACCCCGCGCCTCGCCCTCACGGCCTTCCTCGGGTGTCTGACGCTGTTGGCCACCGCGTGCAGCGGCGCGTCCGACGCACCGGCCGGCGGTTCGTCGGACGGCAAGCCGGTCACCCTCACCATGTGGTCGTGGATGGTCGGCACCCAGGACGTCGTCGACGCCTTCAACGCCACCCACCAGGACATCCGCGTCGACTACACCGAGATCACCGCGGGGGCCGACGGCTACTCCAAGATCGACAGCGCGATCGAGGCCGGCAACGCCCCCGATGTCGTCGGCATGGAGTACGCGATGCTTCCCGAGTTCGCCAGCCAGGGGAACCTGGAGGACCTCACCGAGTACTCCGGCAAGCTGGTCGAGACCTTCCCGGAGGCCCTGCGGTCCCTGGTCACTCCCGGCGGGCGCACCTGGGGCGTGCCGTTCGACGTCACCCCGCAGCTCCTGTACTACCGGACGGACCTGTTCGAGAAGGCCGGTGTCGGCGTCCCCCGCACCTGGGCGGAGTTCGCGACGGCCGCGGAGAAGATCAAGGCCGCCGACGACGGCGTCCGCATCCTCAACGCTCCCAGGGGCGGCGACGTACCGTTCGTCAACGGGGTGGCCTGGCAGGCCGGTTCGCGCGGCTTCGGCGTCGAGGGGGACGCCTGGACCGTGGACCTGGACGACCGGGCCGCGCTCAAGGTCGCGAAGTTCTGGGACGGGCTGGTCCGCGACGGACTGGTCCTCAACCACCCCGCGTGGAGCGAGGAGGAGAGCACCGCCAGGAAGAAGGGCCAGGTCGCCTCCTTCATCGGCGCCCCGTGGAGCGGCGCCGGCCTGATCTCCCAGACACCCGAGCAGAAGGGCACCTGGGCGGTCGCGCCGCTGCCCACCTGGGACGGCGAGGCGGCCACCGGCTCCTGGGGCGGCACGTCCTTCGCGGTCCCCAAGGGCAGCGAACACACCGAGGCGGCCGCGGAGTTCATCGAGTGGCTGACCACCGACCCCGCCGCCATGACGGCCCGCCTCGCCGACGCCGAGGCACCCAGCAGCGTCCTGCCCGCCGACCCGGAGCTCCAGAAGGTCGCGGCGGCGGACTTCGCCGAGGCCTCCGGCAACTACTTCGCCAACGACCTGTACGAGGTGGCGGCCGCCCAGGTGGACACCATCGTCCCCGGCTGGACGTGGGGGCCGGTGCAGGGTTCGGTCAACGAGGCGTTCGAGGGCGCCGTCGCCCAGGGCGGCTGGACGGGAGCCTTCGAGGCGGCGCAGAAGGCCGCGGTGAAGGCACTCGACCAGCGGGGCCTGAAGAGGGCGGACGGCTGAGCGCACCGCCGTGCGCGTGCCACCGCTCAAGAGCCTCCGGCCGCCCGGTCACCTCCGCCCCGCCCCACCCCTGTCCCTGTCCCTCTCACTCCCTCCCTC
The DNA here is from genome assembly GCF_044750285.1 of Streptomyces sp. NPDC088812. NCBI lineage: Bacteria > Bacillati > Actinomycetota > Actinomycetes > Kitasatosporales > Streptomycetaceae > Streptomyces > Streptomyces sp. NPDC088812. The sequence continues at coordinate 3,168 of NZ_JBIVJP010000039.1, read as the reverse complement.
CCTTCTCTTCTCTTCTCTTCTCTTCTCTTCCAGAGGATCCATGACAGTCCCGGCTCCGCCCCCCGCCCGGCCCTCACCGGGGCGCGCCCAGCGACGCGCCGCCGCCGTCTTCATCGTCCCGTTCCTCGCTCTCTTCGCGCTCGTGATGGTGGCCCCCGTCGTCTACGCCCTGTGGACGAGCCTGTTCCGGGAGCAGTCCTCCGGCCTCGGCTTCGGGGGCACCGAGACCGTCTTCGTCGGACTGGGCAACTACGCCGACGCGCTGGGCGACACCGCCCTGCGCGCGTCCTTCCTCCACGTCGCCGCCTACCTCACGGTCTACGTCCCGCTGATGACGTGCGCGGCACTGCTGCTCGCGCTGCTGCTGGACTCGGCCGCGGCACGGGCCCGGCGCCTGTTCCAGCTCGCCCTCTTCCTGCCCTACACGGTGCCCACGGTGATCGCCGCGATCATCTGGGTGTACCTCTACTCCCCCGGGCTCAGCCCGGTGATGGAGTGGTTCGCCACCGCGGGCCTGAGCGTCGACTTCTTCTCGTCCGGGCTGGCCGTACCGTCGGTGGTCAACATCGTGACCTGGCACTACGTCGGGTACAACATGGTCATCCTCTACGCCGCGCTCCAGGCGGTCCCCCGGGAGACGCTGGAGGCGGCCACGATGGACGGGGCCGGCGCGATCCGTACCGCCCTGCGGATCAAGGTGCCGCACATCCGCTCCGCACTGGTCCTCAGCGTCCTGTTCACCTGTGTCGGGGCGGTCCAGCTGTTCAACGAGCCGTACATGCTCGCCACCCAGTCCGAGGCCATCAACCGTGACTGGTCGCCGGTGATGTTCGTGCACAAGGCGGCCTTCGTCGACCACCGCTCCGGGGTCGCCTCCGCCGCGGCCCTCATGATCGCGCTGCTGGCCGGCGCCCTGTCCTACGCCGTGACCACGCTCGGAAACCGCTGGAAGGCAGCATGAAAACGCAGACCGGCACCGGCGTGCCCCGGCACGGCGCACGCTCCGGCCCATGGACCTCGAAGGCCGTCGTCAACGGCGTCCTCGCCGTCTTCTCGCTCTACACCTTGATGCCGCTGACCTGGCTGTTCGTCGCCGCCACCAAGGATCACGGCGATCTCGTCGGCACCGGTGGCTTCACCTTCGCCGACTTCAACCTCCTGGACAACCTCGGCGACCTCTTCCGGCACGACGACGGCGTCTACGGACGCTGGCTGTTCAACAGCGTCCTCTACTTCGGCCTGGGCTGCCTGGCCTCCACCTTCGTGAGCACGGCCGTCGGCTACGCCTTCGACAAGTACGACTTCCGGCACAAGGAGAAGGTGTTCGGCGTCGTCCTGCTGGGTGTCCTGGTGCCGAGCGCGGTACTCGTCCTGCCGCAGTACCTGCTGGCGAGCAAGGCGGGCCTGGACAACACCTACGGGGCCGTCCTCGTCCCCCTGCTGGTCAACCCGTTCGGCGTCTACCTCGCCCGGGTCTTCTCCGAGGGACACGTCCCCGACGAGGTCGTCGAGGCCGCCCGCATGGACGGCGCCGGTGAAGGGCGTGTCTTCCGCTCGGTCGGACTGCCCATGATCGCGCCCGGTTTCGTCACACTGTTCCTGTTCACCTTCACGTCGAGCTGGAACAACTTCGTCCTGCCGCTCTACATGCTGAGCGACGACAAGCTCTACCCGGTCACCCTCGGTCTGGCGATCTGGAGCAAGTCCTCCCAGCAGAACCCGGAGTTCTACATGCTGACGATCAGCGGGGCCCTGGTCTCGATCCTGCCTCTGATCATCGCCTTCGTCTGCCTCCAGCGCTTCTGGCGTTCGGGTCTCACCACCGGCGCGGTGAAGTGAGATGACCGCCCTTGCCGAACCCGCCCCGCGTCGCCCCCGCACCGTCCTCGCCATGTCACCGGACACCCGTGACGCCCTGCGCGCGGAGGGTGCCGTGGACCGGCTGCGGACAGTGGCCGATCTCGACCCGGACCTGCTGGTCACCGACTTCGCGGACCCCACCGCGACGACGGACCTCGCGCGGACGGAGGTTCTGCTCACCCACTGGGGCTGTCCACCGCTCACGGAACGCGCACTGGCGCGGATGCCCCGGCTGCGCGCCGTCGTGCACGCCGCGGGGTCCGTGAAGCATCACGTCACCGAGGCGGTGTGGGAGCGGGGCATCACCGTCTCGAGCGCCGCCGCGGTCAACGCCCTGCCGGTCGCCGAGTACACGCTGGCCATGATCATCATGGCGGGCAAGCGGGTGCTGGACAGTGCGCGGACCTACCGGGAGAACCGTGCCGCTCCCGCGCTGCTGCCCTACTACACCGGTCACGGCAACTACGGACGCGTCGTCGGGATCGTCGGTGCCTCACGGACCGGCCGCCGCGTGATCGAGCTGCTCCGGCCGTTCGACTTCACGGTTCTCGTCCACGACCCCTACCTCGACGACGAGGGCGCCGCCCGACTCGGTGTCCAGGCCGTCGGTCTGGACGACCTGACCCGGCGCAGTCACGTGGTCTCCCTGCACGCCCCCCAACTCCCCGAGACGCGCCACCTGTTCGACGCCCGGCGGCTGGCCCTGCTGCCCGACGGCGCCACCCTCGTCAACACCGCGCGCGGCTCCCTGGTCGACACCGACGCGCTCACCGCCCAGCTGGCGTCCGGCCGTATCCACGCGGTCCTCGACGTCACGGACCCGGAGGCGCTGCCCCCGGACTCGCCGCTGTTCCGGCTGCCGAACGTGCTGTTGACCCCGCACGTCGCCGGCTCCCTCGGCGGGGAGCTGGGCCGCATGGCCGACCACGCGGCGGCGGAGGTCACCCGTTACGCCCAGGGCCTGCCGTTCGCGCACCCGGTGCGCCCCGGTGACCTCCTCCACGGCGCCTGACGGGCGAGGAGGGGCCACCGGGGCGACGCCCGGGAACCGTCTAGCCGACCGGGCGCGACGCACCCGGGGCGGCACCGACGCCCGTCACCCCGTCCGGGTCGGCCGCGTGCTCGGTGGCGGCGAGTGCCTTGTTGCGGCGGACGGAGGACCAGAAGGACCAGGCGATCAGCACGACGCCGACCAGGCCGGTGATGATCTCGTTGATCTGGTACTGGATGGTGACCAGCAGGATCATGGCGAGGGCGCCGATGGCGTAGTGGGCGCCGTGTTCGAGGTAGACGTAGTCGTCGAGGGTG
>NZ_JBIVJP010000038.1:0-46114 GCF_044750285.1 Streptomyces sp. NPDC088812 | reverse complement strand
CGGCCCGCTGGGCATCGGTCAACGACAACGGCGGAATCTTCGGACCCGGACGACTCATACCGAACCAACGGCGAATCTCCGACTCAGGTCACTAGGGCGCTTCTGACGGATCCCCGTGGACGGAGGAGCGGCGTTCGGTGTGTGCCCTCGGCGTGCGGCCGTCGCCCTCACGGGCTCGTGCCGTGCCGCGCCGTGTCCCGCACGGCCCGCCCAGGACGCCGTGCCGCGCAGCGCCGGCATGAGGGCGGGTGGGGTCCTCGGGTCGCGCATCAGCGTGCACAGCTCCGGTGAGATGTCTCCCAGGCTCTGGGCGGCGACCTCCACCAGCTGCTTGCCGAAAGCGAGGTCGCGGGTGGCGACGTCGAGGATGGTGCCGGTCAGTTCCGTGCGGTTCTCCCAGCCGACGACGCGCAGGTAGGGCCGCCAGTCGTCGGCGAGGCCGCCGCGCCCGGCCGCCCTTGCCGGAGGGGTGGACGCGGTGGGTGAAGTCCCGCCGAGGGGGTCGAGGCCCTGCTCGCCAGGAACACCTGGAGGGCCCGGGGACGGCTTGCCTTGCGTCCTCCGAGCCCGAGCCCGAGCCCGAGCGCAGCCCGCCCCGCCCCCCGGCCGCGTCAGCGGCGCCCCCGCGGACGCCGTACCGCCGCTCGGAGGACGCGGGGCAGGCCGACCCGGGGCTCAGAGGACGCGGTGCATCCAGCCGTGCCGGTCCTCCGCGCGGCCGTACTGGATGTCCAGGACGTGCCGGCGCAGGGCCACGGTGCGGCTGCCGGGTTCGCCGTCGCCCACGGTGAACTCGTAGCCGTCGCCCTTGAAGCGGACGATGGGGGTGACCACCGCCGCCGTGCCCGCGGCGAACACCTCGGTGACGCTGCCGTCGGCGGCTCCCGAGCGGAGTTCGTCCAGCGTGACGGTCCGCTCCTCGGGGGTCAGGCCGAAGTCGGCGGCCAGGGCGAGGACCGTGTCGCGGGTGACGCCCTCGAGGATGGTGCCGAGGGCCGGGGTGACGAGCCGGCCGTCCGAGGTGACCAGGCACAGGTTCATCGTGCCGGACTCCTCCAGGGTGCCCTCGCCCTCGCTGTCCAGGTACATGACCTGGTCGCAGCCGTGCTCCTGCGCCTCGATCTGCGCGGCCAGGCTCGCGGCGTAGTTGCCGCCGCACTTGGCCGCTCCCGTGCCGCCCCGGGCCGCGCGGGTGTAGCGGCTGCTCACCCAGAGGGTGACCCCGGTGACGCCGGAGGCGAAGTAGGGGCCGGCCGGGCTCGCGATCACCGAGTAGACCACCTCGGCGGCGGGGCGTACGCCGAGGAACGCCTCGCTCGCGAACATGAACGGGCGCAGGTACAGGCTCTCCTCGCCGCCGGGCACCGGAACCCACGCCTCGTCCGCCCGGACCAGCCCCTCCACGCTGGTGAGGAAGTCCTCCTCGGGCAGCTCCGGCAGTGCCATGCGGCGGGCGGAGCGGGCGAAGCGGCGGGCGTTGGCCTCGGGGCGGAACAGCCAGACGCTGCCGTCGGCGTGGCGGTACGCCTTGAGCCCTTCGAAGATCTCCTGCGCGTAGTGCAGCACGGCGGCGCTGGGGTGCAGCGTGTACGGCCGGAGCGGGCCGATCCCGCGGTCGTGCCAGCCCCCGTCCGGCGTCCACACCGCGGTGGCCATGTGGTCGGTGAAGTACCGGCCGAACCCCGGCTCCGCGAGGATCGCCTTGCGCTCGGCCTCCGGGACCGGATCCGTCGATCGGGACAGGGGGTAGTCAGGGACCATGGCCAACTCCTCTAGCCGTGACGGGTCGTGTGCGCGCGGGAGCAGCCGCTCCCGCCGCACCCGGTCCGTCATGCTAGCGGTCGTTAACGCCAGGTCATCACCCTCGCGGCAGCTCGCGCACACGGGAGCGGGGCCCGTTGTGCACCGCCGGCCCGGCCGGCCCCTCGCGTCCCTCCGGGGCCGCCTCACCGCCGCGGGAGGGGGCCGTTCACAGCAGGGACAGGTGCCTGGTCAGCTTCGACACCTTGTTCCTCGGGCCGTGCACGATCACGCCGAGGTACTCGAGCTCCTCGGCGCCGGTGGCCTTCAGGTCGGTGAGGTAGTCCTCGTAGTCCCGCGCCCGGCGCGCGGTCTCGGTGAGCGCGACCAGGCGTACCTCGTCGGCGGCCCGTGCGCGCTCCAGCAGTGTGGTCAGTTCCTGCGCGGAGGCGGTCAGGACGGGGATGGGGTGGGTGTTGAGGCCGGGGTGGACGCCGCCCGAGGCGTCCTCGCCGTCGCGCCCGACCCAGTCGCCGATCCGGCCGCCGAGGGAGAGGGCGAGCACGGCGGAGGTGTTCGCCGCGTGCGCCGGGGGCAGGTCGTCGCGGAGCACGAGGGCGACTTTCGTTTGCATGGTCTTTCACCTCAGTAGCGGCCGTGTGTCCATCACTTCCCGCGAAGAGTAGTCCGATGGACGCCAACTGGGCTGATCAGCCGAACACTTGAGGTACGTGCATGCCACAATGGGCCGCATGGACGAACTTGATTCGGCGATCATCCGGCATCTCCAGCTGAACGCCCGGCAGTCCAACCGTGAACTGGCCCGCCAGATCGGGGTGGCCCCGTCCACCTCGCTCGAACGCGTGCGCTCCCTGGAGGAGCGGGGGGTGATCACCGGCTACCGCGCGGAGCTGAACCTCGCCGCGCTGAACCGGCACTACCAGGCGTTCGTCGCCGCGCAGGTGCGGCCGCTCAGCCGCACGGTCATCACCTCCTTCCAGGAGGCGGTCGCCAAGCTGCCGGAGGTGGTGGGCGTCTTCGTCGTCGCCGGCGGCGACGACTTCCTGATCCATGTCGCCGTGCAGAACAACGAGGCCCTGCACGCCTTCCTCATGGACCGCCTCAGCCAGCGGCGCGAGGTCGTCGGCTTCCGGACGATCGTGATCTTCCAGCACGCCCCCACGCCGCTGCTGTCCGCCCTGCCGGAGGCGTACCCCGTGTCCGCGGCGGCCCCGTCACCGGGACGCGGAGCGGGGCGCGCACGGAACACCGGACGCCTGGCCGCGGACGCCTGACGGGTCCTCAGCGTGCGGCGACCAGCCGGGACACCGCCTCCTCCACCAGGTCGCCGCTCTTGCAGAAGCTGAACCGCGCGAGCCAGGCGGGGGCACCGGCGCCCTGGTAGAAGGCGCTCGTCGGTACGGCCACCACCTGCGCGCGCAAAGGAAGTTCACGGCAGAACCGGGTGCCGTCCTCGTACCCCCAGGGGCGGACGTCGGCCTGGACGAAGTAGCCGCCCTGGCCGGGGACGGCGGGCAGGCCGGCCTTGCGCAGCCCCTCGCACAGCCGGTCGCGGTTCTGCTCCAGCTCGTCGCGGAGCCCGGCCACCCAGTCCAGGCCGGAGGTGAGCATGGCGGCCACGGCCGCCTGGAACGGCGTGCCGGACGCGTACGTCAGGTACTGCTTGGCGGAGGCCACCGCCGCCACCAGGGGCGCGGGGCCGCAGGCCCAGCCGATCTTCCAGCCGGTGACGTTGAACGACTTGCCGGCGGAGGAGATGACCAGCGTGCGCTCGCGCATGCCGGGCAGCGAGGCGAGGGAGACGTGGCGGACGCCGTCGTACACCAGGTGCTCGTAGACCTCGTCGGTGACGACCGTCAGGTCGTGCTCCTCGCAGACGGCGGCGATCTGCGCCAGTTCCCCGGGGGTGAAGACCTTGCCGGTGGGGTTGTGCGGCGAGTTGAGCAGCAGCACGCGGGTGCGCGGGCCGACCGCCCGGCGCAGCGCGTCGGCGTCGAGGGCGAACCCGTCCGCGGTGACGGCGAGCGGGGCGGCCCTCACATCGGCGCCGGCCATCCGGGCGGCCGCCGGATAGGAGTCGTAGCAGGGGTCGAAGGTGAGGACGGTGTCGCCGGGATCGCAGAAGGCGAGGAGTGCGGAGGCGACGGCCTCGGTGGCGCCCGTGGTGACCAGGACCTCGTCGTCGGGGCGGTAGCTCACGCCGGTGGTCGTGAACCGGTGGCGGGCCACCGCCTCCTTCAGCTCGGGCAGCCCGGTCGCCGGGGGGTACTGGTTGCGGCCGGCGTCGATCGCGGCCACCGCGTGGGCGAGGATCTCCGGCGGGCTCGGCAGCTCCGGCACGCCCTGGCCGAGGTTGATCGAGCCGGTCCGCTCGGCGAGCCGGGTCATCTCGGTGAAGATCGACGTCCCGAAGTGGTGGGTGCGTTCCGCTGGGGACCAGCTCACGGCCATGGTGGTGACACGCTCCTCGCTCTGCCGGGCCGGCTGCGGCCCGGGGTGGGGATGAAGGGGGGGCGGACGCCGCGGGCGGGCCGGGCGGGCCGCTGGTCGCGGTGTCCGCCCGGCCCGCCCCTCGGAGCCGGTCCGGCCCGTACGGCGGGTGCCGGCCGGGCGCCGGGGCACGGGTGTCCCCCGTGACCCTACGGGCCGCCCGGCCCCGGCGGTCGTCGTCCGCCCGGTGCGATGGCCGGAAAGGTGCGCCGGCCGGTGCGCCGGTGCGGTCGCGGCACCGGGTCAGTGCAGGGTGACGGGCATGCGGGTGATGCCCTGGATGAAGTTCGAGCGCAGCCGCCGGACCGGTCCGGCGAGGTCGAGGCCGAGCTCGGGGTCGGTGATGCGGCGGAAGAGGATGCCCAGTTCGGTGTGGGCCACCATCGCCCCGATGCAGCGGTGGATGCCGACGCCGTACGACAGGTGGCGGTTCGGGGAGCGGCTGATGTCGAACACGTCCGGGGCCTCGAACTGCGACGGGTCCCGGTTGGCCGACACGTTCCACAGGGTGACGGAGTCGCCCTCGCGCACCTCGCGGTCGCCGATCCTCAGGTCGCTCGTGGCCACCCGCATCACATAGGCGTTGGTGGAGCTCCAGCGCAGGATCTCGTTGACCGCGCTGTCCATCAGGTCCGGCCGCCGCCTGAGCAGCGCGAGCTGCTCGGGGTGGTCGTGGAGGGCGAGCAGGCCGGTGCAGGCGGTGTACGAGGACGTCTCGTTGCCGCCGACCGCGACGTTCATGCAGTTGTAGAGGATGTCCTCCTCGGGCCAGGGACGACCGTTGCGCTCGGCCTCGATCAGGAAGCTGATCAGGTCGTCCCCGGGGTTGCGGCGCCGCTCGCGGACGATCTCCGCGAAGAACTCGAAGATCTCGGCCTGGATCACCGCCAGCCGCAGCCGTTCGTCGTCGTCGGTGTCGACGTAGACGGGATCGCGGAAGCCGATCATCTTGCGGGTCAGGTCGATCAGTTCGCGGGCCTGGGCGTGGGAGACGCCCATCATGGCCATCACCGCGCCGGCCGGCAGTTCCGGGGCGATGTCGGTGGCGAAGTCGCAGCCGCCGTCGGCCCGTGCGCGGTCCACCGCCGCGTCCACCAGCTCGGTGACCTGGCGGGCGATGCGTCCCAGGATGCGGTGGGTGAAGGCCCGGTGCACCACCTGGCGGATCTGCCGCTGCCGTGGCGGGTCGGCGGCCACCAGCATGCGTCCGGCGGACGGGTCGGCCTGGCTGCGGAAGGAGCCGCCCAGCATGGGGCCGCCCTCGGAGCTGAGGCCCTCGTGGTCGTTGTAGAGGCGCGCGACGTCGTCGTAGCGGGTCACGGCCCAGAAGCCGCCGCCGTCCTCCGTGGTGTGCCAGTGGACGGGGTCGTTCTCCCGGAGCCAGGCCAGCATGTCGTAGTGCCGCTGTGCGACGAAGGCGTCGGGATCGGTCAGATCGATGGTCAGTACGGTGCTCATGCGGTCACCGGCTCCTCACGCCTGGTGCGGACGATCCCGGCCAGGGCGCCCAGTTCACTGGTGGTCAGGATCTCCCGCGCGCTGATGTCCACCGCCAGCTCGCGGACCAGCCGTCGCTGCATGCGGAACGCCAGCAGCGAGTTGCCGCCGAGGGCGAAGAAGTCGTCGTGCACGCCGATCTCCTCGACCGCGAGCAGCTCGCTCCACAGCTCCGCCAGGAACTTCTCCGTCTCGTCCCGGGGCGGCACATGGTCGGCCCGGTGCCGCAGATGGGCGTCGATCAGCTCGGCGAGGCGCTTGGTGTCCCGCTTGCCGTGGTCGTTGGCGGGGATCTCCGCCACCTTGACGATCGAGCTCGGGACCATGAAGTCGGGCATCGCCTCCTGTGCGAAGGCGCGCAGTTCCTTCAGGGACACCTCGTCGTGCGGCACCACCAGCGCGACCAGGTGGCGGTCCGTGCCGGTGCCCGCCGCGAGCACGGCGACCTCCCGCAGCTGCGGGTGGCGGGCCAGGACCCGCTCGACCTCCCGGGGTTCGACCCGGTAGCCGCGGATCTTGACCTGGTCGTCGGCGCGTCCCACGTAGCGCAGCGCGCCGTCGGGTCCGCGCAGGACCAGGTCACCGGTGGCGTACATCCGGCCGCCCGTGGCGTGCGGGTCGGGCAGGAACCTTTCGGCGGTGAGGCCGGGCCGGCCCAGGTAGCCGCGGGCCACGCCGGCTCCGGTGATGTGCAGCTCGCCGACCGTTCCGTCGGGCACCTCGTCGAGGCCGGCGTCGAGGACCAGCAGTCCGGTGCCGGCCAGTTCCCGGCCGATGGGCACGCTGTCCTCCCCGTCGGCGACGGCCTCGACCCGGTGCGCCGAGCAGGCGGTCGTGCCCTCGGTGGGGCCGTAGAGGTTGTGGAACTCGCCCGTGAAGGCGCCGGAGAGCAGCTGGCGGCAGGCCTCCGGCAGGACGACGTCGCCGCCGGTGTGCAGGACGCGGAGCGTGGCGAACGCGTCCCGGTCCTCCTTGACCACGTGGTTGAACGCCATCGTCGGCACGAGCATCGCCGTGACGCGCCGGCGGCGCAGCTCGCGGCCGATGTCGCCGGTGAGCAGGTCCGGCATGGTCGGCAGGACCACGATCTCCGCGCCCCCCGCGAACGCGTACCAGGTCTCGAAGTGGAAGGCGTCGAACGACAGGCTGGAGACGTGCCCGACCCGGTCCTGCTCGGTCAGCGCGGGCAGCGCCGGGTTGGTCGCGAAGTGCACGAGGTTGTGGTGCTCCAGCACCACGCCCTTGGGTGTGCCGGACGAGCCCGAGGTGAACAGCAGGCAGGCGGCGTTCCGCCGGTGGACGTCGGGCAGCGGATCGGCCGGCGCCGCCAGGCCGTCGAGGTCGAACTCCCACACGTCGGTGCCGGCCGCGGCGGCGCGGGCGCCCTCCCCGGGGTCGGTGACCACGAGCGAGGGGCGGCTCTCGGTCAGCATCAGGTCGCGGCGCGCGTCGGGATAGCGGGTGTCCACCGGTACGTAGGCGGCACCGGCCTTGAGGATGCCCAGCAGGGTGACGAAGACGGTGGTTCCGCGCCGCAGGTGGTAGGCGACGCGGTGCTCGGGGCCGATGCCGCGCTCGCGCAGGAGGGCCGCCACCAGGTCGGACCGCCGGTCGAGCTCCGCGTAGCTCAGGGAGGTGGTGTCGTCGCTGACGGCGGGCCGGCCGGGGTGGCGGCGGGCCGTGTTCCGGAAGAGTTCGACCAGCGTGCCGGGACTGCCCGGCGGCGCGGCGGGCAGGTCGCGCCCGTCGGCGGTGAGGGCGTCCGCGTGGGCGACGCACTCGTCGCGCGTGCCGTCGTGGCCGGTCGGGTGCCAGCCGGGGGGCAGCGGCCGGCCGGCGGGCCACACGCTCGGTGTGCCGTCGTCGGCGCGGACCAGGCGGTACAGGTCGGGGGCAGTCACTGCCGTCACAGGTTTCTCCTTGGGAAGAACGATCGGCGGGGCACCCTGGTCGGTGTGCTCGCGGGCGCCCGGGGTCCTGTCGTCGCACTCCCGCCGTCCGCCCGCGGGGCGGGCCTGGACCGGAGGCTGGAGTGCGACGACGGGCCCTACAGGCCGTCGGCCAATCGGCGTTCGGCCTCCGCGAGCACATCGGTGCTCTTGTTGAAAGCGATGCGGACGTGCCCGGAGTCGGTGGTGTGGTCGCGGAAGAAGCAGCGGCCGGGCACGACGAGGACGCGGCGCCGGGTGGCGAGCCGCCGGACGAAGGTGTCGCAGTCCTCGTCGGTGATGCCGCGGATGTCGGCCATGATGTAGCAGCCGCCCTCCGGCGCCCGGCAGGGCAGCCCGGCGGCGGTGAACAGGCCGACCATCCGGTCCCGCAGCCGTTCCAGTCGCGCGGCGGGCCGCCAGGAGGCGTCCCGGAGGACTCCGGAGGCGGCGACCGCGCGTTGCAGCGGGCCGCTGGCGCTGAAGCTGGTGGCGAGGTGCACCGCGCGCAGCCGCTCGGTGATCTGCGGACAGGCGCGCAGATGCCCGATCCGCCAGCCGCTGAGGGCGTAGGCCTTGGACAGGCTGCCGATGACGATGCTGCGGTCGCGCAGGGCCGGCACCTCGGCGGCGGACACGTGCCGTGCGCCGTCGTAGACGAACGGGGCGTACACCTCGTCGGAGATGAGGGTGACGTTCCACTTCTCGCAGAGCGCGGCCAGCTCCTGAAGCTCGGGCCGGGTGAGGGTGCGGCCGGTGGGGTTGGCCGGGGAGTTGACGATCACGGCGCGGGTGCGGGGCCCGAACGCGGCCTCCAGTTCGCGCGGGTCCCAGCGCCAGTCGGGTGCCTTCAGGCCCACGAAGCGGGGGACGCCGCCGGCCAGGGCGAGCGCGGCCAGGAAGTTCTCGTAGAACGGCTCCAGCAGCACCACCTCGTCGCCGGGGTCGACGGTGGCCAGCGTGGCCACGCTCAGCGCCTCCGAGGCGCCGGTGGTGACGGTCAGTTCGGTGCGCGGGTCGGGGCGGCCGGGGAGGGTGTCCGCGATCTGCTCGCGCAGGGCGAGGTTCCCGCTGGTGTCCTCGTACTGGTTGTCGCCGTGCAGCAGGTGCCCGGCGCCGGCCTCGAGGACGGCCGGCGGCGGCAGGGGGCTGCCGGGCACCCCGCCGGCCAGGTCGAGGGCGCCGAGTTCCTTGCCCAGGTGCAGCAGTTGGGCGAGGGAGCCGGCCGGCAGGGCGCCGACGCGGGCGGCGGCGCGGGGCAGGGCGCCGGCCGGGGCGGGGGCCGCTGTGGTCATGTCGCCTCCTGAGGGGTCCGGCCGCGCGGAACGGCCTCGTCGTCCGGACGGATCGAGGGCAGCCAGTGGGGTCGTGACGTCTCGTACGCGGTGATGGCGTCGGCGTCGCGCAGGGTGACGGCGATGTCGTCGTACCCGTTGAGGAGCAGCCACCGGGTGCGTTCGTCGAGCTCGAAGGGCCAGCTGTCGCCGCCCCCGACGACGGTGCCGGCGGCGACGTCGACGGTGACCTCCAGGGAGGGGTCCCGTTCCGAGGCGGTCATCAGCGTCTCGACGGCCGTCTCGGGCAGGACGACGGCCAGCAGCCGGTTCTTGAGGGCGTTGCGCCGGAAGATGTCGCCGAACCGGGACGACAGGACCACGGCGAATCCCCAGTCGCGCAGCCCCCACACCGCGTGCTCGCGCGAGCTTCCGGTGCCGAAGTCGGGCCCGGCCAGCAGCACGCTGGCGCCCGCCCGCTCGGGGCGTTCGAGGACGAAGCCGGGTTCGGCCCGCCAGCGGTGGAACACGGCGTCCTCGAATCCCGACTTGGTCACCCGCTTGCAGAACTCGGCGGGCATGATCTGGTCGGTGTCGACGTTGCCGCGCCGCAGCGGGACGGTGCGGCCGGTGTGCCGCACCAGCGGACGCAAGGGGTTCGGTGCCGACGTCACGGGAGGTCCTTGGGGGTGGTGAGGCGGCCGGCCACCGCGGTGGCCGCGGCGACGGCGGGCGAGACCAGGTGGACCCGGGAGCGTCCGCCGAGCCGCCCTTCGAAGTTGCGGTTGGAGGTGGTGGCGACCCGTTCCTGTCCGCTCGCGCGGTCGGGGTTGAGCCCGGGGCACATCGAGCACCCCGGCAGCCGCCACTGCGCGCCCGCCGCCTTGAACACCTGGTCGAGCCCTTCCTCCTCGGCGCGCAGGCGCACCTCGGCCGAGCCCGGCACCACGAGCATGCGGGTGCCGGCGGCCAGCCGCCGGCCGCGCAGCACGTCCGCCGCGGTCCGCAGGTCCTCCAGCCGCCCGTTGGTGCACGAGCCGACGAAGACCGCGTCGACGGTCACGTCCCGCAGGGGGGTGCCGGGGGTGAGCCCCATGTACTCCAGGGCCCGGGCCGCCGCCGCCCGCTCCTGCGGGTGCGCGAACTCCTCCGGTGCGGGCACGGTGCCCGAGACGGAGACCGTCTGCCCCGGGTTGGTGCCCCAGGACACCTGCGGGGAGAGGGCCGAGACGTCGAGGGCGACCGTGCGGTCGTAGACCGCGCCGGGGTCCGTCGGCAGGGTCCGCCAGTGGGCGAGCGCGTCCTGCCAGGCCTGGCCGGACGGTGCGTGCGGCAGTCCCGCCAGGTAGGCGAAGGTGGTCTCGTCGGGGGCGAACATCCCGGCCCGCGCCCCGGCCTCGATGCTCATGTTGCACATCGTCATCCGGCCCTCCATGGACAGGGTCCGCAGGGCCTCGCCGCGGTACTCCAGCAGGTGCCCCTGGGCACCTCCGGGACCGATCCGGGCGATGAGGGCGAGGATGAGGTCCTTGGGGGTGACGTCGTCGGGCAGGGTGCCGGTGAACTCCGCCGCCATGGTGCGCGGCCGGGGCAGCGGCAGCGTCTGCGTGGCCAGGACGTGCTCGACGTCGCTGGTGCCGATCCCGAACGCCAGCGCGCCGAAGGCGCCGAGGGTGGAGGTGTGGCTGTCGCCGCAGACGGCGGTCATCCCCGGCTGGACCAGGCCCAGTTGCGGGGCGACGACGTGGACGATGCCCTGCCGGGCGTGGCCCATGCGGTAGAGCTGGACGCCGTGCTCGGCGCAGTTGCGGCGCAGGGTCTCCAGTTGCAGCCGGCCCACGGGGTCGTGCAGTTCCCCGGTGTCCGTGGGGACGTTGTGGTCCTCGACCGCGACCGTCAGGTCGGGGCGCCGGACCGTGCGTCCGGTCAGCCGCAGTCCGTCGAAGGCCTGCGGTGAGGTGACCTCGTGCATCAGGTGCAGGTCGATGTAGAGCAGGTCGTCCGTGCCGGCCGGGCTGTCGGCCGGCCGGGCCACGCGGTGCCGTTCCCAGATCTTCTCCGCCAGGGTGCGGGGACGCACCACTACACCCCCGTGGTGGTCGCGGGCGTCACGGCGAGTTCGCGGGCGAGCCGTTCCCGGACCACCGAGAGCTCCTCGCAGTCGCCTCCGACGCGCTCCTCGACGTGGGTCCGGTACAGCTCGGTCAGTTTCTCGTCGCTCACCTGGACGCCGAGGTCGTCGAGGAGGTAGCGCAGCACGGAGCGGCCCGAGTGGCGGCCGATGAGGATGGAACGCTGCCGCCCGAAGCGCGCCGGCTCGACGTACTCGTACGTGGCCGGATTGCGCAGCACGCCCTGCTGGTGGACGCCGGCGGCCGTGCCGAAGGCGTAGGTGCCGAAGATCGCCTTGTTCCTCGGCTCCTCCAGCCGGATCACCTCGCGCAGCGCGGCGTACGCCTCGTAGAGGCCCTCCGTGGTGACGTCGGTGCGCAGGCCGAGCTCCTCGCTCTTGTAGGCGAGCAGGGCGGCGATCTCCTCGAGCGCGGTGTTGCCGGCCCGTTCACCGATGCCGCCGAGGGTGGCCTGGACCTCGTCGGCGCCGGCCTGGAGACCGGCGACGGCGTTGGCGAGCGCCAGGCCGAAGTCGTTGTGGCAGTGGGTGGAGATGCGCACCGGGGACGGCGCCCAGGAGCGGAAGGCGGCGATCAGGTCGCCGTACTCCTGAGGGGTGAGGCAGCCGGAGGTGTCGCCGATGACGAAGCAGTCGGCGCCCGCCTCGACGGCGCGGACGGTGATCTCGCGGAGCAGGTCGTGCTCGCCCCGGCTGGCGTCCTCGATGGGCACCGAGACCGAGGTGACGCCGAGGCTGCGGGCGAAGGAGACGGCGTCGACGACCTCGTCGACGGCTTCCTTCCGGGTGATCTGCCGCTTGTGCTCCAGGTGCAGGTCGCTGCCCGTGGCCATGACCTGGACCTCGTGGTTGTCCACGCCGCCGGCCTCGACGGCCGTCTCGATGTCGGCGCGGACCGCCCGGCAGAAGGTGACGAACTTCGCGCGGGTCAGGTGCTGGGATATCAGGCGGGTGGCCTGGAACTCGCTGGGCGAGGATGCGGGGAAACCGGTTTCGATGGAATCGACGCCCAGCGCCTCGATACGCAGGGCCAGATCGAGCTTGTCCTCCGGGCGCATGGCGTTCGCGGGAGCCTGCTCACCGTCCCGGAGGGTGGTGTCGAAAACGGAAACGCGACGTACCGAGGATTCCTGTTGCATTGGCGTCCTTCCATCCGATACCCGACTCGCCCGTCCCCTTTCCCCTGCCACTGCGGCACGCGAAGAAAGCGGCGCCGAGCTGGGCCGAGAGGGGTGGGAATCAAAATCGACGAAGCCGGGTATGCCCGTTGGGAGATGTGCGGCACACACAGAGAGTGATCTCTCGGGAATCGGTCGCCTCGAGGCTACCCCACGCCCTTGCGGCGGTCCATCGGAATCCCTGACTGCAAAGCCATGTTCACACTCCGGTCGACGGCCCTTCAAGAACAACGGCCGGCCCGGGATCGACCGAAGGCAATCTCCCGAATGCGCGGTCGGTCGCACGCGACCTCCCGAGGTTCGGGCACCGAACAGTAAATTTTCCGCCAGGGTGGCGGTTTCGCCGAACGGGCGGCGTGCGGCACCAAACATTCCGCAACGCACGGCGCACATATTCGGTCACCCCGACGGACCGGCACCTTCCAGAAAAGGCAAAGAATTTCTTTGAATCACTTGACACATCCGCCGGAAAAGATGGCAGAGTCCTGATCGGTCCGGGGAAGGAGCGCCGCATGCCGGCAGTCGAGAAGAGTTATCTCAGGACAGGGGAACGGAATGCCCCGGTCCGCCTGCTCGCTTTTCACCACGGGGGTGGGTCCGCACTGTCGTTCCTGCCGCTCGCCCGGAGTCTTCCGGGTCTGTGCGAGACGTTCGTTTTTGAACTCACCGGGCGGTCGGGCGACGCGGACGGGGCACCGGCGGCCGACTACGCGGAGGCCTGTGCGCGATTCGCCGCCGACGCGGTGGACATCGTGGACCGCCCCGTCGTCGTCATCGGCCACAGCCTGGGCGCGCTGTTCGCGCACAACGTCGCGGCCCTGCTCCCGGACGACCGGCGGCACCTGGTGCACACGGTGATCGTCTCCGCCTCGCGATCGGCCGTGTCCACCGCCGAGACCGCGCCGATGCCGGACGAGCCGTTCGTCGTCCGCAGCCGCGCGTCACTCCTCGGGGACCTGCGGGCCTTCGGCGGTGTGCAGCCGGAACTGCTCCAGGACCCGGACTTCGTCGACGCGACCGTCACCCTGATGGGGTACGACCTGCACCTGGCGGACACCTACACGCTCCCCGGGCCCGGCCCGACGGACGTGCCGCACCAGGTCTGGTACGGCACGGACGACGCCACGCTGCCCGAGGAGGAGCGGTCGCGCTGGGACGAGAGCTGTGTCGTACCGCCCGTCCACCGGGGTTTCCCCGGCGGCCACTTCTACCTCTACGAGCGTCCGGAGCCGGGGGCCGCGCTGGGCGAGCTCGTCACCGCGGCGGCGTCGACCGCGGCCGGCTCCTCGGCCTGAGCCCCGGGACGGCCGGCGCCGGGCCCGTGCCGGCGCCGCCAGTACAGCGCCGCGCAGCCGGCGACCGCGAGCGGCAGCACCAGCAGCCATCCGCTGAACGCCATCACGACCAGGGTGAAGACGACGGCGGCGCAGGCGGCGTACCACAGGGGGGTACGGCGGGGCAGCAGGCGCAGTGAGGCGGCCATCCCGGCGGCGGTGACGGCGGCCAGGAACGCCGAGGTGACCCGCATGAGCGGGTCCAGCGGAACGGTCAGCAGCGCGGCGGCGAGCGTGAGGGCGCCGGTGAGCACCGCCTGCACGGTGAGGCTGCGGCGCGGGACCTGGCCCGCTCCCCCGCCCTTGGCCAGCAGGCCGGGCAGCGCGCCGTCGCGGCCCAGCGCCGCCCCCAGCCGGGCGGCGCCCGCGATGAAGGTGTTGACCGCGCCCAGGCTCAGGCAGATGGCCGCGACCGCGGTCAGTCCGCGCGCGCCGGTCCCGACGCCGCGCTCCAGCAGCAGCATCAGCGGAACGTCGGAGCTGCGCGCCCGCTCCCCGAGCGCGCCGATGGTGACGAAGGACAGGCCGAGGTAGAGGACGCCGACGATGGTCAGGGTGATCGCGGTGGCCCGCGGCAGATGCCGCCGGGGGTGCGCGAACTCGGCGGACAGGTGGCTGGCCGCCTCCCAGCCGCTGAAGGCGTAGAACAGCACCAGGGCGGCCGAGCCGATCGACAGCCACCCCTCGGGCAGGAACGGGGTGAAGTGGCCGGCCGTGACGTGCGGCGCGGCGAAGACGGTGGCGCACGCGAGGAGCAGCACCAGCAGGCCGACGAGGACCAGCTGGAGCCGTCCGGACACCTGGAGTCCGGCGTAGTTGGCGGCGACGGCCACCGCGAGGATCACCGCGGCCGCCCCGTACCCGGCGCGGTGCGACAGGCCCAGCACCTCGGCGACGTAGTTGCCGCCCGCCATGGCGCCGGCCAGCACGCCGGCCGGTACGGCCGCGTAGAACAGCCAGCCCACGCAGGCGGCGGCCCGGGGGCCGAAGGCGCGGGCGACGAAGTTGGCGACGCCGCCGCCGTCCGGGTAGCGCGCGCCGAGCGCGGCGAACGTCACCGCGACGGGGATGCTGAGCAGCAGCAGGACGGCCCAGGAGACCATCGAGGCGGGCCCCGCCGCGGCGGCCGCCAGCGCCGGCAGTGCCAGCACTCCCGGCCCCAGGACGGCGCCGATGTACAGAGCTGTTCCCTGCCCCAGTCCGAGGCGGCCCCCGTGCATGAAACGTTCCCCTTCCGCACCGGACGATCACGCGCTGCCCGCCGGCCTTCGAGACACGGCAGAGCGAGGTCCCCCGCTGATCATCCGTGGAAATTCTAGGCAGCGACCTCGACCGCCCACCCGCATGCCGTACGAATGTTCGGCGCACTGGCGGAATCCGTGGTCGCGCGCGAACAAGATTCGGCGCCTTCCGTGCGCCACCGGTCATTTGACCGTCCCGATTACGCCTCGTTCCTCCGCCCATTGCCGACGTCCGGCCGGCACCCGCCGGCCCCGCCGCTCCCCGTCGTCTCCCAGCTGCCGACCGATGGAAATTGGCCACCTTTCCGAGTCCGGCCGAACAACACCCAAACCGGGCGATGTCACGCCGAAGCGACAGCATGGAATCAATGCTTCCGACCTGTTCCGCCCGGGCCGCGGCGGATGGGCATTCCGAATTCTGAGACCGCGAAGTCGATGATGTTTCCGGCGATCCGGCGGGAGGTAAGGTCTCTCCAGCCTCCACGGGCATGTACCGCGACCGCACCGGGGACTGAGTGCGGTGCGCGGGTCCGCGCCTCATGCGCAGAACGTTTCCTCCGACTTCCCGGCCGAGGGCGACGGCTCCGAGAGCCCTGTTCCCTCCGCGTGCCGTGTTCCGCTCCATTCCACCGTCGGGCCCCCGTGCACGGGGCCATCGAGTAGGGGAGGACAAGACAATGGCAGGAATCGACCGGCAGCCCGACATCGAGGGTCGCAGCAAGCGACTCTGGCTCCATGACGACGGAACCTGCGACATCGAACTCATTCCGAGTCTGCGCAGCTACACCTACGACCGTGACGAGATGATCCCGCAGACCGCGCGGCTCCGGCTCGACTTCTACGAACTGGCCGCCGCGAGACTGGCCGAGAAGGGAGTGCGCACGGTTTTCCTGGAACGGCTCGGCGACATTTTCTACCGCGCTTCCTATATTCCGGCCCCGCCCTTCGAAGTGATCGTGAAGAACATCGCCACCGGGTCGACGACCCGCAAGTATCCGGGGCTCTTTCCGGAGGGCCACCGGTTCAACCCGCCGGTGGTGAAGTTCGACTACCGCATCGACCCCGAGGACCAGCCGATCGGCGAGGACTACCTGAGGGCGGCCGGCACCGACGTGGAGGCGTTCCGCGAGGTGGCCCTGGAGACCAACGCCCTGCTGCGCTCCTGGCTGGCCCCGCTCGACCTGTGGGACTTCTGCCTGGTGATCGGCGTCGACGGCGAGGGCCGGCCGGTCGTCAACTCCGAGATCTCCCCGGACTGCATGCGGCTGCGCGACGACGTCGGCAACCCCCTGGACAAGGACCTCTTCCGGCAGGGCGCCGACCCGGCGACGATCATCTCGACCTGGACCGACCTGGTCCGCCGGGTCCGGGGATGACGGCGGCCGAAGGCGGCCGCACGGTGCTGGTGACCGGCGCCAACCGGGGAACCGGCAGGGCGGTCGCCGAGGAACTCAGGGCGGCCGGCTGGCGGGTGTGGGGGCTGGGCCGGACACCGGCCGACCTGCCCGGGGTGGAGAACGTCCACTGCGACCTGCGCCGGCCGCAGGACGTGGGCCCGGCCGTCCGGCAGGCGGCCGAACGGGCCGGCGGTCTCGACGCCGTCGTCGCCAACGGCGTGGAGCGCGCCCTGGGCGACCTGGCCACGCTGCCCCTGGAGCGCTGGCAGGAGGCCCTGGACGTCAACCTCACCTCGGTGATCGCACTGGTCCAGGCCGCGCTGCCGTCCCTGCGCGCCCGCGGCGGCCGGATCGTCCTGATGGGTTCGCACGCGGCGACCCGGTTCTTCGAGGGAGGGGCCGCCTACTGCGCCACCAAGGCCGCGCTCAAGGCGATCACCGAGGTGCTGCTGCTGGAGGAGCGCCACCACGGGGTGGGCACCACGCTCGTCAGCCCGGGCGCCATCGCGAACCTTCCCGGTGACACCTCACCGCTGAAGATGGCCACCTCCTCGGTGGCCGCCACGGTCCGGTGGGTGCTGGAGGCGCCCGGCGACACGGTCGTCGGCGAGGTCGAACTGCGTCCGGCCCGGCTGCCCGAGGAGGTACCCGTCACCGGCCTGGACCGTCTCCAGGCCGTATGAACCCGCAGGCCGCGCGAGAGCGGAGGCCGTCCCGACCGCAGGCCGTACGAACGCGGAGGAGACCATGAGCGAGCCCGGCACCACCACCCGTCCGTCCGTCGACTGGGACGCCGGCATCGGCGTCCTGACCATCCGGGCGGACGGCCTGGCACCGCACGCCCAGCGGGCCACGGTCACCTTCCACTCCCGCGTCTGGATCTGGCTCGACGACCACGCGCGGCCCACCACCGTCGACCTCCTCGACGTCCCCGAGATCATGGCGCGGGTGGTGCCCCGGGCCCGGCGCGCCCACGACGGGGAGCCGGGTGACCGGGGCGTGATCCGCTGGCTGCTCGATCCCGACAGCGACTGGGTGTGGATGCCGCTGGGCGGCGGTCCCGACCGGAGCCGGCTGGCCCGCGAGGGCCGGGTGGAGGTCTGGCTCACCGGCGACCTGCCGCTGCGCGTGCGGCTGTGGGTCCCGGTGAGCGGAACGGCCGACCGCGACGCCGGGGCACCGCGGTGAACGGCGTGGCCGGTGTGCGGCTGGTCTGCACCGATCTCGACGGCACGCTGCTCGACGCGGCGGGCACCGTCGGCCCGGCCACCCGCGCCGCCCTGGCGGAGGCGGACCGCAGGGGCCTGCCCGTGGCCTACGTGACGGGCCGGCCCCTGCGGGACGCGCTGGGCGCGGTCCACGACCACGGGTTCCGGGGGCTCGTCGTGTGCAGCAACGGGGCGGTGACCGTCGAGGCGTCCACCGGCCGGGTGCTGGAGCGGCGCGGGTTCACCGCCGGGGACGCCGCGCGGCTGCTGGCGCGCCTGCGGGCCCGGGTCCCCGGTGTGGTGCTGGGGGTGGACACCGTACGGGGGCTCTGGCTGGAGCCGGGGTTCGCGGAGCTGGTGCCCGACTGCTGGACGCACACGGCGGTGCCGGACGCCGTGGCGGCCCTGTCGGCGGACGATCCGCCGGTGAAGGTCCTGGCCGTGCACGCCGGGCTGCCGGCCGCACCGCTCGGGGACCTGCTCGTGCGGCCGGGCGACGCGGTGGAGGCCACCCGTTCGACACCGCACTTCGTGGAGATCTCGCCGCGCGGCGTCGACAAGGGCACCTCGCTGCGCCGGCTGGCCGGCCACTACGGCGTGCCGGTCACGGCCACCGCGGCCGTCGGCGACATGCCCAACGACCTGCCGATGCTGCGGGCCGCGGGGCTCGCCGCGGCCGTGGCGAACGCCCACCCGGAGGTGCTGGCCGCCGCCGACCTCGTCCTGCCCGGCAACGAGGAGGAGGGCGTGGCGCGCCTCGTCGAGGCCATCTGCGCCGGCCTGCCCGCCCCGACCGTCCGACCCGGTGAGCGCGGCCCAACCGCCCGTCCCGCCCGGTGAACCCGGCCTGACCGCCCGCCCCGCCCGGTGAACCCGGCCCGACCGCCCGCCCCGCCCGGTGAACCCGGCCCGACCGCCCGCCTCACCCGGTGAGCCCGGCCCGGCCGCCCGCCCCGCCCGGTGAACCCGGCCCGGCCGTCCGCCTCACCCGGTAGCGCGGCCCGGCCCGTCCGCCCCGCCCGGTGAACCCGGCCCCGCCGTTCGGCCGGACGGGCCTCCCCGCCCGGTGAACCCGGCCCGACCGTCCGCTCCGCCCGGTAAGCCCCGCCCGACCGTCCGACCGTCCGGTGAGCGCGGGCCGGGCGAAGGGCCGGACGGACCAGCCGGATGCCGAGCGGACCGCCGCCGGTTCACCCGGACACCGGGGGACCGCCGTGGGTCCAGCCCGGCGTTCGACGGACCGCCGCCGGGTGGCCCCACGCCGAGTGGACCGCCACCGGCCCAGCCCGACATCCGCCGGACCGCCGCCGGTCCGGACCGACACCGCGCGGACCGACGCCGAGCGGGCGGACCACCGGGCGGGCGGACCAACGGGCGGGGGGACCAACGGGCGGGGGGACCGCCGTGGGTCCAGCCCGGCGTTCGACGGACCGCCGCCGGGTGGCCCCGCATCGGGTGGACCGCCACCGGCCAGCCCGACATCCGCCGGACCGACGCCGGGCAGGCGGGCAGACGGACCGCCGAGCGGGCGGACCACCGGGCGGACCGCCAGGCGGGCGGACCACCGGGCCGACCGACGCTAGGCGGGCGGACCACCGGGCCGACGGACCACCGGGCCGACCGACGCCAGGCGGGCGGACCACCGGGCCGACGGACCACCGGGCCGACCGACGCCAGGCGGGCGGACCGCCGGGCCGACGGACCACCGGGCGGACCACCGGGCCGACGGACCACCGGGCCGACCGACGCCAGGCGGGCGGACCGCCGGGCCGACGGACCACCGGGCGGACCGCCGGGCCGACGGACCACCGGGCGGACCGCCGGGCCGACGGATCACCGGGCCGACCGCCGGGACGACGGACCGCCGGGCCGACGGACCGCGTCGGTTTAGCCGGGCAGGCGTTTGCGCAGGGCCGCGATGTGGTCGGGGGTGCTGCCGCAGCAGCCGCCGACCAGGGACAGGCCGTAGCGGCCGGTCCGCTCGGCCATGAGGTCCGCGAACTCCTCGGGGTCGTGCCGGACGGGGACGTACCGGTCCACCGGTGTCCAGTCCGCGATGCCGGAGCGGTCCTCCAGGTTGGGATAGGCCCCGAAGGGGACCGGGCAGTCGTGGGACCAGCGGTCGAGCACCCGGTCGGTGCCCTCCAGGGTGGTGCAGTTGACGCAGACCAGCGCCGCGCCCGCCGCGGCGACCGCCCGCGCCGCGTCCGTCACGGACTCGCCGGACAGCAGGGCGCCGTCCGGACCGCAGACGAAACTCACCCACACGGGCAGTCCCTCGCGGACGCAGCCGTCGACGACGGCCACCGCCTCGCGCACGGTGTTCATGGTCTCCGCCAGCACCAGGTCGACGCCCTCCGCGGCGAGCTGGCGCACCATCCAGGCGTGCTCCTCCCGGAGTTCCTCCTCCGGCGGCACCAGGGACGGCTGGTAGCAGTCCTCCACCGGGATCACCGACGCGGCGAGCACCGGGGACCGCCCGTCGGGGTCCGGCCGGACCGAGCCGCGGGCCAGTGCCACGGCCCGGCGGACCAGGACCTCGGCCGCGTGCTCGTCGGCCCCGGCGCGCAGCAGGGTGCGCCGGTTGGTGCGGAAGGTGATCGCGGTGGACAGGTCGGCGCCGGCGGCGGTGTACTGCCGGTGGATGTCGGCCAGTTGCCGCTGTCCCTCCAGGTCCAGCAGGGCGGCGCTGGTCCACCACGGCTCGGTGACGCTGATCCCGAGCCGTTGCAGTTCGGTCCCCTTGGCGCCGTCGACGAGCACCGGCGAGCCGGGGGACGGCCGGGCCGCCCCGGCCGCCGGGTTCACCGTGCCTCCCGCGCCCGCCGGATCACAGCGCCCGTTCCAGGTCCGCGGCGAGGTCCCGCACGTCCTCGATGCCGACCGCCAGCCGGACCAGGTTGTCGCCGATGCCCAGCCGCCTGCGGGTCTCCGCCGGGATGGGCCGGTGGGTCATCAGTGCCGGGCACTCGATCAGGGACCGCACGCCGCCGAGGCTGACCGCCACGGCGAACCGCTCGACCTTCTCCAGGAGTTCCTGCACGTCGCCCAGGTACTCGAAGGAGATGATCGACCCGAAGCCGTCCATCTGCCGTGCGGCGATGTCGTGCTGCGGGTGCGCGGCCAGCCCCGGGTAGTGCAGCGCACCGGTCTTCGGCGACCCGCTCAGCAGCTCCACCAACTGCTCGGCCGACTCGTTCTGCCGCCGGACGCGCAGCGACATCGTCTTCACACCGCGGTGGAGCAGGTAGCAGTCCAGCGCCCCGGGCACGTTCCCGGCCGAGGTGCGGTACCGGAAGAACGAGGTGTGGAAGTCCTCCCGGTTGTAGACGAGGGCGCCGCCGATGACGTCGGAGTGGCCGGAGATGAACTTGGTGGTGCTGTAGAGCGAGATGTCGGCGCCCAGTGCCAGCGGATGCTGCACGACCGGGCTGGCGAAGGTGTTGTCGACCAGGACGGGCACACCGGCGGCGTGGGCCCGTTCGCTGATGGCGCTCACGTCGGCGACCTTCAGCAGCGGGTTCGTCGGGGTCTCGACCCAGATCAGACCGGTGTCGTCGGTCAGGGCCGCGTCGAGGGCGTCGAGGTCGGTCAGATCGACGTACTCCACCGTGATCCCGTAGCGGGGCAGCAGGTCGAACAGCGAGAAGGTGCCGCCGTACACGTCGTCGGAGGAGATCAGTTTCTGGCCGGGCGAGAGCAGGCTGAGGGCGGTGGTGCCGGCCGCCTGGCCCGAGGAGAACGCCAGGGCGTACGAGGCGTCCTCCAGCGAGGCGAGACAGCGCTCCAGCGCCTCCCGGGTCGGGTTCTCGCCGCGGCCGTAGAAGTAGCGCAGGTCCTGCTGGGCCCGCTGCTCGAAGGTGGAGGCCAGGTGGATGGGCGGCACGATGTCGCCGGTGCCGGGATGGGGTTCCTGGCCGACCTGGACCAGCTTGGTGTCGAATTCCATGAGGGGTCTCCCTGGGAGGTCGGACGGTCTGGCTCAGGCGGGCTTGACGGCCCGTACGCAGTGAGCGACGCAGGGGACCGCGAGGCCCCCGCCGTCCGTCTCGAAGTCCCTGGCCGCCGTGGCGACGGCCTGGACGGTCCGCTGGTCGCGCTCGTCGCCGAAGGTCTCCGCCAGCTTCGCCCGGAGCCAGCCGGGCAGCAGGTCCCAGGAGAAGTCCACGAACTCCGCCACGTCGCGCGGGGTGAAGACGATCCGGCACTCCTGGTGGCTGACGTCCTGGAAGCCGGCCTTGGTGAACCGCTCGCACAGCGCCTCGGCGTCCGCCATGCTGAACGGCCCCGGGGCGCCCGGCGGCGGGGCCGGCAGGCCGAGCCGGGCCGCGGCGATCCCGAAGGCCAGGCTGAGCATCGGGACCTGGGGCGGGGTGCCCCAGACGGCGGCCGTGAAGGTGCCGCCGGGGCCGAGCGCGCGGAAGGCGGTGTGCAGGACGCGGTCGGCGTCCGGGAGGAACATCAGGCTCCAGCGGCTGACCACCGCGTCGAACTCGCCCTCCTCCAGCTCCAGTTCCTCGGCGTCCTGCCGGAGGAACCGGACGTTGGTGAGCTCCTGCTCGACCGCCCGGCGCCGGGCCACGGCCAGCATGCCCTCGGCCTGGTCCACACCGACCACCCGGCCCTCGGGCACCCGCGCGGCGGCGGTGAGGGCCGGCTGGCCGGTGCCGCTGCCGATGTCCAGCACCGAGCCCGTGCGCCGCAGTCGCGACCCTTCGAGGAGGATGCGGGTCACCGGGTCGGCGCCTCGCTCGAAGAGTTCGTACCACCTGTCCCAGCCGGAGCTGAGTTCGTGCCAGTTGCGTTCCTGCTGCGCCTTGAAGGCAGACGCGGCGTTCTGGTTGTCCGTCAAGGGATGGACCGTCCTTTCGCGGGCCGCGCCGTTCAGAGGTCGAGGAAGCGCTCGTCGGGGTGTTCGTTGCTCCAGAAGCCCTTCTCGGCGGTGGCGACCGTCTCGACGAGCCGGTCCACCTCCTCGGTCGTGCTGTAGACCCCGAACGAGGCCCGCACGGTGCCGACCACGCCGAGGCTGTCGACGAAGGGCATGGCGCAGTGCACCCCGGTGCGCACCATGATCCCGTGGGCGCTCAGGTGGTTGCCCACGTCGTAGGGGTGCAGACCGTCGACGCCGAACGAGACCAAACCGCCGGAGGGCTGCTGGGCGCCGAACACGCGGACCCCGTCCAGGGCGCGCAGCCCGGCGGCGGCGCGTGCGGTCAGCTCCGTGTCGTGCTCCCGGACCCGGTCCAGGCCCAGGGCGGTGAGGTAGTCGACCGCCGCGGCGAGTCCGACGGCCCCGGCGATGTTCGGCGTGCCGCCCTCGAAGAGGGTGGGCGCCTTGGCGACGGCGAGCGGTCCCGCGAGGGTGACCTGCTTGACCATGCCGCCGCCGACCAGCATCGCGTCCATGCGCTCCAGCAGCTCGGCCCGCCCGTAGAGCACGCCGATGCCCATGGGCGCGTACATCTTGTGGCCGGAGAAGCAGTAGAAGTCGGCCCCCAGCGCCTGCACGTCGACCGGCCGGTGGGCGACCGCCTGGGCGCCGTCGACCAGCAGCGGGATGCCGCGGGACCGGGTCGCCGCGGCGATCTCCTCGACCGGGTTGACCGTGCCCTGCACGTTGGACACGTGCGCCACCGCGGCGAACCGGGTGCGGTCGGTGAGGTGCTCGACGAACGCCTCGGCGGAGAGCTCTCCGTCGGCGTCGGTGGGGACCACGCGCAGCACGGCGTCCTTGCGCTCGCACAGGCGGCGCCAGGGCAGGAGGTTGGAGTGGTGCTCCATGCCGCTGACGACGACCTCGTCGCCGGCCCCCACGACCTGAGCGGCGTAGCCCTCGGCCACCAGGTTCACCGACTCCGTGGTGCCCTTGGTGAACGCGATCTCCGCCGCGTCGGCCGCGTTCACGAAGGCGCGCACGGTCTCGCGCGCGGCCTCGTAGGCGTCCGTCGCCCGCATGCTCATGGCGTGCACGCTGCGTCCGACGTTGGCGTTCGACTCGGAGTAGTAGCGCACGACGGCGTCGAGGACCTGGCGCGGCTTCTGGGTGGTGGCGGCGTTGTCGAGGTAGGCCAGGGGGTGGCCGTCCACCTGCTGGTTCAGGATGGGGAAGTGTTCCCGGACGTCGGCAGTCATCTGCTCACCTGCTTGAAGAGAGAACGGAAGGCGGACAGCAGCTCGTCCGGCATCGGGACGGTCTTCTGCGGGGAGTACGGCCGTTGGGACGGCGGTACGTAGTCGTGGTCGGAGGGGCCGGGCACGGACCCGTCGGGCCGGCGCAGATGCGGGCCGAAGTAGAACCAGCAGATCTGCCCGACGGTCTCCGACAGCAGGACGGGATGGCAGGCGGGGCGGTACATCTTCATGTGGTCCCAGGCCGCCATGAACTCGCCGCGTGCGGTGAAGCGATTTCCGCGCGCCGCGTGGCCGAACGCGTCGTGAACGGCGCGGAAAAGGTCGTTGAAGAGAAGCCGGACCCCGCGGGAGGAAACCGGCGAGGGTTCGAGCATGGGGTGGTCCTCAGGACGCTGGGCGTCCTGCGTCCCGCTCTCCTGCCCGTTCTGCCCGTGTCCGTTCGCCGTGAGGAAAACATAGAGTTTCCGGTCGGCGTGCAATTGGTCGGACAGGGTGGCGGAGGAAGTGTAGGGCTGTCCCTCGGAGAGCCACGGTTCGATGGTGACGCCGTTTTCCCGTAACACCTCGAACTGGTCGAGCGTGTCTTCCTTCAGCATTTGGTACTGAAGGGCCTCTTCCTTCGTCCCGGAGGTGAGCGGGGCCTGGCCGTACCAATTGGCTATCGACTGGCAGACCACTCCGTCCATATGGAGGGAGGCATTCCAGTTCGGGTCTTTGTCGAGTGACCGGGAAACGACGTAGTGGCGGGACAGCCGCTGCAGGTCGAGCTTCATGCAAGCCCTCCCGCGCTTCCCCGCCCTCGCCTGCCGGACCTGGACACTCGCCGCTTTCTGGAAGGCGGCGGCAGGTCGGCTGCGAGGCGAACGGGAAGACACGGGAGGGAATCGGACGGAGCCGAGGACGGCGGGCACCGGCCCGCCGGCGGTGCGCTTAACAGAACGCCGGGCGTCGTGCACGAGTTTCTACGACATCGAGTCGTTTCTATGGGCGACACTGTGGTTCCCCCTTTCAGCGCTTCGAACGTATCCCCGCACCCTCACTTCGGACAAGGCATCTCCCCGTCCACCATCCGAGATAATCTCGCGATGATGGCCGAAAATCCCCGGCGGACATCCGGACAGCGGTCCGCGCCGCAGGCCAGACGCCGCTCGCGGATTGTCCGAAAGCAGATGCCTCATACATCGGCGTCCGGATGTCATTGTGGATCGTTCGGCTAAGCTCGCCGAGCCCGGACCGAATCCCCCTTGTCGAAAGGCTGTGTTCCAGCATGTCCGAAGCCGGAGCGCTCGATCGGGAGAGCACAGGAAGCCAGGTCGCGGGGCAGAGAAACCGGCCCGGTGCGCTGGTGCTGCTCTGCGGTGTGCAGCTGATGCTGCTGCTGGACTTCTCGATCGTGAACGTGGCGCTGCCCAGCATGGAGTCCTCCGTCGGACTCGGCGCCGTGGGGACCCAGTGGGTGGTCGGCGCCTACGCACTCGGCTTCGGCAGTCTGCTGCTGCTCGGCGGGCGGCTGTCGGACCTGCTCGGCAGGCGTCTGATGCTCGTCGTGGGCGTGGCGGCGTTCGGCGCGGCCTCCCTGGTCGGAGGCCTGGCCACGGCCCCGGAACCGCTCATCGCCATGCGGGCCGTGCAGGGCGTCGGTGCCGCGCTGATCGCGCCGGCCGCGCTCTCCCTGATCACCACCGGCTTCCCCGACGAGGGCGAACGCAACCGGGCCCTGGGCTGGTTCAGCGCCGCGTCCGCCAGCGGCTTCGCCATCGGCGTGCTGCTCGGTGGCGTACTGACCGAACTCGCGGGCTGGCGTGCGGTGTTCTTCGTCAATGTGCCGCTGACGGCCGTCGCCCTCTTCGCGGCGTTCAAGGTGCTGCCCGGGGCCGGCGGCGCGCGGGGCGAGCGCACCTACGACCTGCCGGGCGTGCTGCTGTCCGCCGCGGGCTTCGTGGCCCTGATCAACGGACTGAGCCAGGTTCCCGACGACGGCACCCACGCGGCGATCAGCTGCTCGGTGGGCGTCGTCCTGCTCGTCGTCTTCGTGGTGGTGGAGGCCCGGTCGGCCGCCCCGCTGGTGCCGCTGGGCATCTTCCGCAGCCGCTCGCTGAGCGTCGCCAACGTCGCCAGCTTCCTGATCCCCGGCGTCATGGGCACCACGGCCCTCCAGCTGTCGCTCTTCCTCCAGCAGGTCCAGGGCCGCTCGGCCCTGGAGACGGGCTTCGCCTTCCTGCCCCTCGGCCTGTCCGTCGTCGTGGCGGGGCCGCTGTCCGCCCTGTCGGCCGGCCGGTTCGGACCGAAGGGCGTGTGCGTCGTCGGCGGCGCCCTGGTGACCGGCGGGGTGTTCCTGCTCTCCCGGATCGAGGCGGACAGCGGGTACGCGGGCGACGTGCTGCCCGGCACGATCCTCATGGGGATGGGGTTCGCCGCCTTCTTCTCCACCGCCATGATGGCGGCCACCGCCGGGGTGCCGGAGAGGCTCCAGGGTCTGGCCGGCGGACTGCTCAACACCTTCCAGCAGGTCGGTACGGCCGCCTTCGTCGCCATCCTGGTGAGCCTGGCGACGGCCCGCACCGAGTCGCTCGGCGCTCCCACCCCCGACCACCAGGCCGCCGGATTCCAGACGGCCTTCACCGCGGGCGCCGTCGTCGCCCTGGTCACCACGCTGCTGGTGGCCGTCGCCCTGCCCGGGCAGCGGGCCGTGGCGCGTACCGAAGCCACGGCCTGACACCGATCCCGGCCCGACCGCGACCGCCCGCACCGGACGGTCGACGGTGATGGCCGACAACCACCATGCCTACCGGAGAGCGAGGCTAGCTTCCCGCCATGTCTGAACTGCCCCAGCACGATGTCAAGGACAAGGCCCTCAGCACGCAGGGCGTGCGCCGGATCGAGTGGGCCGAGCGCAACATGCCCGTGTTGCGCCAGGTACGAGAACGGTTCGCCAAGGAAAAGCCCTTCGAAGGCGTCCGGTTCGCCGCGTGTATGCACATGACCACGGAAACGGCCGTCCTGCTGCGCACGCTGAAGGCCGGCGGCGCCGAGATCGCGGCCTGCGCCAGCAACCCGCTGTCCACGCAGGACGACACGGTCGCGGCGCTCGTGGTCGAGTACGGCATCTCCGTCTTCGCCGTCAACGGCATCGACCGTGACGGGTACTACCGGCACATCAACTCCGCGCTGGACATCGACCCCGACTTCGTCTTCGACGACGGCTGCGACCTGGTCAACACGGTCCACACCGCCCGCACCGAGCTGCTCGGGAGCATCAAGGGCGGCTGCGAGGAGACGACCACCGGTGTCGTCCGGCTGCGGCAGATGGCCGATTCCGGTGCCCTCAAGTTCCCGATGGTGGCGGTCAACGACACCGACACCAAGCACATGTTCGACAACCGGTACGGCACCGGCCAGTCGTCGCTCGACGCGATCATGCGGGCCACCAACCTGCTGTTCGCCGGGCAGACGGTCGTCGTCGCCGGTTTCGGCTACTGCGGCCAGGGCGTCGCCCAGCGCGCGGCGGGGCTGGGCGCCCACGTCGTGGTGACCGAGGTCGACCCGACCAAGGCGCTGGACGCGCTCATGCAGGGCTACCGGGTGATGCCGATGGCGGAGGCGGCCCGCGTCGGCGACGTCTTCGTCACCGTCACCAGCAACCGGGGCGTGCTGCGCCAGGAGCACTTCGAGGTGATGAAGGACGGCGCGATCCTGTCCAACGCCGGCCACTTCGACGTCGAGGTGGACGTCGCGGCGCTGGAGGCCATGGCGGTCGAGAAGCGCTCCCGTATCCGTCACCAGACGGACGAGTACGTGCTCGCCGACGGCCGCAGCCTGCTGCTGGTCGCCGAGGGCCGGCTGGTCAACCTCGGCGCCGCCGAGGGCCACCCCGCCTCGGTGATGGACATGTCCTTCGCGGACCAGGCGCTGACGGCCGAGTGGCTGACGGCGCAGCACGCCTCCCTGGCCCCGCAGGTCCACGAGGTGCCCACCGAGATCGACAAGTCCGTCGCCCGGCTGAAGCTGGACAGCATGGGCGTGACGATCGACTCGTTCACCGACGACCAGAACGAATACATGAATTCCTGGGAGTACGGTTCCTGATCGTTTCCCGTCCGGCTGAACCGGAACGGCCACGGGCCGGCAGGCGAACTCCGCCTGTCGGCCCGTTCGTTGTCCGGGCCACGTAAATCGGAACCGTTCTGGCGTGCGGCGTCTCAGGTGCCGAGATCCCCGTTGCGCAGGCAATAACAGGTCAGTAACCTCGCTGTCACGCGTTCAAACGGGGGTTTGCTGTGCGCATTCGGGGGTCCGCAGTACTGCCTGCTTCGGGGGCGCAGCGCGCATTAGCCCTGGCCACACTGGCCAGTTCCACCGGAAAAGGAATATTCCTCACCACCGGTGTCCTCTATTTCATCCGCGTGGTCCGCTTACCGGCCATGGAGATCGGGGTCGCCTTCAGCATCGCGGGATTCGTGTCCCTGATCCTCGGCGTCCCGGCCGGCCATGTCGCCGACCGGCGCGGGCCGCGGGCCGTCTTCGTGGCCAGCCTCCTGCTGAGCGCCGCCGCGACCGGCGCGTTCCTGCTCGTCCACGCCTCCTGGTCCGTGCTGCTCGTCGTCGTCCTCGCGACCGTCGCCCAGGCCACGCTCCTGGTGGCCCGCGGCCCCATCATCAACGACATCGCCGACGGCCGGCCGCAGGAACTGCGCGCGTACATCAGGTCCGTCACCAACGTGGGCATCGCCGTCGGGGCGATGGCGGCCGGCTGGGCCGCGCAGGCGGACACCACGCAGGCGTACCACCGGCTGATCCTGCTGAACTGCGCCTGCTTCCTCGTGGCGCTGCTGCCGGCCTTCCGGATCCCGCGCACGGAGATCGTCGAGGCGCCCGAGCAGACCGGCGGCCGGTGGGCCGCCCTGCGCGACCGGCCCTACCTCGCACTGTCGCTGCTGGACGGCGTCCTGTCCATCCAGTACCGCGTGCTCACCGTCGCCCTGCCGCTGTGGGTGGTGAGCGCCACCTCCGCACCGCGCTGGATGATCTCGGCGGCCGTCGTGGTCAACACGGCCATGATCATCCTGTTGCAGGTCGCGGTCGGCCGCCGGGTCGACACACCCCGCCGTGCCGCGCTGGCGCTGCGCCGGTCGGGGTGGGCCTTCTGCGCGGCGTGCGCCGCCGTCGCGTGGGCGGCGGGGTCCCCGGCCTGGGCCGCCGTGACCCTGCTGGGGGCCGCGGTCGTCGTCCACAGCGTGGGCGAACTGTGGCAGGCCGCCGGGGGCTTCGAGGTGTCCAACGTGCTCGCGCCCCGGCACGCCATCGGCCAGTACCTGGGCGTCTTCGGCATCGGCATGGGACTGGCCGAGTCGTTCGGCCCGGCACTGCTGACCTGGCTCTGTATCGGCTGGGGAAAACCGGGCTGGCACGTCATGGGCGCCCTGTTCCTCGCGGCGGGCCTGGCCGCCCCGGCGGTCGTGCGCTGGGCGGAGTCGACCAGGGTGCGGTACGCGCCGGGCGCCGGCCTGCCGGCGGGCAAGCCCGCCGCCCTCTCCTCCGAAGCCGTCTGACGGCCGCGGCCGCCCGACCGCCCTCGGCCGCCCGACCGTTCGACGCCGTACGACCGCACGTCCGACACCGTACGACCGCACGTCCCGAAGCCGTACGACCGCACGTCCCGGGACCGTAAGACCGCACGTCCCGACTTCCACCGCCCGGCACGCCGGTGCCGGGCCGGATCGACCGAAAGGAGGCGGTTCGTCCATGACCTCTCATCGCGCGGAACTCACCCCGCAGATGCTCCAGTACGCCGAGAAGTTCGACGACCGCGGTGAGATCCGCTGGCTGCCCTACCTGATGTACTTCCACGCCGCGGACCACCGCTCCCAGGTGGTGAACACCGACCGGCTCGGCTTCCGCCTGTCCGAGGGGCAGGGACAGCGGGCGTCGGCCGGCGGACGGGTGCCCGAGGGGCCCGTCCGGCTGATCGCCGGCAGCTCCACCGTCTTCGGGATCGGCGCCTCCTCGGACGCGGACACCCTGGCCTCCCGGCTGTGGGACCGTCACGCGCCCGCCCTGCCGTGGCTGAACTTCGGCGGCCGGAGCTTCAACTCCGCCCAGGAGCTGCTGCTCTTCACTCTCTACCGCCACCTGGTGCCGCAGATCGAGGAGATCGTCCTGTTCACCGGGTTCAACAACCTGGGCCTCGCCCGGCTGCCCCGCTGGATGCAGGGCGACAGCGGCGCGTTCTTCAACGGCCACGAGTACTTCGAGCAGGTGCAGGAGCTCCAGGCCCGGCAGCGCCGGGCGACCGGCCAGTCACGGTGGTCGGCCCGCCGGGCACCGCAGCGCTCCGAGGCGGAGCTGACCGTTCCGGACCTCTCCGGGCAGCTGGACCTCGCCGTCGAGCTGACGCTGCGCCACCTCGACACCTGGCGGCTGATCGCCCAGGGCCTCGGGGCCCGGCTCACCTTCGTCCTCCAGCCCCTCGCACCGTGGGTGCGCGAGCGGCCGGCCCGCCAGGAACAGCTGCTCTTCGACGAGCTGGACGGCATCGCCCATTTCAGCCAGGCGTACGGCGACATCTGCACGATCGAGGCGGGGCGGCGGTACGCCGATCAACTCCGCGGCGGCTGCGAAAAGCTGAACGTTCCCTTCCTCGACCTGAACCCCGTGCTCGGCTCGGCGATCAAGGACGAGGACTGGGTGTTCGTGGACCGTATTCATTTCACCGACGGGGGACACGACATCGTGGCCGGCCTGCTCGCCGAACAACTCGCCCTCCGGTGACCTGACAAGGGGAATTCCATGGGTTTCATCCGCAAAATCGTCGATGCTCTCTTCCGGCGCCGCCGCAGAAAGCGGAACGACGACGCCTCCATTTATCCGATGTTCTAGGAGGGAGGACCGGAAACGATGTCTTCGACAGTCCTGCGACCGACGGGGAAACCCGGGCGTGACACCGCGCGGCCCCCCTCCTGGGCCAGGGCGTGGTACGCCGCGTTCTGCGATCCGGAGAGCCCGCACGCGGACCGGGTGCCGGTGGCCGACGTCCGCGACGCGATCGACCGGTCGGTACCGTCCGGCCACGCCCCCGAGGACCTGGAGGCACTGTGCCGGGAGGCCGGGGCCTGGGCCGCCGACGAGACGCGGGTCTTCCGGGACCTGGCCGGCCGGGCCCGGACGGAGGCCGTCCGTGAACTCGTGGCGCAGCGGCTGGCGCTCGACTGCTCGCCGTTGAACCTGGTGTCGGGCGCATGGCTGCAGTGGCTGAGCAGCATGGCCGAGGCGGACGACCCCGCGGCCCTGAGCGCGCTGACCCTGTACGCCTCCGACGTCGGGGTCGGTCATCCGCGCGCCTCCCGGGGCCACGCCCATCTCGCCCTGCTGCAAGGCCTGCGGGTGGCGGAGAACGCGGTGCCGGCCGCCCGTACCGCGCTCGACACGAGGGTGCGGGAGGACGCGTTCGTCCTCCCGGCGATCCTGCTCCTGATGAGCCGGCGGCCGGAGGACTTCCGGGCCGAAATCCTCGGCGCCGACCTCTGCCTCCGGCAGGTCGGCCTGCTGCCCGCGATGGCGCCGCTCAAGGACCTGGTGGACGCGGGCGCCGACTGGGACGCGCTGCATCCCGGCGCGCCCCGGCCCCAGGACCCGGCGGGCGGGCTGAAGGCCTCGCTGGCGGCGGTCGACGCCCTGGTGGAGCAGTCGCCGCCGCAGACGCGTGCCCGCGTCCTGGCGGGGGCCCGGTGGGCGTTCACGGCGCTGAGGGAGTGGCACGAGGCGCTGCGCGGCGAGCTGGCCAAAGTCCTCGACCCGCGCCGGCAGGCCGCCGACCTCATCCGGCTGCGCGCCCGTGAGGGCGCGGTCTACCACCGCTCCTTCCAGCTGGCGGGCCGGCCGCTCGCCGAGTGGCTCGACGAGGCCCGCGACGACCCGTACCCGCTGCTCGCGGCGCTCGCCGGCAGCTCACTGGTCCGCCCGGGCCGTCCGGAGCGCAGCCCCCTCGTCAACGGTCTGGTCGGCGAGCGCGGCGCGATGTTCCGCGTCTTCTCCGAGGAGGACCTGGCGGTCCTGCGCCGCTGGATCGCGTCCCTCCCCGACGGCGACGACGGCAGCGACGACGGCAGCTCGCCGGAGGACCCGCCCGCGCGGCGGGCGAGCGGGGTCGCCACGGCCACGGACGGGCCGTCCCCGCGCCCGTGGGCCTCGGTGCGGGCGGCCCTGGAGGAGGAGCCGCCGGGCGGCCGGGCCCCCGCGGACCTGCGGGAGGCGTACGTCCTGCTGCAACGCCGCGCCCAGACCCCGGCCGTACGCGCTTACGCCCTGGAGTACGTCCACGGGTGGCTGGGCCGGGCACGGGTGCGGATGGCCCGGCAGGACATGCCGCTGCCCGACAGCTGGCCCGCCGAGGGGCTGCGGCCGTGGCTGTCCGGGCAGCACGACCGGCACGCCGAGGAGTTCGAGCGCACCTCGGACGCCGGGCTGCCGACCCGGGAGCAGTTGATCGAGTCGACGCTCCAGCTGGCCCCGCTGACGATGATCGACGGCGCCTGGCTCCAGGGGTTCACCGACTACCACCTGGCGTCCTCGGACATCGGACACTCGCTGTTCGAGACGTACTGGGACGAGCTCGGCAACGGCCACCCGCGGCTGAACCACCCGCTCATCTACCGGGAGCTGGTCGCGGACATGGGCGTGGACCTCCCGCCGACCGGCTCGGCGGAGTTCGCCCGCTGGCCGGGGTTCCGGGACGGCTCCTTCGAACTGCCCGTGTTCTGGCTGAGCATCGGCCGGTTCCCGCGGACGTTCCAGCCGGAGGTGCTGGGGCTGAACCTCGCCATGGAGCTCTCGGGCGTGGGCGGCAGTTACCGGCGGGCCCGGCTGGCGCTGCGCGAGCACGGCTTCAGCACGCGGTTCGTCGACATCCACAACACCATCGACAACGTCGCGACGGGACATTCCGCGTGGGCGGCGGACGCCATCGACGCGTTCATGTCCTCGGCCGCGGTGGGCAGCGGGCTCCAGGCCCGCGAGACGGCCTGGCGCCGGGTGCGGGAGGGCTACCGGTCCCTCAGCCCGCCCACCGGCGTGCACGCCTGGCTGGCGGACCGGCGGGCCCGGTGGCAGAGCAGAAAGCGTTGAGCGGAAGGGAACGTGACATGGCCGATCTGATTCTGGGCATCTCGGCGTACTACCACGACAGTGCGGCCGCCCTCGTCGCCGACGGCGTCCCGGTCGCCGCGGCCCAGGAGGAACGCTTCAGCCGCACCCGGCACGACCCCGGTCTCCCCGGGCAGGCGGTCCGCTACTGCCTGGAGGAGGCGGGGGTCCGGCTCGACGACGTGGCGGCCGTCGCGTACTACGAGGATCCGGCGCTGAAGTTCCGGCGGGTCCTCGCCACGTACCTGGGCGCCGTGCCGCGCGGCGCCGCCTCCTTCCGCACGTCGCTGCCCGAGTGGCTGGCCTGGAAGCGCTCCACGGTGCGCACGGTGCGCGACGGCCTGGCGGAGCTGGGGGCGGGCCGGGTCCCGGAGGTCGTCGCCCGCCGGCACCACGAGTCGCACGCGGCGTCGGCCTTCTTCCCGAGCCCCTACGAGTCCGCCGCGGTCCTGTGCGTCGACGGGGTCGGCGAGTGGGCCACGACGACGCTGTGGCACGGACGGGGCACGAGCCTGGAACCGCTGGCCGAGATCAGGTTCCCGCACTCCCTGGGGCTGCTGTACTCCGCCTTCACCTACTTCTGCGGGTTCAAGGTCGACTCCGGTGAGTACAAACTGATGGGGCTGGCGCCGTACGGCACTCCGCGGTACGCCGGCCTGATCCGCGAGAAGCTCATCGACCTCAAGGAGGACGGGTCCTTCCGGCTCGACATGCGGTACTTCGAGTACCTGGCGGGCCAGGTGATGACCGGCCGGGCCTTCGAGGAGCTGTTCGGCGGGAAGCGCCGACAGCCGGAGGCGGCGCTCACCGAGCGGGAGTTCGACCTCGCCGCGTCCGTCCAGGCCGTGACCGAGGAGGTCGTCCTGCGGCTGGCGCGCACCGCGCGGCGCGTGACCGGTGAGAGCCGGCTCTGCCTCGCCGGGGGCGTCGCCCTGAACTGCGTCGCCAACGGCAAGGTCATCCAGGAGCGGGTGTTCGACGAGGTGTGGATCCAGCCGGCGGCCGGCGACGCGGGCGGTGCGCTCGGCGCGGCCCTCGCGGTCGCGCTCGAACGGGGAGCCGGACGGCCCCACCTCGGCAGCGGCCGCGACGCCATGTCGGGCTCCCTGCTCGGCCCCTCCTACGGCGCGCGGGAGACACGGGAGTTCCTGGACGGCGTCGGCGCCGTCTACACGGAGCTGGATCCGCGGGACACCCCCGGTGCGGTGGCCGACCGCCTGGCGCAGGGCGCGATCACCGGATGGTTCCAGGGGCGGATGGAGTTCGGCCCGAGGGCGCTGGGCGCCCGGTCGATCCTCGGCGATCCGCGGGACGCCGACATGCAGTCGGCGATGAACCTGAAGATCAAGTTCCGGGAGTCGTTCCGGCCGTTCGCCCCGTCCGTCCTGCGCGAGGACGTGAAGGAGTACTTCGACCTGCCCCAGGAGAGCCCCTACATGCTGGTGGTCGCGGGGGTGGCCCCGTCCCAGCGGCTCGCCGTCGAGGAGAGCGCCGACGACGTCACCGGCCTGGACCTGCTCAAGGTGCGGCGGTCGACGATCCCCGCGGTGACCCACGTCGACCACTCGGCGCGGGTGCAGACCGTCGGCGAGCAGGACAACCCCGCCTACCACCGGCTGCTGTCCGCGTTCAAGGAGCGGACCGGCTGCCCCGTGCTGGTGAACACCTCGTTCAACCTCCGCGGGGAGCCGATCGTCAACACGCCGCGCGACGCCTACACCTGCTTCATGCGCAGCAACATCGACGTACTGGTCCTCGGTGATCTGCTGCTGGAGAAGAAGGACCAGCCCGCCTGGCGCGAGACGGAAGACTGGCGCGAAGCGATCCCCCTCGACTGAGCCGGCCCCACCGCCGTCCGACGGGCCGTCGGCGGCGCAGCACCACACGGAGAAGGACCTCGATGCGAAATCTGCTGCTGTCCATCGTCTACTACGTCCTGGTCGTCCCGGCCGGCCTGCTCGCCCGGCTGGTCAGGGACCCGCTCGCCCGCGGCCTGGACCGGGGCGCCGACACCTACTGGGTCACCGGTACCGGTGGTGTCACGGGCCGGAAGGCGGCCGTCCGATGACGACGTCCGACGCCCGTCCGGGGACGGAGGGTCCGGCCCGCGCCCTCGCGTTCGTCGAGAGCAACCTCACCGGCACGGGCATGCAGGCGCTGCGGCTGGCCCGCTCCCTGGGACTGCGCACCCTCTTCGTGACCTCGGATCTCGACCGCTACTCCGTGGACCCGGACACGGCACGGACGATCCGCGAGGTCGCGGACGAGATCCTGCACTGCGACACGCAGAGTCCGGAGGCGATCGAGAAGGCACTGCTCGCCTCCGCGACACCGATGGCCGGCGTGATGACGGTCATGGAGTACTACGTGCCCACGGCGGCGGCCACCGCGCACCGCATGGGGCTGCCGGGGCCGGACCCCACGGCGGCGGACATCGCCCGGGACAAGCTGAAGACCCGCGTGCGGTGCGCCGAACGCGGCGTGCCGGTGCCGGAGTTCCGCTTCGTCCACGACGCCGAGGAGGTCGACGCGGCGCTGGCCGTGACCGGCCTGCCCTGTGTCGTGAAGCCGATCGACGAGTCGGCGAGCATCGGTGTCGCCCTGTGCCGCACCCGGGACGAGACCGTCGCCCGGGTCGCCGACATCGCCGGACGGCCGACCAACTCCAAGGGCCAGCCCCGCGTTCCGGGCGCGCTGCTCGAGGAGTGCCTGTTCGGGCACGAGGTCAGCGTGGAGACCTTCACCGTCGCGGGTGCCACGACGGTCCTGGGCGTCACCGACAAACTGCTCGGCCCCACACCGCACTTCGTGGAGCTGGGCCACACGTTCCCGTCGTCCGTGGGCGAGGCGGCGGACCGGGCGGCGGACCTGGCGGTGGCGGCCCTGGACGCCATCGGCTTCGACTTCGGTCCGGCTCACGTGGAGGCCAAGCTGACGCCGCGCGGGCCCGTGCTGATCGAGATCAACGCGAGGACGGGCGGGGACTTCATCCCCGATCTCGTCGAACACGGGACGGGGGTGCCGCTGCTGCGGGCCTCGGTCGTCGCCCACAGCGGCGGGCGTCCCGACCTCACGCCCACGCGGGCCCGGGGGGCCGCCATCCGCTTCATCGCCGGACGGTCGGGAACGGTGGACTCCGTTCCCGACACCGGCGTCCTGGAGAACTTCCCCTCGGTCGTCGCCTTCCGGGTGAAGGCGACCCCGGGGCAGCGGACCACCTGGCCGTCCCACAGCCACGAGCGGCTGGGTCACGTGATGACCTGCGCGGCGACCCCCGGCCAGGCCGCGGCGGACGCCGACGCGGCCCTCGCCCATCTGGCGCCCACGTACCGCGAGTGACCCGCGCGCGGGCGGCTCCGGCCGGGGGCGGCCCGCACCCGAGGGCTCCCGCCGGGGACGCCTGCGGGGCGGCACCCCCGCCGAGGGCGGCCTGTACGCACGTGTCACCCGCAAGGGACGGCCCACGGCCCACAGCCCGCCACCGCCGGTGCGGCGGCCGGATCGGCGGTGGCATGACCGCCGGTGCGGGGGCCGGATCGGCGGTGGCATGACCGCCGGTGCGGGGGCCGGATCGGCGGTGGCATGACCGCCGGTGTGGTGGCCGGGTCGGCGGTGGTGGAGCCGCCGGCCCGGCCGTTCGGCCCTCGATCCGGTGTGACCGGCTGCTACCGGGCCGCCTTCGCCGGCGCGCCCTCCTGCTGCTGGGTCTCCCCGGTCAGCGTGATGTCCTTCTGCTCGGCCGCGTGCAAGTGGGGCAGGGGCACGAAGCCCGTGGGCCGCAGTTCCATCAGCGTGGCCTGGACGTGGGCCTCGCCGGGCGTGAGGGCGTCCGGTGCGGCCTTGCCGGTGTTCACCCAGCGGTGCTCGGCGCCGTCGCACACCGCCCGGGTGCCGCCGATGCCGTACTGGGTGGACGAGGTGCTCCGGCCGATGGACGTGCTGAGGACGACGGAGCCCGAGTCGCCGACGCAGCGGTAGGTGCCGGAGAGGGT
This sequence comes from Streptomyces sp. NPDC088812, assembly GCF_044750285.1. Lineage (NCBI taxonomy): Bacteria > Bacillati > Actinomycetota > Actinomycetes > Kitasatosporales > Streptomycetaceae > Streptomyces > Streptomyces sp. NPDC088812. Next base: position 9,410 of record NZ_JBIVJP010000038.1, on the reverse strand, counting down.
GACCGTGCCGTCCTCGGCGATCTTGCCGGTCGGGTCGACGGTGACCGTCTCGGACGTGTCGGCGGCGGCGGATGCCGCCGGGGCGGCGAGCAGAAGCAGGGCGGCACCGGCGGCCGCGGTCAGGACGGGGCGCAACGACATGGAAGGACCTCCTGTTGTGGGGGCTTCCACTGGTACCGGGCGATCGCCTCCGATCCCGTGACCGTCACCCCTTCGGTGGCGAGTCCGCGCCGCGCGTCGGCGGACGGTGGCGGAGTCGCCCTGGTGCTGTCACGATCGGGGACTCCGGCGAGCTGCTGCCCGACGGCCGGATGGTGGCCCCGCACCGAGTGGTGGCCCCGCACCGGGTGACGGCCGCGCGGCCGGCCGTCGCCGCCCGATCGGTCCGGAAGGACGGCGAACCCGTCGAGCCCGACGAGGGCCCGCTCGTGCCCCGGCCGGACGATCCCCACGGCCGCCGTCGCCGGACAGCCGCGGCCCGCCGCCGCACGCGGCCCGGTCCGGCGGCACGGGCCCGGTGGGCGGCGACGTCCGTGACGTACACGGTGACGCGCGCCGGCCGGCGCCGTACGAGTGCCCGCGCGAGACCGTCCTCCTGGCCGCCCGGCGGCGCACGGCGACGGGCGGACTCCAGCGGTTCCGGTTGCGCACCGCCGCCGACGCCGATGCGGACACCGATGCGGACACCGATGGTGACCAGCAGTGATGCCGACGACCTAAGATGATCAACGTGTCCGACCAGCCTGCACCTCGGTCTCTCATCGTCACGCTCTACGGCGCGTACGGCCGCTTCACGCCGGGCCCGGTGCCCGTCGCCGAGCTGATCCGGCTGCTCGCCGCGGTCGGCGTCGACGCGCCCTCCGTGCGCTCCTCGGTCTCCCGGCTGAAGCGCCGCGGACTGCTCCTGCCGGCCCGCACCGCGCAGAACGCGGCCGGCTACGAACTGTCCGAGGAGGCACGGCAGTTGCTCGACGACGGCGACCGGCGGATCTACGCCACCGCGCCGCACGGCGACGAGGGCTGGGTGCTGGCGGTGTTCTCCGTGCCGGAGTCGGAGCGGCAGAAGCGGCACGTCCTGCGGTCCCGGCTGGCCGGTCTGGGCTTCGGCACGGCCGCCCCCGGCGTGTGGATCGCGCCGGCCCGCCTGCACGAGGAGACCCGCAACACGTTGCGGCGGCTGCGCCTCGACCCGTACGTGGACCTCTTCCGCGGCGAGCACCTGGGCTTCGCGCCGACCGTCGAGGCCATGGCCCGCTGGTGGGACCTGGCGGCCGTGGCCAAACAGCACGAGGCCTTCCTGGACCGGCACGAACACGTGCTGCGCGCCTGGCAGGCCCGCGCGGACACCCCGTGCGAGGAGGCCTACCGCGACTACCTCCTCGCCCTCGACTCCTGGCGCCACCTGCCCTACGCGGACCCCGGCCTGCCCGCCCGCCTGCTCCCCGACGACTGGCCCGGCGCGCGCTCGGCGGCCGTGTTCCGGGGGCTGCACGAGCGGCTGAGGGACGCGGGCGCGGAGTTCGCCGGGGTGCCCGCGACCGCCTGACGGGGTCGGCGGCTCAGCGACGGCCTGCCCGGTGGGGACGTCGATGGCGTCGGCGCGGTGTACGGCGAAGGCACGGGCGACGTCGGCGGCGTCCTCGGCCGTCGTGCCGCCCTCGGCCCAGTCGGTGGCGGAGATCCGCACCGTCATGGGCGCAGCTCCTTTGGCCATGGCCCGGACGGTGTCGCACACCTCCAGCGGGGCCGCGGCGTAGAGGCCGGCGGGGGCGACGGTGGCCACGCCGTCGGCGGGGGTGGCGCGGAGGTGGTGCCGGTCGGGGTGCGGGCGGCGGAGCCGGTGAAGGGACTCGTGAGGGCGGCCTCCTCGACGAGCGGTCACCTTCGGAATCATCGCCGTTGCGCGACTGTCGTCAGGAGTGCGCGACAGAGGGGGCGGGTATGCCCCCGGGGGAGTCACCGCCTGACCTGTCCGCGTCACAGCCGTCACCGGTCCTCGATAACCCGGTAACAGCGGGATCGGGGGCGCGAGCGGGGCCGTTGAGCCGGGTAGGCCGACCGGTGACGCGGTCGGCGGTCCCGGACGGCGACCGCTCCGCGCCTCGGCGGGAGGCCCGCCGTACCATTCCCCGAGCCGAAAGCAGGACCGCCTGATGTCGAGCACAGGAACCTGCGCCATGAACGGACCCGCCGTGCACGAACACCCCGCCTCACCCGCCTCCTGGCGCATCGCGCTGCCGCACTCCGCCACGGCCGTGCCGGTGGCCCGCGCCCTGGTCCGTACGGCCCTGGCCGATCTGGAGCACGGGGCGGACAGCGACACGGCGGAGCTGCTCACCGCCGAGCTGGTGGCGAACGCCGTGGAGCACACCGCCGGGGACGACCCGATAGAGCTGGTGGTGCAGCTGCTGCCGACCGGCTGCCAGGTCGAGGTGCACGACCCCGACCCGGCCCCGCCCGGCGATCTGACCCGCCCCCGCGGCGGGGAGCCCGACCCCTGGAAGGAGCACGGACGCGGTCTGCTGCTGATCCGCGCCCTGAGCTCCTCCTGCGGCCACCGCCCCACCACACGGGGCAAGGCGGTGTGGTTCAGGCTGGCTGCGGTTCCGCCACAGCGGCGTCCGCGTCCCGCGTGACCTGCGGCAGCCGGGAGTTGCGGCGCCCGTAGAGGACGTACAGCACAAGACCCGCCGCGAGGAACAGGGCGAACTGCAACCAGGTCGCCCAGCCCGTCTCGTACATCAGGTACAGGCAGCAGCCGACACCGAGCAGGGGCAGCAGGGGGAACAGCGGTACGCGGAAGGTGCGGGCCAGGTGCGGGTCCCGTCGGCGCAGGGCGATGACGGCGATGTTGACGACGGCCATGATGGCCAGGGTGCCGATGGTGCACAGGTTCATCACGGCGTCCAGGGAGGCGAAGGCCGCCGGGAGCGCGAAGACGACCGCGACGATCAGCGTGCCGGCGACCGGCGTGGCGGTGCGGGGCGAGACCCGCTCGAAGACGCGCGGCACGAGTCCGTCCCGGGCCATGGCCAGCAGGATGCGGGTCTGGCCGTACATCACCGCGAGGACCACGGACGCGATGGCGACGACCGCGCCGAAGGCGATGATCCCGCCGCCGACGGAGGAGCCGGTGACCTTGTCGACCACGTGCGACAGAGCGGCGGGGCGGCCGCCGACCTCGTCGCCGCCGACGGCGCCGATCGCGGCGAGCGCGACCGCGCAGTACAGCAGGGTGACCACGCCCATGCAGACGAGGATCGCCACGGGCACGTCCCGGCGGGGGTTCCTGGCCTCCTCGCCGGCCGTGGTGATCGCGTCGAAGCCGATGTAGGAGAAGAAGGCCGCGGTGGTGCCGGCGCCGATGCCGCCGAGGCCGGCCGGGGTGAAGGGGGTGAGGTTGCCGTCCCGGAAGGCGCTGAGGCCGATCGCGCAGAAGACGACGAGGACGGCGATCTTGAGGACCGCCATGGCGGCGGTGGCGCGGGCGCTCTCGCGCACTCCGCGCACCAGCAGGACGGCGGCCATGGCGATGACGAGGACGGCGGGCAGGTTCACCGCTCCCCCGTCGCCGGGGCCGGCGGACAGGGCGGCGGGCAGCTGGTGGCCGGTGAGGCTGTCGAGCAGCTCGTTGACGTACTGGCTCCAGCCGACGGCGACGGCGGACACGGAGACGCCGTACTCCAGGAGCAGGCACCAGCCGACGACGAAGGCGGTGCTCTCGCCGAGGCTCGCGTAGGCGAAGGAGTACGAGGAGCCGGAGACCGGGATGGCGCCGGCCAGCTCGGCGAACGCGAACGCGGTGAAGACGCAGGTGATCGCGGCCAGGACGAAGGAGACGACGACGGCCGGGCCCGCCTGGGCGACCGAGTCGGACAGGCCGACGAAGATGCCGGTGCCGACGATGGCGCCGACGCCGAAGCAGACCAGCTGGAAGAGGCCCATCGTGCGGCGCAGGCCGTGGCCCTCGCGGTCGGCGCCGGACGCGGCCACCAGGAGGGCGGGGGATTTGATGCGGGGCATGCGGGTGGTGCTCGTTTCTGGTGGTGCGGGGGGTGACCGGATTCGGTCGCGCGGCGGCCTCGGAAGGGGTGGCTCCGGGCCGCCGGACAGCACAGGGCCCGGTGGCGGGCGTCGTGGGGGTGCGAGGTGGGGGGTGCGGGTGCGGCGGGGTGCGGTCAGGCCAGGGTCGCCACGAGGACGGCCTTGATCGTGTGCAGCCGGTTCTCCGCCTCGTCGAAGACGACCGAGTGGGCCGACTCGAAGACCTCGTCCGTCACCTCGAGGGAGTCCAGGCCGTGGCTCTCGTGGATCTCGCGGCCGACCTTGGTGCCCAGGTCGTGGAAGGCCGGCAGGCAGTGCAGGAACTTCACGTCAGGGTTGCCGGTGGCGCGCAGGACGTCCATCGTCACCGCGTACGGGGCGAGGGCGGCGATCCGCTCGTCCCAGACCTCCTTGGGCTCGCCCATCGACACCCACACGTCGGTGGCCACGAAGTCGGCGCCGCGCACGCCCTCCTCCAGCGACTCGGTGAGGGTGACGCGGGCGCCGGTGGTCGCGGCGAGCTCATGGGCCCGCTCGACGATCTGCTGGGCGGGCCAGTAGGTCTTGGGGGCGACGATCCGCACGTCCATGCCGAGCAGGGCGCCGGTGATCAGGTAGGAGTTGCCCATGTTGAAGCGGGCGTCGCCGAGGTAGGCGAAGGCCGTGTCGGACAGCGGCTTGGCGCAGTGCTCGGTCATCGTCAGCACGTCGGCGAGCATCTGCGTGGGGTGCCAGTCGTCGGTGAGGCCGTTGAAGACGGGCACGCCCGCGTGGGCCGCCAGTTCCTCGACCTTGTGCTGGCTGTCGCCGCGGTACTCGATGCCGTCGAACATCCGGCCGAGGACCCGCGCGGTGTCCTTCACCGACTCCTTGTGGCCGATCTGGGAGCCCACGGGGTCGAGGTAGGTGGTGGAGGCGCCCTGGTCGGCGGCGGCGACCTCGAACGCGCAGCGGGTGCGCGTGGAGGTCTTCTCGAAGACGAGGGCGATGTTCTTGCCGCGCAGGTGCTGGACCTCGGTCCCGGCCTTCTTGGCGGCCTTCAGTTCGGCGGCCAGCTCGATCAGGCCGCGGAACTCCTCCTGGGTGAAGTCCAGCTCCTTGAGGAAGTGGCGGCCGGCGAGGGCGGTCGGGACTGTCGCCATGGGGCGCTCCAGAGGTGCGGTGCATGAGGTGCAGTGACAGGGACCCTTGGAAGTCTATACGACGCACAGCATTTATATACAGAGCGTCTCGTCGCCCCGGCCCGAAGGCCTATACGGCCCCCCGTTCGACCGGACAGCTCATGCAGCGTGGCCCTCCCCTCCCCCGTCCCAGTTCGCTGCCCGGGATCTCGATCACCTCGATGCCCTGTTTGCGCAGGTGGGTGTTGGTGGTGGCGTTGCGTTCATAGGCGACGACGACGCCCGGTTCGACGGCCAGGACGTTGCAGCCGTCGTCCCACTGCTCGCGCTCGGCGGCGTGCACGTCCTGGGTCGCGGTCAGCACCCGGATCTCGCTGAGGCCGAGGGCGGCCGCGATCGCGCGGTGCATATGCTCCGGCGGGTGGTCGGTGACCTTCAGCTCCTTCTCGCCGACACCCGGCTCGATGGTGTACGAGCGGAGCATGCCGAGGCCCGCGTACTGGGTGAAGGTGTCCCCGTCGACCATCGTCATCACGGTGTCCAGGTGCATGAACGCGCGCCGCTTCGGCAGGTCCAGGGCCACGATGCTCTCGGCCGAGCCCGCGGCGAACAGCTTGTGGGCGAGCATCTCGACGGCCTGGGGGGTGGTGCGCTCGCTCATGCCGATCAGGACGGCGCCGTCGCCGATGACGAGTACGTCCCCGCCCTCGATGGTGGAGGGGTAGTCGGCCTGGCCCTCGGACCAGAGGTGGAACGTCTCGTCACGGAAGAGGGGGTGGTGGCGGTAGATCGCCTCGAAGTGGACCGTCTCGCGCCGCCGGGCGGGCCGGCGCATCGCGTTGATGGAGACGCCGTCGTAGATCCAGGCGGAGGTGTCGCGGGTGAAGAGGTGGTTGGGCAGCGGACCGAGGAGGAAGTCGTCGAGTTCCATGACGTGGAAGCGGACCGAGGTCGGTTCGGGGTGCGCCTCCAGGAACTCCCGCTTGGTGATGCCGCCGACGAGGAGTTCCGCGAGGGCGGGCGCGGGGAGGTTCTCGAAGGCGGCGCGGAGGTGGTCGGTGGCGAGCACCCCGTACTCCTTCTCGTCGAAGACCCGGTCCAGGACGAGCTGCCGGGCCGCCGGGATCTCCAGGGCCTCGGTGAGCAGATCGCCGAAGAGGTGGACGGCGACGCCGCGGTCGCGCAGCACGTCAGCGAAGCCGTCGTGCTCGGCGCGCGCCCGGCGCACCCAGAGCACGTCGTCGAAGAGCAGGGCGTCCTTGTTGCTGGGGGTGAGCCTTTTGAGCTCGAGATCCGGCCGGTGCAGGATGACGCGGCGCAGCCGCCCGGCCTCGGAGTCGACATGGAATCCCATGGCTTCATCCTGGCCGTCGCGGACCGCCTTCACCCCCCTGCCGGCCCCGATTCCCCGTGGATCCGCTCACTCCTGCCGCTTTTCGTCCCCTTGACGACAATCGATCATCCCTATTATCGTCGTACTGACGACATCCGGTGCGAGGCACGACGTCCAGGGGGACCCTTTCATGGCCGACATCACCCGGCGCCTGGGCTGGCGCCACCTGCGGGGCGCCCCGACGGCCCACATCCGCCACCACCGCTCCGGCAAGCTCGCGCACGACGGGCCGGGCCTCAGCTTCTGGTACCGCTCGCTGACCGCCGCGCTCTCCGAGGTCCCGGTCGACGACCGGGAACTGGCGATGACCTTCCACGCCCGCACCGCGGACTTCCAGGACGTGGCCGTGCAGGCGACGGTGACCTACCGCATCAGCGACCCCGCCGTCGCCGCCGCCCGCCTCGACTTCTCGATCGACCCGGACACCGGCGGCTGGCGCGGCGCGCCCCTGGAGCAGCTCGGCACCCTGCTGACGGAGACGGCCCAGCAGCACGCGCTGGACGTCCTCGCCCGTACGCCGCTGTCGGCGGCGCTGGTGGACGGGGTGGCGTCGGTGCGGGAACGCGTCGCGGCGGGACTGTCGGCCGAGCCCCGGCCGCCGGCCACGGGCATCGAGGTGGTGGCCGTGCGGGTCGTCGCGCTGCGGCCGGAGCCCGAGGTGGAGCGGGCGCTGCGCACCCCGGCCCGCGAGCAGATCCAGCAGGAGGCCGACCGGGCGACGTACGAGCGGCGGGCGGTGGCCGTCGAGCGGGAGCGGACGATCGCCGAGAACGAGCTCGCCAGCAAGATCGAACTCGCTCGGCGCGAGGAGCAGCTGGTCGAGCAGCGGGGCACCAACACCCGGCGGGAGGCGGAGGAGAGCGCGGCCGCGGACAAGGTCCGGGCGGACGCGGAGGCGTCCCGTACCGTGCGACTGGCGGAGGCGGAGGCCGCGCGCTCGGTGAAACTCGCCGAGGCGGAGGCGGCGCGGGCCGTGAAGCTCGCGGAGGCGGAGGCCTCCCGGGCCGTGAAGCTGGCCGAGGCGGAGGCCGACAAGCAGGTGCGGCTGGGCGACGCCGAGGCCCGGCGCACGGAGCGGCTGGCCGAGGCGGAGGCGGCCCGCGCGGTACGGCTCGCCCGCGCGGAGGCGGAGGCCGCGCGCGAGGTGGGCGAGGCGCGGGCACAGGCCCAGGCGGCGTGGCTGCGGGTGCACGCCGAGGTCGACGTGGCGACGCTGCACGCCCTCACCGGGACCCGGCTCGCGGAGAACCTGCCGCACATCGACAGCGTGACCGTCTCGCCGGACGTGCTGACCGGGCTGCTGGCCCGGCTCGGCGCCGGGGGCCGGGAGTGAGCCTGGCCCCGCGGGCCGTGCTCGTCCACCGCACCACGGAGTACGAGGAGCTGGTGGCCCGGCACGGCACGCACGGCCAGGCCGCCTTCTTCCTCGCCTCGCGCGGCCGGGACATCGAGGAGGTGGCCGAACGGCACCGCGGCACCCGGCGGGCGCTGGCCGAGGTGACCGCCGCCATCCCGCTGACGTGGCGTCAGACGCGGGTCGAGCGGGCCGACCTGGACCGCTTCCTGTTCGCGCCCGAGGACGTGGTGGTCGTGGTCGGCCAGGACGGGCTGGTGGCGAACGCCGCCAAGTACCTGACCGGGCAGCCGGTGGTCGGCATCGACACCGACCCCGGGCGCAACCCCGGCGTGCTGGTCCGCCACCGGGCACGGGACGCCGGTGCGCTCCTGCCGTCCGCGCTCGCGTCGGCCGGCACGCGGGTGGAGGAGCTGACCATGGTCGAGGCCGTCGCCGACGACACGCAGCGGCTGGTGGCCCTGAACGAGATCTATTTCGGCGCGGCCGGCCACCAGACCGCCCGATACCGCCTGGGCCTCGAGGACGACGGGGGTGTCGTCGAGGCCCAGGCCTCCTCCGGAGTGCTGGTGGGGACCGGCACGGGGGCGACCGGGTGGCTCCGGTCGGTGTGGCGGGAGCGGGGCGGCGGGCTGCGCCTGCCCGCGCCCACGGACGAACGCCTGCTGTGGTTCGTCCGCGAGGCCTGGCCGTCCCCGGCCACCGGAACGTCCCTGGTGGCCGGGGAACTCGCCCCGTCGGCCCGCCTCCGCCTCACCGTCGAGTCCGAACGCCTGATCGCCTTCGGGGACGGCGTCGAGACGGACGCCCTGGAACTGACCTGGGGCCAGACGGTCCGGGTGGGCGTGTGCGAGCGGCGCCTGCGGCTGGTGGGCTGAGGACCGGCGCCATGCGGCACGCGGGGCACGCGGGGCACGCGCGGCACGCGCGGCACGCGGGGCACGCGCGGCACGCGGGGCACGCGGGGCACGCGGGGCACGCGCGCCCGTGGGCGCCCACGGGCTGCGTCCGCCTCGTTGGCCTCGTCGGCCGCGTCGGCCTGGGCGACACCGGCTGGTCGGCGGCGGGCCACCGCGCCGCCGGGCCGGGCCGCCAGGTCCCCGAGGCGTCAGGGCCTGGGGCGTCACGGCCTGGGGCGGCACGGCCTGGGGCGTCAGACGCCCGGACCGGCCGGCCCCCGGCGGGCCGGCCGGTCCGGGCGGCCCCCGGCGGGCCGGCCGCCAAGCTGCCGGAACCGCAGGCATCCGATCAACCAGGCCCCAGCCGCAAGGCCAGCTGGACCCACCAGGCCTCAGGCCGCCAGGCCTGGCGGGCCTCAGGCCTGGCGGGGCCACAGGCCTGGCGGGCCACAGGCCTGGCGGGCCTTCAGGCGAGCGGGTCGGCCAGCCCCGACCGCGGGCCGTCGGGCCCCGGGGCCGGGCGGGCGGGCCCCGGGGCCGGGCGGGCGGGCCCCGGGGCCGGGGGGGCGGGCCCCGGGGCCGGGCGGGCGGGCCCCGGG
>NZ_JBIVJP010000037.1:0-67362 GCF_044750285.1 Streptomyces sp. NPDC088812 | reverse complement strand
CGGCCCGCTGGGCATCGGTCAACGACAACGGCGGAATCTTCGGACCCGGACGACTCATACCGAACCAACGGCGAATCTCCGACTCAGGTCACTAGCGGCGGGCCGCCCGCCTCGCCAGGTGCTCCTCGAACGTCCCCTTGCCGACCGCGCGGTCCGGCGCCGTGTGCCCGCCGGCCCGGAACGCCCGGTAGGCGGCGCCCCACAGCGGCACGTTCACCACCGCACGCCGCTTGCCGACGGCCGCCAGATAGGCGCGCGCCAGCGACTCGACCGTGCGGACCTGTGGCCCGGCCAGGTCCTCGACCCGCCCCGCCGGCGCCCCGGCCGCCAGCTCCGCGAGCCGCTCGGCGACCTCCGCCACCTCCACGGGCTGGTCGCTCACGCCCGCCGGCAACGGCATCACCGGCACCTTCGACAAAGTCTCGAACAACCGGGCGAGCAGATCGTGGAACTGGGTCGCCCGCAGCACCGTCCAGCCGAGCCCCGACTCCGCCACGAGCCGCTCCACGGCGAGCTTCGACCGGTAGTAGCCGAACGGCACCCGGTCCACCCCGACGATCGAGATGTACACCAGGTGCCCGGTCCCCGCCCGGCGCGCCGCCTCGATCAGGTGCGCGGCCGCCCGCTCGTCACCGCCGCGCGGCGAACTGGCGCAGTGCACGATCGTGTCCACACCGGCGACGGCCACGTCCAGCCCCGGTCCGCCCTCGCGCAGGTCGACGGCGTACGGCTGGGCGTGCCGGCTCAACACCCGCACCTCGTGCCCGTCCGCACGCAGCCGCTCGGAGACGAGCCGGCCCAGGGTTCCGGTACCGCCGGTCACCAGGATCGTGGTCATGGTGGTCAGTCCCTTCGGACGCGGGCGCTCCCGGCCGGAACACCCTCCGCCGACCGGGACCGGACAGCCTCTCGTGATGTGACATCCTCCCGGACCCGAGCCGGCCGACGCCGTACGAGCACCCGATCGAGCCGACGCCGTACGCGGTCCAGCCTGTCCGGATCCGCCATGGTCCGCACGAGTCGGAGGCACCTCCGCTCGTCCGAGGCGTCCGCTTCTGTGGCCTGTGAGCCACCCCACATCACCCGCCCCTCTGGACGGCCACCGGGCGTGGCACACTGACCCTGTACCTAAAGCAGCGCACTCCGGGGTCGGTGAAATTCCGAACCGGCGGTTACAGTCCGCGACCCGGCCGCTTCCAGCGGCCGGTTGACCAGGTGAAATTCCTGGACCGACGGTTAAAGTCCGGATGGGAGGCAGTGCGCGGCGGGCGGGCATTCGTGCGCGCCGCCGTCTGTGCTCGTTCCAGCGGGACGAGTCCGTCCGGCGTCGCTCCCGGTGTCGTCGCCCGTACGTTCTGTCGTCATCGACAGGCCCCGGAGTCCGTGCCCTAACGAGGCAGGAGGACCCGGGAAGTGTTCACCGGAATCGTCGAAGAGCTGGGTGAGGTCACCGCCGTCGAGAACCTCGGCGACGCCTCCCGCTTCCGGCTGCGCGGACCCGTCGTCACCGAGGGCGCGAAGCACGGCGACTCCATCGCCGTGAACGGGGTCTGTCTCACCGTCGTCGACCACGAGGGCGACGAGTTCACCGCCGACGTCATGGCGGAGACCCTCAAGCGATCCAGCCTCGGTGCCCTCGGCGTCGGCGCCCGCGTCAACCTCGAACGGCCCACCGCCGTCGGCGCCCGCCTCGGCGGCCACATCGTGCAGGGCCACGTCGACGGAACCGGCCGGGTGCTGGAGCGCACGCCGTCCGAACACTGGGAGATCGTCAGGATCTCGCTCCCGGCCGACCTCGCCCGGTACGTCGTCGAGAAGGGCTCCATCACCGTCGACGGCATCAGCCTCACCGTCGTCGACGCCGGCGCCGACCACTTCACCGTCAGCCTCATCCCCACCACCCTCGCGCTGACCACCCTCGGCCTCAAGCAGCCCGGCGACCCGGTCAACCTCGAGGTCGACGTCGTCGCCAAGTACGTCGAGCGCCTGCTCGCGGCGGGCCAGGGGGGCAGCCGGTGAACCAGCTGAACTCCGAGGCCTTCGTCCTCTTCGGCCAGCACATCCTCTGGTCGGACATGATCGGCAACATCCTCGGCCTGATCACCCTCGCCCTCGGCTGGCGCCGCTCTCTGTGGACCTGGCCGGTGCAGTTCCTCTCCGGGCTCGTCCTCTTCGGAGCCTTCTACGGCCACCTGACCGGCAGCGCCGGCAAGCAGGTCGTCGTCATGGCCGTCGCCCTGTACGGCTGGTGGCAGTGGAACCGGAGCAAGGGCCGGGCCGCGGACGGCCAGATCACCCCCCGCTTCGCGACCTGGACCGAGCGCGCCGCCATGGTCGTCGCCGCCGCCGTCGGCACGGTCGCCGTCGCCCTCCTCTTCAAGGCCTACCCGTCCCTGTCCTGGGACCCCTGGCCGGACGCCTACATCTTCGTCGGCACCATCGTCGCCATGTACGCCCAGGCCCGCGGCATGGTCGAGTTCTGGTTCGCCTGGCTCCTCGTCGACGTCGTCGGCGTCCCCCTCAACTTCGCCAACGGCTACGCCTTCTCCGGCTTCGTCTACGTCATCTACGGCGCGCTCGTCCTGTGGGGCATGCGCGACTGGTGGCTGCGCTCCCGCAAGGGCCCGGCGCAGTCCGCTCTGGAAGGAGCGCCGGCATGAGCACCGCACCCGTCCTGTACCCCGCCGACGACATCGAGGACTTCGCCCTCGACCCGATCGAACAGGCCGTCGCCGACATCGCGGCCGGCCGCCCGGTCGTGGTCGTCGACGACGAGGACCGCGAGAACGAGGGCGACCTCGTCATCGCCGCCGAGAAGGCCACCCCCGAGATCGTCGCCTTCATGATGAGCGAGTGCCGCGGCCTGATCTGCGCCCCCATGGAGGGCGACGAACTCGACCGGCTCCGGCTCCCGCAGATGGTCGCCGACAACACCGAGTCGATGAAGACCGCCTTCACGGTCTCCGTCGACGCCGGTGCCGCGCACGGCGTCACCACCGGCATCTCCGCCTCCGACCGCGCCACCACCCTCCAACTGCTGGCGAGCGGCACCGCCGAGCCCACCGACCTCGTCCGCCCCGGCCACGTCTTCCCGCTGCGCGCCAGGCCCGGCGGCGTCCTCGTCCGCAACGGACACACCGAGGCCGCCGTCGACCTCGCCCGGCTCGCCGGCCTGCGCCCGGCCGGCGCGATCGTCGAGATCGCCGGCGAGGACGGCCGCATGCTGCGCCTGCCCGAACTGATCCCCTTCGCCCGCAAGCACGGCCTGACGATCATCTCCATCGAGGATCTGATCGCCTACCGCCGCAGCGCCGAGCCCACCGTCCGCCGCGAGGCCGCCACCCGCCTGCCCACCGCCCACGGCACCTTCACCGCGTACGGCTACCGCTCCACCGTCGACGGCGTCGAGCACGTCGCCCTCGTCCACGGCGACATCGGCGACGGCCGCGACGTCCTGGTCCGCGTCCACTCCGAATGCCTCACCGGCGACGTCTTCGCCTCCCAGCGCTGCGACTGCGGGCCCCAGCTCGACGCCGCCCTCCAGCGCATCCAGGCCGAGGGACGGGGCGTGGTCGTCTACCTGCGCGGCCACGAGGGCCGCGGCATCGGCCTGCTCTCCAAGCTGCGGGCCTACGAACTCCAGGAACAGGGCCGCGACACCCTCGACGCCAACCTCGAACTCGGCCTGCCCGCCGACGCCCGCGACTACGCGGCCGGCGCCCAGATCCTCGCCGACCTCGGCGTCCGCAGCGTCCGCCTGATGACCAACAACCCCGACAAGACGGACGCGCTGCTGCGCCACGGCCTCGAGGTCGGCGCACGCGAGGCGATGCCCGTCCAGGCGGGCGAACACAACATCCGCTACCTGCGCACCAAGCGCGACCGGATGGGCCACGACCTGCCCTGGCTGGACACGGCCCCCGTGTCCCCCTGCGGCAACCAGTAAGCACGGCACGACAGCAACACAGCACTACGGCACCGAGGAGAGACGTGAGCGGCAAGGGCGCACCGGAACTGTCCGTGGAGAACGTGGGCGACCTGCGGGTCGCCGTCATCGCGGCCCAGTGGCACGAGAAGGTGATGGACGGTCTGGTCGACGGCGCCCTGCGCGCCCTGCACGACCTGGGCATCGACGAACCGACCCTGCTGCGGGTCCCCGGCAGCTGGGAGCTCCCGGTCGTCGCCAAAGGCCTCGCGGGCCGCGGCTACGACGCGATCGTCGCCCTCGGCGTCGTCATCCGCGGCGGCACCCCCCACTTCGACTACGTGTGCCAGGGCGTCACCCAGGGCCTCACCCAGGTCAGCGTGGACACCGGCGTCCCCGTCGGCTTCGGACTGCTCACCTGCGACACCGAGGAACAGGCCCTCGACCGGGCCGGCCTCGACGGCTCCACCGAGGACAAGGGACACGAGGCGGTGACGGCGGCGGTGGCGACCGCGGCCACCCTCCGCTCAGTATCCGAACCGTGGCGTTAGCCCGGCCGGCACACCGCGTAAAGTGGGCGGCACCATGTCCAATAAGACGTTCGAGGAGCTCTTCGCCGAGCTCCAGCAGAAGGCCGCCACCGGCGACCCCGCCACTTCCCGCACCGCCGAACTGGTCGAGAAGGGCGTCCATGCCATCGGCAAGAAGGTCGTCGAAGAGGCCGCCGAAGTCTGGATGGCCGCCGAGTACGAGGGCAAGGACGCGGCAGCCGAGGAGATCTCCCAGCTGCTGTACCACGTCCAGGTGATGATGGTCGCCCGTGGGATCTCCCTGGACGACGTCTACGCCCACCTCTGAGCCGCACCCGTCCCACCCGTCCCCCACGCATTCCCGCCCGAACGAAGGAAGCTCGCCTCATGCTGCGCATCGCCGTCCCCAACAAGGGTTCCCTGTCAGGCCCTGCGGCGGAGATGCTGCATGAGGCCGGCTACCAGCAGCGCCGGGAGTCCAAGGAACTGCGGATCGTCGACCCGGAGAACGAGGTCGAGTTCTTCTACCTCCGCCCCCGCGACATCGCCATCTACGTGTCCTCCGGCCGCCTCGACATCGGCATCACCGGCCGCGACCTGCTCATCGACTCCGGCGCCAACGCCGAGGAGATCCTCCCGCTCGGCTTCGCCCGCTCCACCTTCCGCTACGCCACCAAGCCCGGCACCGCGAAGGGCGTCGAGGACCTCGGCGGCATGACCGTCGCCACCTCCTACGAGGGCATCGTCGCCAAGCACCTCGCCGACAACGGCATCGACGCCTCCGTCGTCCACCTGGACGGCGCCGTCGAGACCGCCATCGAACTCGGCGTCGCCGAGGTCATCGCGGACGTCGTCGAGACCGGCACCTCCCTGCGCAACGCGGGCCTGGAGGTCATCGGCGAGCCCATCATGAAGTCCGAGGCCGTCGTCATCCGCCGCACCGGCGCCGGCACCGACGAGCCCAAGGTCCAGCAGTTCCTGCGCCGCCTCCAGGGCGTCCTCGTCGCCCGGACGTACGTGATGATGGACTACGACTGCCGCGTCGAGCAGCTCGAGAAGGCCGTCGCCCTGACGCCGGGCCTGGAGTCGCCGACCGTCTCCCCGCTGCACAACGAGGGCTGGGTCGCCGTCCGCGCCATGGTCCCCGCCAAGGAGGCACAGCGGATCATGGACGACCTGTACGACATCGGCGCCCGCGCCATCCTGACCACGGCGATCCACGCCTGCCGCCTCTGAGGTACCCGCCGACGATGTCCGACCTGCCCACCCTCCCCGTCACCTTCCGGCCGGGCCGCACCCGCGCGGTGCTGCTCACCGCCGGTGTCGTGATCTTCGTCGTGATCTCGGGCGTCTCGCTGCTCCTGGAGCAGCTGGGCCCCGGGGAGCGGCTCAGCTTCGTCGTCACCGGCGGCCTCAGCTTCTGGGTGCTGGCCCAGCTGGCCCGTGTCAAGGTCGTCGCCGACGACTCCGGTGTCACCGTCGTGAACATCGCCAGCCGCAGGCACCTGGACTGGGCGGAGATCCTCCGGGTGAACCTCCGTCCGGGCGACGCCTGGGTCTTCCTCGACCTCAGCGACGGCACCAGCCTGCCCGCGCTCGGCATCCAGCCGGGCATCGCCAGGGAGCGCGCCATCGCCGACGCACGGGCCCTGCGGACCCTCGTCGAGGCCCGCTCCCTCCGTGACCCCGAGCAAGATCAGGGCTGACTCGGGGTCGTCCACCCTGCCGCACGGGCCCGTGTCTTGATTAATCTGGTGGCGGAGACGTTTCCCCGACGTCTCCGCCCCTGTCGTGCCGGGCCCGGCGCACAGGGGTTCCTGCTACCCGAGGAGTGACCCTCTCAGGCGATGGACGGTTCGTCCTGTAGTACCTGCGCCGCCCCCTCCACAGCGGAGGCGGCGGTTTCATGACCATCCCCCTGCTGCTCCTGGCAGCCGCGTTCCTGCTGATCCTGGCCAACGGCTTCTTCGTCGCCGCCGAGTTCGGCCTCGTCACCGTCGAGCGACCGGAGGCCGAGAAGGCCGCCGCCGACGGCGACCGACGAGCCCGCACGGTCGTCGAGTCGCTCAAGGAGCTGTCCTTCCAGCTCTCCGGCACCCAGCTCGGCATCACCATCACCTCCCTCGTCGTCGGCATGCTCGCCGAACCCGCGCTGGCCGAGCTGCTGCACGGCCCGGTCACCGCGACCGGCATCCCCGAGGGCGCGGTCTCCGGTGTCGCCGTCGCGGTCGGCATGCTGCTGGCCTCCGCCGTGCAGATGGTGATCGGCGAACTCGTGCCCAAGAACTGGGCGGTGTCCAGGCCCCTCCAGGTCGCGCGCTTCGTCGCCGGCCCGCAGTACGCCTTCGCCCGCCTCTTCCGGCCGGTCATCGCCGGCCTCAACGCCGTCGCCAACCGGCTCGTGCGGGCCCTGGGCGTCGAGCCCGCCGAGGAACTGGCCTCCGCCCGCACCCCGGGCGAACTGGTCTCCCTGGCCCGGCACTCCGCGCAGGCCGGCGCCCTGGAACAGGACACGGCCGACCTCTTCGTCCGCACCCTGTCCCTGGCCGAGCTCACCGCGCAGCACGTCATGACCCCGCGCGTGAAGGTCAGCGCCCTGCAGGCGTCGGCCACCGCCGAGGACGTGGTCAACCTGACCCGCGCCACCGGCCTGTCCCGCTTCCCCGTCTACCACGAGAAGATCGACGAGATCGTCGGCATGGTCCACCTCAAGGACGCCCTCGCCGTCCCCGTCCACGAACGGCTGCGCACCCCCGTCGGCCGGATCGCCCGCCCGGCGCTGCTCGTCCCCGAGACGCTGCCCGTCCGGCCCCTGCTGGCCCGGCTGCGCAGCGAGCAGCCCATCGCCGTCGTCGTCGACGAGTACGGCGGCACGGCCGGCGTGGTGACCCTGGAGGACATCGTCGAGGAGATCGTCGGCGAGGTCCGCGACGAGCACGACGGCGCGGACACCCCGGAACTGGCCGCCGTGCCGCCCGAGGACGGCCGGCCCGCCTGGGACGTCGACGGCAGCTGCCGTGTCGACACCCTGCTGCGGATAGGCCTCGACGTGCCCGAGGGGCCCTACGAGACGGTCGCCGGACTCGTCGCCGACCTGCTGGGCCGTATCCCGGCCGTCGGCGACCGGGCCGAGCTGCCCGGCTGGCGCCTGTCGGTGCGCCGCGTCGGCCACTACCGGGCCGAGCGGGTCCGGCTCGTGCGCACCGGGGCCGTCGTGGAGGCCGCCCGATGAGCGTCTTCCAACTCGCCCTCGCCGCCCTCCTCGTGCTCGCGAACGGCTTCTTCGTCGGCGCCGAGTTCGCCCTGGTGTCGGTCCGCCGCAGCCAGATCGAGCCGCTCGGCACGGCCCGCGCCCGCCAGGTCCTGCACGGACTGGAGCGCCTGCCCCAGATGATGGCGGCCGCCCAGTTCGGCATCACCGTCTGCTCTCTCACCCTGGGCGCGGTCGCCGAACCCACGGTCGCGCACCTGCTGGAGCCCGTCTTCGAGGGGGTCCACCTCCCGCACGGGATGATCCACCCGCTGGGCTACGTCATCGCCCTCGCCGCCGTGGTCTTCTTCCACCTCGTCATCGGCGAGATGGTCCCGAAGAACCTCGCCATGGCGGCACCGGAGAAGGCCGCGCTGTGGCTCGGCCCGGGGCTGGTCGCCTTCGCCCGGCTGTGCCGTCCGATCACGGTCGCCCTCGGCGCCTGCGCCCAGGGCATCCTGCGCCTCTTCGACGTCGAGCCCAAGGACGAGGTGGAGGCCGTCTTCACCAGCGAACAGCTCAACCGGCTGGTGGAGGATTCCGGCCAGGCCGGTCTGCTCGACCCCGAGGAGCAGGAGCGGCTGGAGGACGCGCTGGAGCTGGGCTCCCGGCCGGTCACGGACGTGCTGCTGCGGCGCGAGTCGCTGGTGACGGTCAGCCCGTCGGTCACCCCCGGCGAGATCGTCGACCTCACCGCCCGCACCGGCTACTCCCGCTTCCCGGTCGCCGCGGAGAACGGCGCCTTCATGGGGTACCTCCATGTGAAGGACGTCCTGGACCTGGAGCACTCCGACCGGGCGGTGCCGCAGCAGGTGTGGCGCTCCATGACGACGCTCCGGGCGGACCTGCCCCTCGACGACGCGCTGACGGTCATGCGCCGGGCGGCGACCCATCTGGCGCAGGTCGCCGACGCCTCGGGCAAGGTGCTCGGCCTGGTCGCCCTGGAGGACGTACTGGAACTGCTCGTCGGCGAGGTGCGGGATCCGGCCCACCGGGACGTGCCCGAGGTGGTGATGGCCTCGTAGCCCTCGCGCGCGGGCGTGCCGCTTCCGGCGGCGCGCCCGCGCCACGGGCCGGGCGGCGCCTACAGGGCCGACGGATCCTGCGGTCCCCGGCCCGACAGCACCTCCCCGTACGCCTGCATCAGGTCAGGCAACCGCAGCGTCGACAGATCGTCCCGGGTCAGGGCCCCGGGATACACCGACAGCCGCAGGTCCCGGTAGGCGCAGCTCTTCTCGTACAGGGTCCGCAGGAACCGCCCGTTGCCCAGCTCGTCGATCCAGCCCTGCTCCACCACGTGCCCGGCGACCGACCGCAGCTCGTCCAGGGCCTCCTCGTCCCACACGTCACCGTTCTCCGCGGCGAGTACCTCGCCGATCGAGGTGAGTTCCAGGGGCCGGTACGACGGGAAGTCGACACGGGTCGTGAAGCGGGACGACAGTCCGGGGTTCGCGGCGAGCAGACGGTCCATGCCCTCCGGATAGCCGGCCAGGATCACCACCAGGTGGTCCCGGTTGTCCTCGGCCCGCTTCAGCAGCACCTGGAGTGCCTCGTCGCCGTACGCGTCGCCCTTGCCGTAGCCGGAGTTGGACAGGGAGTACGCCTCGTCGACGAAGAGGACACCGCCCAGCGCGGAGTCGATCAGCTCATTGGCCTTGACCGCCGTCTGGCCGAGGTACTCGCCGACCAGATCGGCCCGCTGGGCCTCCACGAGGTGGTCGCCGCCGAGGAGGCCGAGGGCGTAGAAGACACGGCCCAGGATGCGGGCCACCGTGGTCTTGCCGGTGCCGGAGGGGCCGGAGAAGACGAAATGGCGCTTGGGCGGCTGGACCGGGAGGCCCTGCCCGGCTCTCAGCCGGGCCATGTTCAACTGCGCCGACAACGCCTTGACCTGACGTTTGACCGGTTCAAGTCCGACCATGCGCTCCAGTTCGGCGAGCGCCTCCTCCAGAAGGACGGGGTCGGTGGGCCCGGCGGGCAGCACCGAGGGCACCAGCGTCCGCTCGCGCACCGCCGGGCCGGTCACCGAGGGGAGGGGGCCGACGGGCGGCAGGTCGCCGGGTTCGGTGAGCTTCAGGTCCCGTCCTTCGGTGCCGAAGAGCGGGTCGAGGACGTCGGGCCCGTCGCCGGTGTCCTGGCCGGCACCGGTGAGGGTGATCGCGGCGAGGTCGCCCGGATCGTCGTAGCCGTCGCCCTCGGCGATCGCGGCGAGCCGGGCCGCGGTGTCCATGAAGGCGGGGTCGACGCGGTGCACGGCGCGGTACAGGGGGAGGGCGGCGGCCGAGCGGCCGGTGCCCTCGTGGGCGCGGGCCAGCCAGTAGCGCAGTTCCTTGCGCTGCGGCTGCTCGCTGCGGCAGCGCATCAGCGCCGTCGACAGCAGCGGCTCGGCCTGCCCGTACATCTCCAGCCGGACCCGGGCCATACCGCCGAACAGGCCGGCCTCGATGCCGAGCAGCGGGTCGTCGACCAGCGGGTCGGTGTGCCGGACCAACTGCTCCCAGTCCTTGACCAGGTAGGCGCGGCAGGCGTGCAGGAAGCGGACCTGCTGGTCGGTGTCGACGGGCGGGAGCCCGGCGAGCGCACGGTCCAGTTCGGGCACGTGCCGGCCGTCCAGCCAGTGCGAGGCGTGCGCGAGCAGCAGGTCGCGGGGGCTTTCGAGTACCGGTTGCACCCACCAGCCCAGCCAGTACCAGGAGTTGAGGGTGCGTCGGTGCCGGGTGCGCTGTTCGCCGAAGCGGTCGCGGTGCCGGAACATCCTCAGCAGCGCGGTCGTCGTGTCGACGCGCAGCGCGTGCAGCCCGAGCCAGCCGTCGGCCATGCCGGGATCGATCCGCACCGCGGTGCGGAACTCCTCCTCCGCCTGTGGATACGCGCCCATCGTGTAGGCGTCCACGCCTCGCAGCCAGGCGAGGTCGGCCGGGGCCTCGGGGCCCCGCGTGCCGAAGTCCATCACGTCCCCCACAAACCGTGCCCCCGTCGGTATGCCGCCGGGCCGTCGCCCACCGGCCGCCTTGGTCGAACCGCTGTGCCGCGGACCGCAGTTGCAAGGTGCGCGCGGCAGCTGTCCGTAGGTCGCACCGAGGGCATCGTACCTGCGGGGGTGTCGCCCGCCGAAGGGTGCCGCACAGGACGTTTGGCGTGGTGGGGGCAGAAGGGGCGCACCTGTGCGTGGTGACCCTGGGTGAGCGAACGGCGCCGCACGGCGGTCGTCCGGGGCGGGGCACGCCGGGTGAGGGCAGAACGAAGCCCCCGATCACGGGGGAACAACCGGGGGCTTCGCGTCCTGAGGCGGCTTGGATTGCCGCACATTGAGAACGTAAGTCCTGTACGGGCCACCGGTCAAGCAGGGCCGGAGCACTTGGTGAAGTTCGCACGCACGACCCCTTCACGGGTTCGCCACATCGCGGGTGCTCCCTCACCGTGTGTGACGGTGTGGTGCGGTCAGTGCGTTCCCACCGGCCCCGGCAGCATCTCGTACCCCTCGTTCACCTGCCGCACCACAGTGTCGGCGTACGGTCTCGACGGGTCTTCGGCGAAATGACGTTCCTCGGCCCGGACCCATCCGTCCCAGAAGTCCCGCTGTTCCTCCCCGTCCCGTGAACGCCCCCGCGCCCAGGCCTCCTCGCGGGGCACCTCCATCCACAGCAGGTGCGCCAGGTGCGGCCGCAGGGCGCGGCGGCCCGCGCCGACGCCCTCGACCAGGACCACCGGGGCGGCCGGGAGCGGGCGGGGCGGGCCGAAGCGGCGGTCGTGCCAGTCGTAGGGGGTGTAGCGGGCCGTCCCGCCGGCGCGGAGGGGGGTGATCACCTGGGCCAGCAGACGTCCGGTCCAGGAGAAGGGTTCGTCGTGGCTCGCGATGTCGTCCAGATGGAGAACGGGCGCGTCGCCCAGCGCCTGCGCCAGGCGCCCGGCGAACGTGGACTTCCCCGAGCCGGCGTGCCCGTCGACGCCGATCAGACGGACCGGGCCGCAGGACGGGGGCAGCTGGCGGAGCCGGGAGGCGAGCTGGTGGATGGCGGGTCCTGGTGATTCGGGGCGTGCCCTGGGCGGGCTCGGGCGGCACCGCCCGGGGCCACGGGAGGGCTGCGGGTCTGCGGCGGGCCAGTCTAGTGCGGTACGGGACCGCCCGGCCGTCGTCGCGCCGGTGGCCCGGACCGGGGGCGGTCGGGGGGCGGCCAGGGGTGCCGATGCGACGTCCTGGCGCCGTCGGCGGTGTCGGGCGTGGGCCGCCGACGCGGCGCCCGCCCGGGTGCCGTCAGGGGGCCGGACCCGTGTCGCCGGGCGTGGCACGAGCGTCGGTGCTGGCCGACCCGGCCGCCCGCGGCCATAGTGGGCGCACACCGCACACCGCACACCGCACACCGCACACCGCACACCGGACCCGACCCGATCCGACCCGCCACACCCTGGGAGTCGTTCGTCCATGAGCCAAGCCGAACAGCCGTCCTACGGAGCGGAGCAGCGCTCCGGCGGAATCGACCAGTGCCCCGAGGCGTCCGATCGGCCCACCCGCAGAACCGTCCTCGCCGCCGCGGTCGCCGCGGCCGTCGCGGGGGGTGCGGGGGGTGCGGCCCCGGCGGCCGCCGACACGGTCGGCACCGCGGGCCCCGACACGGTCGGCACCGCGGGCCCCGACACGGTCGGCACCGCGGGCGCCGACACGGCCGGCGCCGCGGGCGCCGGAGCGGCGGTCGGCCGGCCCGTCGACCACCGTTCCTGGACGACCCTCGCCGACTGGAGCGCCGGAACCGCCCGGGGCACCCGGACGGTCGCGGGGACCCGGCCCGGCGTCGCCATCGGCACCCCCGCCGGCACCGTCGACCTCACCGACCCGCACACCGGCACCACCGCCGCCTGGGAGTACGCGACCTGGACCTCCCCGGTCCACCGGCTCACCGTCCCCGCGACCGAGGCGATCGCCTCCTGGAACGCGAGCACCCCGGGCGGCACCTGGCTCCAGGCCGAACTGCGGGCCACCTACTCCGACGGCACGGACACCCCCTGGTACGTCATGGGGCGGTGGGCGTCCGGCGACCAGGACATCCGGCGGGCCTCCGTCGACGGCCAGAGCGACGGCAGGAGCACCGTCTGGACGGACACGCTGGCCGTCGACGACGCCTCCACCGGCCTGCGCCTGACCTCGCACCGCCTCCGGCTGACCCTCTACCGCAGGCCCGGTACGCAGCTCACCCCGACCGTGTGGCGGCTGGGCGCGATGGGCTCCGACGTCCCCGACCGCTTCACCGTCCCGGCCTCCGTGCCCGGCCCGGCCGGGGAGCTGAGCGTGCCGCGGTACTCCCAGGAGATCCACACGGGCCAGTACCCCGAGTACGACAACGGCGGCGAGGCCTGGTGCAGCCCCACCTCGTCCCAGATGATCATCGAGTACTGGGGCGGCCGCCTCACCCCGGAGCAGCTCGCCTGGGTCGACCCCGCGTACGCCGACCCGCAGGTGTGCCACGCCGCCCGGTCCACGTACGACCACCAGTACGCGGGCTGCGGCAACTGGCCGTTCAACGCGGCCTACGCGGCCACCTTCAAGGACCTCCAGGGTGTGGTGACCCGGCTCACCTCCCTCACCGATCTGGAGACGCTGATCGCGGCCGGCATCCCTGCCATGACCTCCCAGTCCTTCCTGAAGGGAGAGCTGACGGGCGCCGGGTACGGCACCTCCGGCCACCTGATGACCGTGGTCGGGTTCACCGCGGAGGGCGACGTGATCGCCAACGATCCGGCCTCGCCGAGCAACGCGGCGGTGCGGCGCGTCTACCGGCGGCGCGAATTCGAGAACATCTGGCTGCGCACCAAGCGGTACGACGCGAGCGGCACGGTCGTCTCCGGCACCGGAGGCGTCTGCTACCTCTACTTCCCGGCGCGTCCGACCGCGCGCCAGCGCACGGCGCTCGCGGCGGTCGGGGTGCACTGAACCGGGCACACGGCGGGAACGTCGGCCCCGCCGTGTGAGCAAGCTCTCGACCGCGAAAGCCCTGACCGGTGGCAAGGTGGACAGTCCGGACCCTGTACGCCCGACCTCAGCGAGACACC
This sequence comes from Streptomyces sp. NPDC088812, assembly GCF_044750285.1. Classification (NCBI taxonomy): domain Bacteria; kingdom Bacillati; phylum Actinomycetota; class Actinomycetes; order Kitasatosporales; family Streptomycetaceae; genus Streptomyces; species Streptomyces sp. NPDC088812. Next base: position 53,612 of record NZ_JBIVJP010000037.1, on the reverse strand, counting down.
ATGACCGCACACGCAGCCACCGCCCCCCGTGCCCGCACCGGCGGCCCCGGGGACGACGGGCCGAAGATCCTCGAACACGTCATGGGGTGGGTCCTCGTCGCCGTCGTGGCCATGTTCGTGACCCAGCTCGGACTGCTCTGACGCCGGTGTCCGCGATCTCCGGCGCTGTGATCTGACCCACCGTTCGACCTGACATACTGACGTCGTCCCGCCGACCGTTGAGACCAGGGTCGACCTTGAACATCAGTCACCAGCGTGCCGGTGCCCGTCCGCAGGCGCGCGGCACCGAGCGCTCACTGGCGCGTCGCGCCGAACTCCTCGCCATCGGGCGGAAGTTGTTCGCCGACACGTCCTACGACGCGCTCTCGATGGACGACATCGCCCGGCAGGCGCACGTCGCCAAGGGGCTGATCTACTACTACTTCCGGTCCAAGCGCGGCTACTACATGGCGATCATCCAGGACTCCGTCGCGGACCTGGTCTCCTTCGCCGCGAGCGGCCTGGAGCTGCCCCAGGTGGACCGGGTGCACCGCACCGTCGACGGCTATCTGCGCTTCGCGGAGCACCACCAGGCCGCCTACCGCACGATCGTCAGCGGCGGTGTCGGCTTCGACACCGAGGTGCACGCCATCCGCGACGGGGTGCGCGAGGCGATCGTGGCGACCATCGCCGAGGGCGCGTACGGCCGCAGCGACATCCCGCCGCTGCCCCGGATGGGCCTGCTCTCCTGGGTGTGCAGCGTGGAGGGCGCCACCCTCGACTGGATCGACCGCCCCGAGCTCTCCCGCGAGGTCATGGGCGACCTCCTGGTGAAGACCCTGGGCGGCGCCCTGCGCGCCGTCGAGGAACTGGACCCCGCGTTCCCGGCGCCGGAACCGGCGCGCCGGGACTCCTGACCCGCCCCCGGTGTGCCCGTCGGGATCATGACCCGCCCCCGGTGCGCCCGTCGGAATCCTGACCCGCCCCCGGTGCGCCGTCGGGATCCTGACCCGCTCCGGGGCGGAGGCCCGTGGTCCTCCGCCCCGAGTGTTCTCGCGGTCCGGCTAGTCGATGGCCCCGATCAGCTCACCGTCCGCCGTGTCCCCGCTCAGTTCCCAGAAGAAGGTCCCGCCCAGGCCCTGCTCGTTCTTGTACGCCATCTTCGTCGCGATGGTCGCCGGGGTGTCGTAACTCCACCATTCGTCGCCGCACTTCGCGTAGGCGGTGCCGCCCACCGTGCCGGTCACGGGGCACCTGGTCTTGAGCACCCGGTAGTCGTCGATGCCCTCCTCGTACGTCCCCGCCGCCGGGCCGGTCGCGGTGCCGCCGGGTGCCGCCTGGGTGACGCCGGTCCAGCCGCGCCCGTAGAAGCCGATGCCGAGCAGCAGCTTCGCGGCGGGGATGCCGAGTCCCCGGAGCTTGGCGATGGTCGCCGAGGTGTAGGTACCGGCCGCCGGGATGCCGGTGTAGGAGTTCAGTGCCGAGTGCGGAGCCGTCGGCCCGGTGGTGTCCCAGGCGCCGAAGTAGTCGTACGTCATCGGGTTGTACCAGTCGACGTACGCGGCGGCGCCCGCGTAGTCCGCCGCGTCGATCGTGCCGCCCGCCGAGGCGTCGGCGGTGATCGCCGCCGTGACGAGGTTGTCGGAGCCGAACGTCGTGCGCACCGCCTGCATGAGGCCCGTGAAGGCCGTTGTGCCGCTGGTGTCGCAGACGGTGCCGCAGGCGTTCGGGTACTCCCAGTCGATGTCGATGCCGTCGAAGACGTCGGCCCAGCGGGAGTCCTCGACCAGGTCGTAGCAGGACTGGGCGAACGCGGCCGGGTCACCGGCCGCTTCGCCGAAGCCGCTCGACCACGTCCAGCCGCCGAAGGACCACAGGACCTTCAGGCCCGGGTACTTCTTCTTCAGCTCGCGCAGCTGGTTGAAGTTGCCGCGAAGGGACTGGTCCGAGGTGTCGGCGACGCCGTCGACGGACTCGGCGGCGGTGTGGGCGCGTTCGGTGGCGGCGTAGGCGTCGCCCATCGCGCACTTGCCGCCGGTGACGTTGCCGAAGGCGTAGTTGATGTGGGTCAGTCTCGCCGCCGAGCCCGACGTCTCGATGTTCTTGACGAGGTACGCGCGGTCGTCAACGCCCCATTCCGTGAAGTAGCCGACGGTTTTCGCGTCGGTGGCCGCCTGCGCGGACGGGGCGGTGGAGGCGGTGCTGACGGTGGCGGTCGTGGTCGTGGTCGGGGACGTGGCGGCGGTCGTGGTCGGGGAGGAGGTGGCGGTCGCGGGGCCGGCGCCGGCGAGCAGGAGGGCGCTCAGGGCGGCCGAGGAGGCGGCGGCGACGAGCGCCTGGATCTTGGAGTGCCGGATCCGGGCGTGCCGGCGGTGGGGAGGTCGGTGCATCGGGTGTCACCTCGTGCGGGGGGAGGAGAGTGCGCCGATTGGCATGGACGCGAGAACGCGGTGGCCGTGAGCGTAGGAGTACTTGATCAGCCAGGTCAATGGTGCGGACCAGTCGGTTCCGGTAGTGCGGGCGGCGTGCGCGGCGGGCATACTCGCAGCGCACGGCCTCCGCCGGCCCGGCGCGGAGGTCTCCGGTGGGCTCAGGGAGGCCGGTGGGCCCAGGGAGGAGAGTGCCGCCATGACCGACCGCTCCCCGCCGCCGGTGGACCGCCTCCTGCCCACGGACGAGGCCCGCGACCTGCTCGCCCTCGTCCGGGACATCGCCCGCCGCGAGATCGCCCCGACGGCCGGGGCGGAGGAGGCCGCCGGGCACTTCCCGCGCCCGCTGTTCACCCTCCTGTCGGAGGCGGGGCTCCTGGGCCTGCCGTACGACCCCGCGTACGGCGGCGGTGGTCAGCCCTACGAGGTCTACCTCCAGGCCGTGGAGGAACTGGCCGCGGCCCGGCTCACCGTCGGGCTCGGCGTCAGCGTCCACACCCTGGCCACCTTTCCGGTCGCCGCCCACGGCACCGAGGCCCAGCGGGCCGCGCACCTGCCCGGGATGCTCGGTGGCGGGCGGCTCGGCGCCTACTGCCTGTCCGAGCCGTCCTCCGGTTCGGACGCGGCCTCGCTGCGGACCAGGGCGGTGCGCGACGGCGACGAGTGGCGGATCAGCGGCACCAAGGCGTGGGTCACCCACGGCGGTCTCGCGGACTTCTACACCGTCCTGGCGCGAACCGGCGGCGCGGGCCCACGGGGGATCACCGCGTTCCTGGTCCCCGGTGACGCCGAGGGCCTGACCGCCGCGCCGCCGGAGCGGAAGATGGGGTTGCGGGGCTCGCCCACCGCCCAGCTCCACTTCGACGGCGTACGGGTCCCCGACGCGCGCCGCATCGGCGACGAGGGGCAGGGCTTCGCGATCGCCCTGGCCGCGCTGGACTCCGGGCGGCTCGGTATCGCGGCCTGCGCGGTCGGGGTCGCCCGGGCGGCCCTCGACGAGGCGGTCGCGTACGCGGGGCGGCGGCGGCAGTTCGGGCGGCCGATCGCCGACTTCCAGGGACTGCGCTTCCTGCTCGCCGACATGGCCACCCGGATCGAGGCGGGCCGGGCCCTGTACCTGGCGGCGGCGCGGCTGCGGGACGCCGGCCGGCCGTTCGCGCCGCACGCGGCCATGGCCAAGCTGCACTGCACCGACGCCGCGATGCAGGTCACCACCGACGCCGTCCAGGTCCTCGGCGGCTACGGCTACACCGCGGACTTCCCCGTCGAGCGCTACCTGCGCGAGGCCAAGGTCCTGCAGATCGTCGAGGGCACGAACCAGATCCAGCGCATGGTCATCGCCCGTCACCTAGTGGGTCCGCAGACCCGCTGAACTGGCCCGGACGCACCGGCGGGGCCGCCAGACGCGCCCACTCCGGGTCGTGCCGGCCGGGCAGGGTACGGCCCCGGTCGGCCCAGGCGCGCATCACGGCACGGTAGATCGGCGGGTCCGGCAGGGGCGGCGGAGCCGGCGGAACCGATTCTGCGGGCGCCGGGACGTAGAGCTGGCGGTGACGCCCGGGCGCTGTCGAGTAGGTGAGGACCATACCGGGGCAACGCGCGGGCGCGAGTCCGGGTCACCGGCCCGGTCGGTCGGGCGTGAGTTCGGAGGGTGCCCCGGGCTCCGTCGCGGCGGGTCGGGGCCGGCGGGGGCGTCGGTCCGGCACCGGCCGTCCCCCGGCGCGTCCCCGCTGCCTTCGACGTGGTTGACGCGCCGTCAAGTCATTTGCCGACGAATTCACTCGACCGGTGATGCGTCGTCAGGTCCGCGCGGCCGGTCATGCGCGTCAGGTCCGCTCGGCCGGTCGTCGCCGGGCGGCGGGCGGCCGCACTGTCGTGCGTCGCTCATCAGTCCTTCCGCTCCTGCGCCCGTCAGTCCTTCCGTCCGTCAGTCCTTCCGCCGGTCGGCGCGGCAGCTCGGCGTGGCGCGTCGCGCGGCACCTCGGGGCGGTCGCCGTGGCGGCCGGTGCGGACACACCGGTCCTGCACCACGGCATCCTCGGGCCACGGCGGCCCAGAGCCACGGTGCAGGGCAGTCGACGAAGGCGGGCCGGCTCTCCGGCCGGGCAGGACGCTCAGGCGGCGTGGCGGTGCATCGTCGGTACGCGCATCGGGCGCGAGCCCGGGCCGCCGACGTGCGAGAAGGGCTGCATGCGCCAGTCGAGGCCCTGCGGGAGCGTCAGCAGCAGGGCGGTGTCCTGCTCCTGGGGCTCGAAGGACTCGTCCGCGGGGCGCGCCTCGGAGGCCGTGCGGCCCGTACCGGCACAGACCGTGAGCCCGAACGGGTTCCACGGCGAGGCGCACAGTGCGTGCTCCGGCAGGATCTCCTCGTCCGCCAGCAGCGCGATGGGCTGGGCGCAGTCCGGGCAGATCACCCGGTACATCTCGAAGGTGTCGTACGCGTCGAACTCCTCGCCGTCGTCGGCGAGTTCGGCGTCGAAGGTGTCGGGTTCGACGCCCTCCGGCTCGAGTTCGACGACGACGGGCTGGAACCGCTTGGGCGCGGTACGACCAGGGCGCTTAAGACTCTGCATGGGATTCTCCCCCTCGGGCTGGGCCGTGAAGGCGCTGCGGCCTCGACCACAGCAAGCACTTCCCAGACCGTCTCGGGGGTAATCACGGGAACATCACGAAGCCCGGACAGGACTTGTGGTGTTCGTCACATGCCGCGCGAAGGTGCCCGCGTGAACCGGTCCGCCGGGGCGTCCCGCACCTGACCTCCGGTCACATCACGAACCCGTATGACCTGGGCTGCATAGGTATACGAGGAGATCGTGTGCCCTGTAAGTTCTTGCGCCATGGAGGAGCTGGACCGACAAATCGTGCAGCTGCTCGTCAAGGACGGGCGGATGAGTTACACCGATCTGGGCAAGGCCACGGGCCTGTCCACCTCGGCCGTGCACCAGCGGGTGCGTCGGCTCGAACAGCGCGGCGTCATCCGCGGATACGCGGCCGTCGTCGACTCCGAGGCCGTCGGGCTGCCCCTGACCGCGTTCATCTCGGTGAAACCGTTCGACCCCAGCGCCCCCGACGACATCGCCGACCGTCTCTCCGGGGTGCCGGAGATCGAGGCCTGCCACAGCGTGGCCGGCGACGAGAACTACATCCTGAAGGTGCGCGTGGCCACCCCGCACGAACTGGAGGAGCTGCTGGGCCGGCTCCGGGCGCTCGCGGGCGTCTCGACGCGGACGACGGTCGTCCTGTCCACCCCGTACGAGGCCCGGCCGCCGAGGATCTGAGGGGTCCGCGTGCCGGGCGCCCCGGCCGGGGCGCGACACTGTGTCCATGAGTGAGCGCACCCCCGAGCCGAAGACCGTCCTGCTCCGTCGAGGAGAGGTCCACAGCCCCGCCGACCCGTTCGCGACCGCGATGGTCGTCGAGCGCGGCCAGGTCGCCTGGGTCGGTTCCGAGGGTGCGGCGGACGCCTTCGCCGACGGCGTCGACGAGGTGGTCGACCTGGACGGCGCCCTGGTCACCCCCGCGTTCACCGACGCCCACGTCCACACCACCGCCACCGGCCTCGCCCTGACCGGCCTGGACCTGTCGGCCGCACCCTCCCTGGAGGCGGCCCTCGCCCGGGTACGGGACTTCGCCGCGGCCCACCCGCAGGACGAAGTGCTGCTCGGCCACGGCTGGGACGCCTCCCGCTGGCCGGGCGGCCGCCCGCCGACGCGCGCGGAACTGGACGAGGCCACGGGCGGCCGTCCCCTCTACCTCTCCCGGATCGACGTCCACTCCGCGGTCGTCACCACGGCCCTGCTGGACCTGACCCCGGACCTCGGCCGGCCGGACCTTCCGCCGGACGGCCCGCTCACCGCCGACGACCACCACGCCGTACGCGCCGCCGCGTTCGCGGCCGTGACGGCCCGGCAGCGCACCGACGCCCAGCGCGCCGCCCTCGCCCACGCCGTCTCCCTCGGAATCGGCTCCGTCCACGAGTGCGCGGGCCCCGAGATCTCCTCCGAGGACGACTTCACCGGACTGCTGCGGCTCGCCGCCGGGGAGCCGGGCCCGCGGGTCGTCGGCTACTGGGCCGAGCGGGACGTGGACAAGGCCCGCGAACTCGGCGCCGTCGGCGCGGCCGGCGACCTCTTCGTCGACGGCGCCCTCGGCTCCCACACCGCCTGTCTCCACACCCCGTACGCCGACGCGGCCCACACCGGCCGCGCCTACCTCAGCGCCCCCGAGATCGCCGCACACGTCGTGGCCTGCACCGAGGCCGGCCTCCAGGCGGGCTTCCATGCCATCGGCGACGCCGCCGTCGCCGCCGTCGTGGAGGGCGTGCGCGCCGCCGCCGACACGCTCGGCCTGTCCCGGGTCCGTGCCGCCCGCCACCGGGTCGAGCACGCCGAGATGCTCACCCCGGAGACGGTCGCCGGCTTCGCCGAGCTCGGGCTGACGGCCTCCGTCCAGCCCGCCTTCGACGCCCTGTGGGGCGGCGAGGACGGCATGTACGCCCGGCGCCTGGGCGCCGACCGGGCCCGCACGCTGAACCCGTTCGCCGCCCTGCTGCGCGTCGGTGTTCCCCTCGCCTTCGGCTCCGACAGCCCGGTCACGCCCCTCGACCCGTGGGGCACGGTCCGCGCCGCCGCCTTCCACCGCACGCCCGAGCACCGCGTCTCCGTGCGCGCCGCCTTCACCGCCCACACCCGCGGGGGGTGGCGGGCGGTCGGACGCGACGACGCGGGCGTGCTGGTGCCGGGCGCGCCGGCGGACTACGCGGTGTGGCGCACGGAGGAACTGGTCGTGCAGGCCCCGGACGACCGGGTGGCCCGCTGGTCCACCGACCCCCGCTCCGGAACCCCCGGCCTGCCCGACCTGACCCCGGGCTCCGACCTGCCCGTCTGTCTGCGCACGGTGGTCGGCGGGCGGACGGTCTTCGTACGGCCGGGGGAGTGATCACCCGGGACGGCGGGCGGAGGATCACCCGTCCGCCCGCCCTCCGGCGATCTTGCCGCTGACCAGCGCATTGACCAAAGACCCGCAGGTCGAACGGCTGTTGACAGGCGACGGCGGGGGGCCGATAGGTTCGGCGAGTCCACCACCGGACGCCCCGCCGGGGAACGTCCGCTCACTCGCCGGGGCGCCGCTGGGTCAGGGACGGTCCGCCGCACCGGCGTACCGCCACTGGGAGCCAGGCTCAGCGCCCGCGTCGTGGCGAGGGCCGTTCCGGCCGGTAGGGGAGGTGTGACCCGGATGGGGCCCGGGCGCTCAGTAGACAACGGCTTTCGGTCGACCCGCAGCCAGCGGGTCCCAGGTCGGCCCGAAGAGCGCCGGGCCCCCATCCGCAGCACGCCGGACCACCCCTGTCCGCGGCCGCCTGGCCTCCCGGCCGCAGTAGCCTCGTACATACAAGCCCAAAAGCGCGTACATACCCCGCTTTTCTGAAAACGACACCACCATATGAACGTCCCGTCACGTCGGCGCAGGCGGCGGCCACTATGGTGGTCCCCTGCGTACGGACACGAAGGGGCAGCAGTGAACGACGGCGACGCGACCCGCGCGGCACAGGACCGTGGGAGGCAGTTCGGTCCGCTCGGCAAGGCCTTGGTGATCATCCCGACCTACAACGAGGCCGAGAACATCAAGGCCATCGTCGGCCGGGTGCGCGAGGCTGTCCCCGAGGCCCACGTCCTCGTGGCCGACGACAACAGCCCCGACGGCACCGGCAAGCTCGCCGACGAGCTGGCCGCCGCCGACGAGCAGGTCCGGGTGCTGCACCGCAAGGGCAAGGAAGGGCTCGGCGCCGCCTACCTCGCGGGTTTCCGCTGGGGCCTGGAGCACGGCTACGGCGTCCTGATCGAGATGGACGCCGACGGCTCGCACCAGCCCGAGGAACTGCCCCGCCTGCTGACCGCCCTGAAGGGCGCCGACCTCGTCCTGGGCTCCCGCTGGGTGCCGGGCGGCCGCGTCGTGAACTGGCCCAGGTCCCGCGAGATCATCTCCCGCGGCGGCAGCCTCTACTCCCGCCTGGCCCTGGACCTGCCCCTGCGGGACATCACCGGCGGGTACCGCGCCTTCCGCCGCGAGACCCTCGAGGGCCTCGGACTCGACGAGGTCGCCTCCCAGGGCTACTGCTTCCAGGTCGACCTCGCCCGCCGCGCGGTCAAGGCGGGCTTCCACGTGGTCGAGGTGCCCATCACCTTCGTCGAGCGGGAACTCGGTGACTCCAAGATGAGCCGCGACATCCTCGTCGAGGCTCTGTGGCGGGTCACGGCGTGGGGCGTGGGGGAGCGGGTCGGCAAGATCGCGGGCAAGGGGGAGCGGCAGGAGCAGCCTGCGCAGGCCGACGCTCCGCGGGCCGACGGTGCGTCGTCCGACGGCGTGTCGTCGGCCGGCTCGGGTTCCGGGGGTGCGTCGTCCGTCGGCTCGGCTTCCGAGGCCCCGGCTTCCGAGGTTCCGGCGTCCGAGGGCCCGGTGTCCGAGGTTCCGGTGTCCGAGGTTCCGGCGTCCGAGGCTTCGGTGTCCGCGAGCGAGGCTTCCGGGAGTGAGGCCTCCGAAGAACCGGCGTCCGAGGCGCCCGAGTCGCCGGCGCGGCCGTCGTCGCCCGAGTCGCACAGGAACGACTGATCGTCCTCTTACGCTCCGCTGAGCCGGGCCCAGGCACACTGGGTGCATGACGACTGGCGCTTCGACCCCCTTCCACCCGGCCCGGCCCCGACGCTCCCGCCTGCGGACGGCACTGCCGCTGGGCGTGGCCGCGTGGCTGGTGCTGGAGATCTGGCTGCTGACCGTGGTCGCGGGCGCGGCCGGCGGAGTCACGGTCTTCCTGCTGCTGGTCGCCGGGCTCGTCCTGGGCTCGGTGGTCATCAAGCGGGCCGGCCGCCGCGCCTTCCAGAACCTCAACGAGGCGCTCCAGCGCGGCACGCCCCCGTCCCGGGGTGGTGGCAACGGCCTGATGATGCTCGGCGGTCTGCTGCTGATGCTCCCGGGTCTGATCTCCGACGCCCTCGGCCTGCTCCTGCTGCTCCCGCCGGTCCAGAAGGCCGTCGGGCGCTCGGCGGAGCGCGCGGTGGACCGCAAGCTCCGGGAGACCACCCCCGGCTCCCTGGGCGATGCCTTCCAGCAGGCCCGGATGCGCCGCCCCGACGGGAAGGTGGTCCAGGGCGAGGTGATCAGGGACGACGAGCGCGGGAGCGGCGCGGGTGACGCGGGCGCGGGGCCGCGCCCGCCGCTGACCCGCTGACCGGCAGGCGAAGGCCGACATGTGATCGCCGACACATGATCGCCGCCAGATGACCGTGCGGCTCCGGACGGACCGGTCCGTCCGGAGCCGCACGCGCTGTACGACCCGGCGCACCTGCCCGGACGCACCACGACCGCGGGCGCCGTACGTCTCTCACGTACGGCGCCCGCGGTCATGTCAGGTGCGCTGGTGGTCTGGTCCCAGCCCCGCGGGACTATGCCGACTTGCGGCTGTCGCGGGGATGGACCGCGAGGTTCATCGCCCCCGACCGCAGAACGGCCAGCCGCTCCTCGAGGACCTCTTCGAGTTCCTCGCGGGTCCGCCGTTCCATCAGCATGTCCCAGTGCGTACGCGCGGGCTTGGCCTTCTTCTCCTCAGGGCCGTCGCCGTCCACGAGGAGTGCCTGGGCCCCGCAGACCTTGCACTCCCACTCCGGCGGGATCTCCGCCTCGACCGAGAAGGGCATCTCGAAGCGATGCCCCTTCTCGCATGCGTACTCCACGGCCTGGCGCGGGGCCAGGTCGATGCCGCGGTCCGTCTCGTAGCTGGTCACCACGAGGCGCGTGCCGCGAAGAGCTCGCTCACTCATGAATCGTGCCTCCCGGGCTTGTCGCCCACAGGACAGGTGTCGCTGTCGTCGTCATCCGGTCAACGTCCGGTCGGCGGTAAAGATTCCCGTTCCGAGTCCCGTTCCGGGTCATGCGTCGCCGTCGTAGCCGCAGCCTTGTCAACCAGTGCAGTACCCACCGGCGCCCGGTTTGTCACATCTGAAAGGAGATGTCACCCAGCGTTTCGGCATCTTTGACGCGCAGTAACGGTACGCCTGGCAGGCCAAACGCGTACACTACCGCCCTTTCGCCCGGAGTGCTAAATCCTTTCCGGTACCGGGTTCCCCGCGTCCCCGATCGCCCGTCGCACCGGGACCCGCGCGAGCAGCGCGAACCCGAGGACGAAGAAGATCACCAACGAGATGATGGCGTCACGGTAGCTCCCGGTCAGCTGGTAGGTGAGCCCGAACAGCAGCGGCCCCAGCCAGCTCATCCCGCGGTCGCTCACCTCGTACGCGGAGAAGTACTCGGCCTCCTTGCCGGGCGGTACGAGATGGGAGAACAGGGAGCGGGACAGCGCCTGGCTGCCGCCCAGCACCAGACCGATCGCCGCCGCCAGCAGGAAGAAGCCCACCGGCACGCCGGCCGGCAGGAAGTAGCCGGCGCCCAGCGTGAGCGTCCACGCCGCCAGCGAGCCGAGGATCGTGCGCTTCGCGCCGTAGCGGCGGGCCAGGCGGCCCATCGCCAGGGCGCCCACGACGGCCAGCACCTGCACCAGCAGGACGGCGCCGATGAGGGTGGACTGGCCGAGGCCGAGTTCCTCGGAGCCGTAGATCGAGGCCTGGGAGATCACCGTCTGGATGCCGTCGTTGTAGACGAGGTAGGCGAGGAGGAACGCGAGGGTGAGGGGATGGCGGCGCATGTCGCGGACGGTCGCCGCGAGCTGCCGCAGGCCGGGGGCGGTCGCCTCGCGGGCGGCCGTCGGCCGGTCGCGCAGTCTGAGCAGCGGGACGAGGGCGAAGCCGCCCCACCACAGGCCGGCCGAGGCCAGGCAGACGCGGACGGCCGTCGACTCGGAGACGCCCAGGGCGTCGTGGCCCAGGTACAGCCCCAGGTTCACCACCAGGACCAGTGAGCCCGCCGCGTACCCGAACGCCCAGCCGCGCGAGGAGACCGCGTCGCGTTCCTCGGGCGGGGCGATCTGGGGCAGATAGGAGTTGTAGAGCATCATCGCCACGGACTGGGCCGCGTTTGCGACGACCAGCAGCGCGCCGCCCAGCAGATAGCGGTCACCGGAGAGGAAGAACATGCCCGTCGTGGCCGCGGCGCCCACGTACGCGGCGGCCCCCAGCAGGGGCTTCTTGCGGCCCGTGCGGTCGGCCGCGGCGCCCACCAGCGGCATCACCAGCACGGCCACGATCACCGACAGGGACACCGAGTAGGCGAAGAACGAGCCCGCGCGGACCGGGATGCCCAGCGGGTGCACGTACCCGCCGGCGTCCGCCGCCTCCTCCGCGACCGACGTCAGATACGGTCCGAGGAACACGGTGAGCACGCTCGTCGAGTAGACGGAGCAGGCCCAGTCGTAGAAGTACCAGCCGCGCTGTTCGCGCCGCCGCCCCGCGGCGTCGTCGGCCGCCGTCCGCACGGTGTCGGTGCTCACCCGTGCCCTCGCTTCCCCGCTGAGAGTGGCCGCGCGAGGGACGCGGACCGCGGTGCGGCCGGGGTCAGACCCAGACGCCCCGGTCCTCCATGACCTTGCGCAGTGTGTCGATGTGATCGGTCATGATGCCATCGACTCCCAGGTCCAGGAGCCGGTGCATCCGATCCGCTTCGTTGATCGTCCACACGTGCACCTGCAGCCCGCGCGCGTGGGCTGCGCGCACGAAGCGGCGGTCGACGACCTGGATGCCCGACTGCGTCTCGGGCACCTGCGCGGCCACCGCCGACCGGCGCAGCGCCGCGGGCACCCCCCAGGACCGCAGCCGCAGGTTGAGCACGCCCCGGGTGCCGTACGACGTCGCGAGGCGCGGGCCGGCCAGCCGCTGGGCCCGCAGCACCCGCGCCTCGGAGAAGGAGCCGACGCACACCCGGTCCCACGCGCCCGCCCGCCCGATCAGGTTGAGCAGGGGGTGGAGGGCCGACTCGGCCTTGACGTCCACGTTCCAGCGCACCTCGGGGAAGGTCTCCAGGAGCTCCTCGAAGAGCGGGACCGGTTCCCTGCCGCCCACGCGCGCGCGGCGGACGTCCGCCCAGGGCAGGTCGGCGATGCGGCCCGCGCCGTCGGTCACCCGGTCCAGCGTCGCGTCGTGGAAGGCGACGAGCCGGCCGTCGCGGGTGGCGTGCACATCGGTCTCGATGTAGCGGTAGCCCGTCGCGACCGCCTGCCGGAACTGCGCCACGGTGTTCTCCAGGCCGTCCGCGGCCCCGCCGCGGTGCGCGAACGGGATCGGCCCGGGATGGTCGAGGTAGGGGTGGCGTACGAGGGTGCTCACGGACGAAGTATCGCCCTCCGGGGTGACCCGGTGGCAACGACCGTGCTGCCGACGGATGCCGTGGGGACGGCGAACACCCGCAGGAAGAGCTGGGCGAGCGGGCCGATCGACACCGCGTACAGCAGCGTGCCGACGCCGACGGTGCCGCCGAGGGCGACGCCGGTCACCACGACCGCCGCTTCGACGGCCGTGCGCATCAGACGGATCGAACGGCCGGTGCGCCGGTGCAGACCGGTCATCAGCCCGTCCCGCGGACCCGGTCCGAAGCGGGCCGCGATGTAGAGGCCGGTGGCCGCGCCGTTGAGGACGATGCCGGCCGCCAGGAGCGGCGCGCCGGCGGTCAGGCCGTGCGCCTCGGGGACGAGCGCGAGCGTGCCGTCCATGGCGAGGCCCACCACGAAGACGTTGGAGACGGTGCCGAGGCCCGGGCGCTGGCGCAGCGGGATCCACAGCAGCAGCACCCCGGCGCCCACCAGGATCGACACGGCCCCGATCGACAGACCGGTCAGCTCGGCCAGCCCCTGGTGCAGCACGTTCCAGGGCTCCAGGCCCAGGCCGGCCCGGACGAGGAGGGCGGAACTGGCGCCGTAGAGCGCCAGTCCGACGTAGAGCTGGAGCAGTCGGCGGATGAGGCCGTCCTTCGGTGGTGGCACGGACATCGGGTCCCCTGTGGTGGTAGTGGCCTGGCTCATGACACTCTGTGGCAGGGAAGGAAGAGCCATCCATGGCCAATTCGGGGAAGGTGGACTGATCACCATGGCGCAGTGGACCTCGGCGGTGGGGGCCGCGCAGCTCGCGCGGCTGCTCATGTCCCAGCAGGACCGTCCGGCGGGCCCCGGTACGCGCCGCCCGCCCGCCTATCGCGCGCTCGCCGACGGCATCCGCCTGCTGGTGCTGGAGGGGCGCGTCCCCGTCGCCGCCCGGCTGCCCGCCGAGCGGGAACTGGCGCTGGGGCTGTCCGTGAGCCGTACGACCGTCGCCGCCGCCTACGAGGCGCTGCGCGCGGAGGGCTTCCTGGAGTCCCGGCGTGGAGCCGGCAGCTGGACGGCCGTCCCGGCCGGGAACCCGCTGCCCGCGCGCGGCCTGGAACCGCTGCCGCCCGAGGCCCTCGGCTCGGTGATCGACCTGGGCTGCGCGGCCCTTCCGGCGCCCGAGCCCTGGCTCACCCGCGCCGTTCAGGGCGCGCTGGAGGAGCTGCCGCCGTACGCGCACACGCACGGCGACTACCCGGCGGGCCTGCCCGCCCTGCGGGCGATGATCGCGGAGCGCTACACCGCGCGCGGGATCCCCACGATGCCCGAGCAGATCATGGTGACGACCGGGGCGATGGGCGCGATCGACGCCATCTGCCATCTGTTCGCCGGGCGCGGTGAGCGCATCGCGGTCGAGTCGCCGTCCTACGCCAACATCCTCCAGCTCATGCGTGAGGCGGGCGCCCGGCTGGTGCCCGTCGCCATGGCCGAGGGGCTCGCCGGGTGGGACCTGGACCGCTGGCGCCAGGTGCTGCGCGAGGCCGCGCCGCGGATGGCCTACGTCGTCGCCGACTTCCACAACCCGACCGGCGCGCTCGCCGACGAGGACCAGCGCCGCCGGCTGGTCGAGGCGGCCCGGTCGGCGGGGACCGTGCTCGTCGCCGACGAGACGATGAGCGAGCTGTGGCTCGACGCGGACGCCGAGGACGCCGAGGGCGCCGGGATGCCGCGGCCGGTGTGCGGCTTCGACCCGGCCGGCTCGACGGTGATCACCGTCGGGTCGGCGAGCAAGGCCTTCTGGGCCGGGATGCGCATCGGATGGGTCCGGGCGGCTCCGGACGTCATCCGCAGCCTGGTCGCGGCACGCGCCTACGCCGACCTGGGCACGCCGGTGCTGGAACAGCTGGCGGTGAACTGGCTCTTCAGCACGGGCGGCTGGGAGCAGGCCGTGGAGCTGCGGCGCCGCCAGGCCCGGGGCAACCGGGACGCGCTGATCGCCGCGGTGCGGCGGGAACTGCCCGACTGGGAGTTCGCGGTGCCCAGGGGAGGGCTGACGCTGTGGGTGCGCGCCGGGGGCCTGTCGGGGTCCCGGCTCGCCGAGGCGGGGGAGCGGGTGGGGGTACGGGTGCCCTCCGGGCCGCGCTTCGGCGTCGACGGCGCCTTCGAGGGGTACGTGCGGCTGCCGTTCACCGTGGGGGGCGCGGTCGCCGAGGAGGCGGCGGTACGGCTGGCCGCGGCGGCACGGATCGTGGAGAGCGGGGGGACCCTGGGGGCGGAGGGCCCGCGCACGTTCGTCGCCTAGCCGGCGCCTGGCCGTTTCCCTTCCCTACGAGCCCTCGGCGGCCATGGCCTCGGCCGGGACCGGCAGTGTCTCGCCGTCCGCCGGGGTCGAACGGGGCGGCAGCAGGTCCAGCACCGCCCGGCGGTGCGCGTCGCTGGTCGCGTCGTCGTACGGGTCCGGCGTCGCCGGCACCTGGAGGCGGTGCACCGGTCCGGTGCCCAGCCGGGCGTAGCCGCGGCCCGGCGGAACGTGGTCGACGGGGGTGGTGTGCGGGCGGGCGCCCAGGACCGACTCCACGAGGGCGGCCGACGCGGGCCCGAGGACGACCCGCGCGCGCGTGTGCTGCCGTACGGCGTCGCCGAGGGCCTCGAGGCTGTCGAGCTGTTCGGCCACGGCCACCGTGACGTGGGCCGCGCGGCCGTGCCGGAGAGGGGCCTCGAGGAAGGCCCGTGGATCCTTGCGGCCCTCCGCCTCGGCGAGGTGCGTGAACGCCGTGGGACGGTCGAGGAGGATCCACAGGGGGCGCTTGGTGTCGTCCGGCGGCGGGTTGCCCTCCTGGCGGGCGCTGTTCGCGGCGACGAGCCGGCGTTCGGTCTCCTGCGCCGCCCACTCCAGGCCGGCCAGCACCCCGGCCAGCCCCACCTCGACGCCCAGGACGCCGTCCCGGCCGGTCAGACAGGCGTACTCACCGGTCCCGCCGCCGTCGACGACGAGGACGTCGCCGTACCGGAGGGCCTGGAGGGCGATGGAGCGGAGCAGGGTGGAGGTGCCGCTGCCGGGCTGGCCGGTCACCAGCAGGTGCGGCTCGGTGGAACGGATGCCGGTGCGCCAGACGACCGGCGGGACGTCACGGTGCTCCCCGCCGAAGCCGAGGGGGAGCGTGCGCGGGACCTGGGAGGGGTCGGTGAAGCCCAGGACGGTCTCGCCCGGCGCGGTCACGAAGCGCTGGGCGGCGATGTCGGTGGGGAGCGGGTGGAGGACCGTCACGGTGAGCGCGTTGCCCTCCTCGTCCCAGTGGAAGTGGTACTCGCGGCCCCGGCCGGACTTGGCCGCCAGCAGGTGCTCGATCCGGGCGCGCTCCTCGGCCTCGCCGTCCGGGAAGTACGCCGGGTAGGCGACCTCGAGGTGGGTGACACGACCCGAGCCGTCGAACTCGTACGACGGGAAGGCCTTCTCCCACTCGCCGCCGTGGGCGTAGAGGGGAGAAGGGTCCTCCTCCGTCGAGAAGTACGGGACCAGAGCCTCGTACAGCGCCTGGAGTCGCTGGGTCTGCGACTCGTCAGGGCCTTCGGGAGCCGGTGGGGTGCGGTCCCGGCCCTGCCAGGCCGCCGCCGCCATCAGCGTGATGACGGCGAGCAGCGGGCCGTACGGCACCAGGGCCACGACCAGGATCACCGAGGCCGCCAGGCACAGCAGCGGCCCGCGCTTGTCCCTGGGGGTCTCGGCCCATCTGCGCCGCCCGGCAGAGGCCAGCCGGCGCAGACCGCGGGAGATCGTGATCAGCGGATGGAGGACGTCGGTGGCACTGTCGGCCGCCGTCCGGGCCAGCTCCCGGCTCCGGGCGATCTGTGCGCTGCCGGTGCTCAGGATGCGGGGGAGGGGGCGCCGGGCCACTGCGGTCTCCTGGAGGTGCGTACGGATGGTGGGGGATGCCCCCGGGACGGAGCCTGTCGGAGTCCTGGGGGAGGACGGCGGGACGGGCGGCGTCAGAACTTGATGCCGCCGAGCAGGCTCGCCAGGCTCTCGCCACCCGCCTTGATGCTCGGCGCGATGGCCGTACTGGCCAGGTAGAAGCCGAACAGGGCGCAGACCAGGGCGTGCGACGCCTTGAGCCCGTCCTTGCGGGAGAAGAGGAAGACGATGATGCCGAGCAGGACCACGCCTGAGATGGACAGGATCATGTGAGTTCTCCTGGTTCGCGGGGACAGTCACCATGAGTACTTCCAGGATCACAGGATGTATCCATACGATTAAAGGTGCAAATGGGTGAAATCCGGCTGTTTTCCCTCTGATGGCGGAACCCTCGAAGGGCCCTCTGAGCAGGCGAGTTGCGTCGAACGGGTCCGGTGGTGATCTTTGCCTTCGACGGGTCCCGTTCATGTGCCCGTCGAGCCAGTACCCTGGCGATTCACCTGAACGGCTGCAACGAGAGGCGGTCCGGCCGATGAGCGAAGCCCCCGACCCCGAGGTCGTGGAGCTGGCGACCAAGATCTTCGATCTGGCTCGCCGGGGACAGACCGAGGCGCTCGTGGCGTACGTCGACGCGGGCGTTCCGGCCAACCTCACCAACGACCGCGGCGACACCCTCGTGATGCTCGCCGCCTACCACGGCCACGCCGACGCGGTGCGGGCACTGCTGGCCCGCGGCGCCGACGCCGACCGCATCAACGACCGAGGCCAGACGCCGCTCGCCGGGGCCGCCTTCAAGGGCGAGACGGAGGTCGTCAAGGCCCTCCTGGAGGCCGGCGCCGACCCGGCGGCAGGCACCCCCTCGGCCGTCGACACGGCCCGGATGTTCGCGCGCACGGAGCTGCTCGAACTGTTCGGCGCCCCGTGACGCCGACGCTCCCGAGCAGCCCTGAACAGCCAGGACAAAGGTTTTGAGCAGGTAAATCGACGACCACGGGGGAGGCGGTACGGGGCCGCCGGAAATTTCGGTCGCGGCGGGTTGAGCTGCCGGGTCATCATGACGACGTGATTCACGGACGCGATGGCCGGGCAGGTGTTGCCGCACCGCGCGGGCCGTGATGCGGCCCGCATGGGCCACCGACGAGAGGCAGAGGAAGATGGCTTACAGCAAGCAGGAAACGGCGGGCGCCCCGACGTGTTGTCACGCGGCCAGGTAATGCACGTCCCCGGTTGCGTCGACGCTTGATGTGAGGCTGTTTCCCATGTTCGATCCGGTCATAGCGCCCAGCGGTACGCTGCTCGGCCTGCTCCAGCGGGGCCGCGGCGACGGCACACTGCACGCGCTCACCGCTCCCCGCCCCGAGGCGCTCGCGGCACTGAACCACTGTGTGCTGCGCGATCCCCGCCACGACTGGCAGGTGGAGAACCGCTCCCTGTACTACGCCCGCCTCTACCTCGACCTCGGCGGCGGCCTGGGCGAGATCGAGGCGCACCTCTTCGACGTCGAGGACGCCTTCGACACCGACGAGTCCCGCACCGGCCTCGCCCTGGCCGTCCTGGGCCACCTCGCCTCCTACGGCAGGCGGGACGCCCTCGGACTGCTCCGCAGGTACGCGGCCTCGGGGTCCAACTGGGCGTGGGCCCTGGACGAGCTCGCCCTGCGCGACGACGACGCCGGCCTGCGCGCCCTGGCCGCGCCCGTGCTCGCCCGGTTCGCCACCGACGCCGAGGGCGAGGCCGAGCTGGCCGCCGCCGTCCGGGACGCCTTCGAGCCCCGGCCCTGGCGGCTGTGGGCCGAGGATCCCCGCGAGTACGTCTCCACGCGCGTGCGGGCCGCCCAGGAAGCCGGCTGCTTCGACCGCTGGCAGCGGCAGATGAGCCCCACCGGCCCCCGCCCCGGCTGGAGCGTGCAGGCCGTCTTCGAGTGGGCCCAGCAGGGCGTCGAACGCGGCGCCGCGCTCCATGTCCCCGCCGCCCGCTGCCTCACCGCCGTGGCCGGGCCCGAGGACCGGCCCGAGATCGTGCGGGCGGCCCGGGACGGCTCCGAGGGGGCCCGGTGCACCGCCCTGCGCTACCTCGCCGACAGCGAGGATCCCGACGCCCTGGGCCTGATCGAGGCTGCCGTGGCCACCGGCTCGGCGGTCGTCGTGGAGGCCGCCGTCGACGCCTTCGAACGCATGCGCGGTGCCGCCGCCGTCGACCGGGCCCGCGGCTGGGCGCACCGGCCCGACGCCCTGGGCGCCGCTGCGGGCCGTGTGCTGGCCTGCCGGGGCGGCGCCCGTGACAGCGACCTCGTCCTCGCCGCCCTGCGCGAGGCCGTCCGCGGCGAGGGCTGTGACGCGCCCACCCTGTGGACCCTCGTCGACGGCACCGGACGCCTCGGCATCGTCTGCGCGGCCCCCGTCCTGCGCCATATCTACCGCGAGACGGCGTCCTCCCACCTCCGCGGGCGCTGCGCGCGCGCCCTCGCCGCCACCGACCCCTCCTTCGCCACCGGCTTCGCCGTCGAGTGCCTGTGGGACTGCGAGGAGACCACCCGCGAGATCGCCGCCCGGCACGCCGAGACCGGTGACGCCCGGGTCGTCGAACGGCTGCGCCGGCTCGCCGCCGACCCGGCCGAGGAGGCGGAGGTCCAGACGGCCGTCCGCAGCCGGATCGGACCGGACGCGACCTCCGCCATGTGAACCCCGGGCCCAGCCATGCCCGCCGGGTGAACACGGGGTGACCTCCCGGACGGGCGGGCATGGACACCGCCCGACCTGCGAGGGTGCGCAGCGCAACGCTCATGGGACGTTTGTCGTTCGGACAGATCTACTTTGACGCGGCCACGTCCAGCGCGGCGACAACACCGGTATGCGTGTCGTCATCGTGACCGAATCCTTTCCCCCCGACGTGAACGGCGTGGCCCACTGCGCGCTCCAGACCGCCCGGCACCTCGCAGACCGCGGTCACCTCCCGCTCGTCGTCGCGCCGGCCACCGCGGCCGGCAGCGGGCCAGACGCCCAGGCGCCGTGCCCCGTCGTCCGTGTGCCCTCCCTCCCGCTCCCGGGCTACCCCCAGGTCCGCGTCGCCCTCCCCAGCCGACGCGTCGCCGCCGCCATCGCCGACCACCGCGCCGACCTGGTCCACCTGGCCGGCCCCTTCGTCCTCGGTGTCCGCGGCATGGCGGCCGCCGCCCGGCTCGGCATCCCGGCCGTCGCCGTCTACCAGACCGACCTGGCCGGATACGCCCGCACCTACATGGGCGCCGGGGAGGCCGCGGCCTGGCGGCGGATCCGGTCCGTCCACGCCGCCGCCGACCTCACGCTCGCCCCCTCCAGCGCGGCCCTGCGCGACCTGGAGACGCACGGCGTCCCCCGGGTCAGGCTGTGGGCGCGGGGCGTGGACACGGCCCGGTTCCGCCCGGCGCACCGCGACGAGGCGCTGCGCCGGGAACTCGCCCCGAACGGCGAGGTGATCGTCGGCTACGTCGGGCGGCTCGCTCCCGAGAAGCAGGTCGAACTGCTGTCAGGGGTGTGCGGCCTGGACGGCGTACGGGTCGTGGTCGTGGGTGACGGCCCCAGCGGGCCCGGGCTCGCCGAGGCCCTGCCCGGTGCGGTCTTCCTGGGGCGGCGCACCGGCGACGACCTCGCCCGCGTCTTCGCCTCGCTGGACGTCTTCGCCCACACCGGCCCCTTCGAGACGTTCTGCCAGACCGTCCAGGAGGCCATGGCCAGCGGCGTCGCGGTGGTCGCCCCCGCCGCGGGCGGCCCGCTGGACCTGGTCGACCACGGGCGCACCGGCCTGCTCGTCCCGCCGCGCGACGCCGCGGCCGTGCGCGACGCGGTGCGCGCCCTCGCCGCCGACCCCGCGCGGCGGGCCGCCTACGGAGCGGCCGGCCGGGCCACGGTGGAGGGCCGCACCTGGGCCGCCGTCGGCGACCAGCTGATCGGCCACTACACGGACGTGCTCGCCGCGCGCCGGCCGGTGGTGGCGGCATGAGCGGAGGAACGCACGGGCCGCTGCGCATCGTCCGGCTCGCCAACTTCGTCGCGCCCGCGTCGGGCGGGCTGCGCACGGCGCTGCGCGAACTCGGCAAGGGCTACCGCGCCGCCGGACACGAACCGGTCCTGATCGTGCCGGGCGAACGGGACGACGACCGGGAGACCGAGCAGGGCCGGGTGATCACCCTCCCCGGACCGCTGCTGCCCGGCACCGGCGGCTACCGGGTCCTCACCGGCAAGCGGCGCGTCGCCCGTCTGCTGGAGGACCTCGCGCCCGACCGCCTGGAGGTCTCCGACCGCACAACGCTGCGCTGGACCGGCAAGTGGGCGCGCCGCGCGCGCGTGCCCGCCGTGATGGTCTCCCACGAGACCGCGGACGGCGTGCTGCGCACCTGGGGCGTGCCGCAGGAGACGGCGCGCCGGGCCGCCGACGCGCTCAACCTCCGCACCGCGCACACCTACGCGCGCGTGGTGTGCACCACCGAGTTCGCCGAGCGGGAGTTCGTACGGATCGGCGCCCGCAACGTGGTGCGCGCACCGCTCGGCGTCGACCTGGTCGAACGGCACCCCGCGCTGCGCGATCCCCGGCTGCGGGGGCGCTACGCGCGCGCGGACGAGGCGTTCCTGGTCACGTGCACCCGGCTGTCCGTCGAGAAGCGGCCCGGTACCGCGCTGGACGCCCTGGAGGCCCTGGTACGGCGCGGCCGGCGCGCGGTGCTGGTCGTCGCCGGGGACGGGCCGCTGCGGGGCCGGCTCGAGAGCCGGGCGCGGGAACGCGGGCTGCCCGTCGTCTTCCTCGGGCACGTGTCCGACCGGGGCGCCCTGGGTGCCCTCCAGGCGTCCGCGGACGTGTGCCTGGCACCGGGGCCCGCGGAGACCTTCGGGCTTGCCGCGCTGGAGGCCATGGCCTGCGGGACACCCGTGGTGGTGAGCGCCTCGTCCGCGCTGCCCGAGGTGATCGGTGCCGCGGGCGCCGTCGCGGCGGACGACGGGGAGGCGTTCGCAGACGCGGTGGAGAGGCTCTTGGCGCAGCCCGTGGCGGAGCGCGGGGAGGCCGCACGCGCGCGTGCGGAGTGCTTCGGATGGGGGACCGCGGTACGCGCGTTCCTCGCGGCACACGACACGACCGTGCTCCCCGGCGCGGTCCTGGACGGGGAGACGGGGGGCGTCCGCTCCGGCGGGGGTGCGGGAGAGCCGCCGTCCCGTCCCGACGGGAGTGGCACGGGGGCGGTTCCGGGCTGGCCCCCGGTGGTCGAGGGGGCGGCGCCGGTGTTTCCCCCGGTGGTCGAGGGAGCGGTGCCGGTGTTTCCCCCGGTGGTCGAGGGAGCGGTGCCGGTGTTTCCCCCGGTGGGTGAGGGGGCGGTGGCCGCCCGGTCCGGCGGGCGGGACGCGCCGGTCGCGGCCCGGGACGTTTCCGGGGGGCTCGGATGAGAGCCGTCCGCTTCGTGGCCCTCGGGGACTCGCTCACCGAGGGCGTCGGCGACCCGGTGGGCGGGCGGTGGCGCGGCTGGGCCACGCTGCTCGCCGGCGGACTGGCCGACCAGGCCGGGGAACCCGTCACGTTCACCAACCTCGCCGTCAGCGGGGCCCAGACGCGGGACGTCCTGGAACGGCAGCTCCCGGCCGGGCTCGCACTCCGGCCCGACATGGCCTCGGTCCTGATCGGCGTCAACGACACCCTGCGCTGCACCTTCGACATCCACGCCGTCGCCGCCCGCCTCGACACGGTGTACCGCTCCTTCACCGAGCAGGGCGCGGTCCTGCTCACCGCGTGCCTGCCCGACCCGGGCGCCATGCTGGGGCTTCCGGGGGCCCTCGCCCGCCCGCTCGCCCGACGGCAGCGCGCGGTCAACGCCGTCGTCCACGCGCTCTCCGACCGCTACGGGGCCGTCCATCTGCACGCCGCCGAGGGCGCGTGGCTGACGGACCGCGCGATGTGGAGCGCGGACCGGCTCCACCCCGGCGAGCGCGGCCACCGGCAACTGGCGGTGCGCTTCCACGCGCTGCTGGCCGGGGCCGGCCTCGCGACCGGGACCGCGCCCTCGCCCGAGCCGGAGTTCCCGCCGCCCACACGGTCGGCCGGACTGCGGTGGCTGGCGACCGCCGGCACCGGCTGGGTGGCCCGGCGGTGCACCGACCTGCTGCCCCAGCTGCTGGCCCTGGCGGCGGACGAGATACGGCACCACGCGCGCGGGACGAGCGCCCGGCTCGAGCTGCGGGCCACCGCCGCGGTGTCGGCCGCGCTCCGCGCTGTCCGTCGTGGAACGGCAGCCGGACACCGCCCGGGCCCACGCCTCCGCCTGACCGGACGGCCGAGCCGTCGGAGGCGGGCCGCCGACGGCCGCCGGCGGCGACGTGAGGGGGCGGCCAGCGGTGGCGTGAGGCGGGCGGCCTCAGCGGCGGCGTACGGCGGTGAAGCGGACCGGTGTCCCCGGGACCGCTTGCGCGGCGGACGCGAGGTCGGCCGGACGCACGACCCCGATCACCGGGTAGCCGCCGGTGGTCGGATGGTCGGCGAGGAAGACCACCGGCCTGCCGTCCGGGGGGACCTGGACCGCACCCAGCACCATGCCCTCGCTGGGGAGCTCGCCGGGACGGACCCGTCCCAGGGCGGGGCCTTCCGTGCGCAGGCCGATGCGGTTGCTCGCGGCCGACACCAGGTACGCGCGCGTGGTGAACACGCGGACCGCCTCCGGCGTGAACCAGTCGTCCCGCGGGCCCAGCGTCACCCGCAGCACGAGCTCCGCCGGGGGCGCCGGCTGCGGGGCCGTGTCCACGCGCGCGTGCGGGGAGTGAACCCGCCCCAGGGGCAGGACCGTGCCGTCCGTGAGAGGCGGCGGACCGAGACCCGACAGCAGATCCGTGGACCGGCTGCCGAGGACGGGCTCGACGGCGACGCCGCCGGACACGGCCACATAGCTGCGCAGCCCCCGGACCGCCGGCCCGACGTCCAGCAGCGCGCCGCCGGGCAGCCGCACGGGCGCGCCCCAGGCGGCCGGCCGGCCGTCGACGGTGACCGCGCACGGCGCGCCGCCGACGGCCACGGTGACCGCCGAACGGGGGCGCAGGGTACAGCCGTTGACCGTCGTCTCCAGGACGGCGGCCTCGGGCGGGTTGCCGACCAGCCGGTTGACGAGCGCCGCGGCGGGCCCGTCCAGGGCGCCGGAGCGGGGCACGCCGAGGTGGGCATGGCCGAACCGGCCCCGGTCCTGCACGGTGGTCAGGGCACCCGCGCGGACGACGGAGAGCGCACGGTCGCTCATGACGCGCTCCTCCTGAAGGCCGCGTTTCTCCTGGGGGCTGCGTCTCTTTCGGAGGTCGTGCTTTCCCCGGGGGCCGTGCCCCTCCCCGAGGCCGTGCCCCTCCCGGAGGCCGAGCTCTCCCCGGGGCTCCCGCTCTCCCCGGAGTTCCCGCTGTCCCCAAAGCTCCCGCTCTCCCCGGAGTTCCCGCCCTCCCCCGAGACCGGCACGAAACGCACGCGTGTGCCCGGTGCCAGCAGTGCGGCCGGCACGCGCGTGTGGTCCCACAGCACCGCGTCCGTCGTGCCGATCAGCTGCCAGCCGCCGGGTGACGAGCGCGGGTAGACACCGGTGTACGGGCCCGCCAGGGCGACGGATCCGCGCGGGACGGCCGTGCGCGGGGTGGCCCGCCGCGGGACGTGGTAGCGCTCCGGCAGGCCCGTGAGGTAGCCGAACCCGGGCGCGAAGCCGCAGAACGCGACCCGGAACTCGGTACCCGCGTGGATGTGGGACACCTCCCGCTCCGGCACGCCCCAGTGCGCGGCGACGTCCGCGAGGTCGGGGCCGTCGTAGCGCACCGGCAGCTCGACCACCTCGCCGGCCGGCGGGGGAGGGGGCGGGATGGCGGCGGAAGCGAGCTCGCCGGCCCGGCGGACCGGATCGTCCAGACCGTCGAGGAGGACCGTACGGGCGGCGGGGACGATCTCGCGGACGGTCAGCGAGCCCTCCGCGCGGCGCCGCAGCAGCTCCGTGTGGAGGGCCTGGGCCTCCTCGTCCGAGTCCACCTCGACGAGCAGGGCGTCCTCGCCGACGGGCAGTGCCCTCATGCGAAGGCCTCCACCCGGACGCCCGACTGCTCCAGACACCGGCGGACCTGGCGGGCCAGCTCCACCGCGCCGGGCGTGTCGCCGTGCAGGCACAGCGAACGCGCGCGTACCGCCACCTGTGCTCCCGAGCGGGAGGTGACCAGCCCCGAGCGGGCCAGACCCACCGACCGTTCGACGACGGCGTCGGGATCGGTGATCACGGCCCCGTCCTGCGCGCGCGGGACGAGCGTGCCCTCGTCGGTGTACGCGCGGTCCGCGAACGCCTCCGTGACGGCCGGCAGGCCCGCCTCGGCGGCCAGCGCCAGCACGCGCGAGCCGGGCAGCCCGAGCACCGGCAGCGTGGCGTCGGCGAGGAGCACGCCGTCGACCACGGCGCCGGCCTGCTCCTCGTCGCGCACGACCCGGTTGTAGAGCGCGCCGTGCGGCTTGACGTACGCCACGCGCGCCCCCGCCGCCCGTGCGAAGACCTGAAGGGCACCGATCTGGTACGCCACCTCGGCGGCCAGTTCGGCGGACGGCACGTCCATGGCGCGCCGCCCGAACCCCGCGAGGTCCCGGTAGGAGACCTGGGCGCCGATCGTCACGCCCCGCTCGGCCGCCAGCTCGCACACCCGCCGCATGGTGGCCGCGTCCCCGGCGTGGAAGCCGCAGGCCACGTTGGCGCTGGTGACGACGGACAGGAGCTGCTCGTCGTCGGTGAGCCGCCAGTGGCCGAAGCCCTCGCCGAGGTCGGCGTTCAGATCGATCGCGGTCATGGTTCCAGTCTCTCCTGATCAGGCCACGCGGTACTGCTCGTCGCGGGCGTCGGTGACGAACATCTGCCCCGGCGCGTGGGTGAGGGCGAACGGCGGCCGGGAGGCCGTCACCGCCGCCTGCGGGGTCACACCGCAGGCCCAGAACACCGGGATGTCGTCCGGACCGGCGTCCACCGGGTCGCCGAAGTCCGGACGGCCGAGGTCCTCGATGCCCAGCCCCGACGGGTCGCCGCAGTGCACGGGTCCGCCGTGCACCGCCGGGAGCAGACTGCTCTCCCGGATCGCCGCCGCCAGGTGCTCGGGCGGCACCGGGCGCATGGACACCACCATCGGCCCGTGCAGCCGCCCCGCCGGACGGCACTGACGGCTCGTCACGTACATGGGCACGTTGCGTCCCTGCTCGACGTGGCGGATCGGGACGCCCGCCCCGGCCAGCGCCCACTCGAAGGTGAAGCTGCACCCGAGCAGGAACGTCACCAGGTCCTCGCGCCAGTACGCGCGCACGTCCGTCGGCTCGTCCACCAGCTCGCCGTCCCGCCACACCCGGTAGCGCGGCAGGTCGGTGCGCAGGTCGGCGCCCCCGGCCAGCACGGTCGTCCAGGAACCGGCGTCGGTGACGTCGAGGACCGGGCAGGGCTTGGGGTTGCGCTGGCAGAACAGGAGCATGTCGTACGCCCAGTCCGCGGGCACCGAGATCAGGTTGGCCTGGGTGTGGCCCGCCGCGACCCCGGCCGTGGGCCCCGTCAGCCCGTCCCGGAAGCGGGACCGGGCGACGGCCGGGCTCCACGCGCGCGCGTGGACGTCGACGAGGGCAACGGGGCTGTCCTCCGTGCGGGCCGGACGGTTCATTCCAGCTCCTTCCCGCGCGTCTCCGGCAGCCCCAGCAGCGCCAGGGCCGCGAGGCCGTAGCCGACCGCGCCGAAGACCAGCGCACCGCCCACGCCCCAGCTGTCGGCCAGGAAACCGACCGTGGTGGGGAAGACGGCGCCGACGGCGCGCCCGGTGTTGTACGTGAAGCCCTGTCCCGTGCCGCGCACCGCCGTCGGGTACAGCTCGCTCAGGAAGGACCCGAAGCCGCTGAAGATCGCCGACATGCAGAACCCGAGCGGGAAGCCGAGGACCAGGAGCAGGGTGTCGGCGCCGGCCGGGATGTTCGCGTACGCCAGGACGCAGACCGCCGACAGCAGGGCGAAGAGCCAGATGGTGCGGCGCCGGCCCAGCCGGTCGGTGAGGTGGCCGCCGGTCAGGTAGCCCAGGAAGGCGCCTGAGATGAGGAACGTCAGGTAGCCGCCGGTGTTGACCACCGACAGGCCGCGCTCGGTCTTGAGGTACGTCGGCACCCAGGTGGCCAGGGTGTAGTAGCCGCCCTGGACGCCGGTGGAGAGCAGGCCCGCGAAGACCGTCGTGCGCAGCAGGGGGCCGCGGAAGATCGCCGGGAAGGAGCCCTTCTCGCCGCCGTGCTCGCGCGCCGCGACGGCCCTCGGCGCGTCCTGCACCCGGCGCCGCATCCACACCACCAGCAGGGCGGGCAGGGCGCCGGTCCAGAACATCACGCGCCAGGCCACGTCGTCGCCGAACACCGAGAAGACCAGCGTGTACACGAGCGCCGCCAGCCCCCAGCCGACGGCCCACGAGCTCTGGATCGCGCCCAGGGTGCGCCCCCGGTGCCGTGCGCTCGCGTACTCGGCGACCAGGATCGCGCCGACGGCCCACTCGCCGCCGAAGCCGAGGCCCTGGAGGGCGCGGAAGACCAGCAGCGTCCCGTAGGTCGGCGCGAAGCCGCAGGCGACCGTGAAGACGGCGTAGGTGATCACCGTGATCATCAGGGCCCTGACCCGGCCGATCCGGTCGGCCAGCACCCCGGCGAGGGCGCCGCCGATCGCGGAGGCGGCCAGCGTGACCGTGGTGAACAGGCCGGTCTGGCCGCTGTCCAGGCCGAAGTACGCCGCCAGCGCGACCATGCTCAGCGGCAGCGTGAAGTAGTCGTAGGAGTCGAGCGCGTAGCCGCCGAACGCGCCCGCGAAGGCGCGGCGGCCGCGCGGGCCGAGGGCGCGCAGCCAGCCCAGTGCGCCGTCCTCGTCGGCGCGGCCGGCGGCCGGGGAGCGGCTGGTGGTGGCGGTGGCGGTGGTGGTGGACGGGGCCCGCGGTGGCGGAGGGGTCGTGCTCATGGAGGCACCTCACTGAGGGATGACGGAGGGTGCTGGGACTGAGCCGTGCCGTGCGGTGGTGGTGCCGGCGGTGCCGTGCGTGGTGTGCCGGCGGTGCCGTGCGTCGTGGTGCCGAGCCGTGCTGTGCCGTGCCGTGCCGTGCTGTGCCGTGCCGTGCTGTGCCGTGCCGTGCCGTGCCGGGCCGTGGTGGTGCCGGGCCGAGCGGCGATCGTGCGGAGGCGAAGCGTGCTGTGCGCAGCACGGTAGAGGATCGTTGAACGATCCTTCAATACCCCTGTTGTTTTGTCCCTTCGTCTGCGATTGAATTCCGGGCATGGCAGAGCAGCTGGCGGGACTGGCCGACGACCGCGCCCTCCTGGGCCGCACCAGCACGGCCGAGCGGGTCTCGGACATCCTCAGGAGCCGCATCGCCGAGGGCTACTTCCCGCCGGGGACACGGCTGTCGGAGGACAGCATCGGCGGAGCCCTCGGCGTCTCCCGCAACACGCTGCGCGAGGCGTTCCGGCTGCTCACGCACGAGCGTCTGCTCGTCCACGAACTCAACCGGGGCGTCTTCGTCAGGGTCCTGACCGTCGAGGACGTCGAGGACATCTACCGCACCCGCGCGCTCGTCGAGTGCGCCGTCGTCCGCGGGCTGGGCGAGCCGCCGTACGCGCTCGACGGCCTCGCCGACGCTGTGGCGGAGGGGCAGCGGGCGGTCCGCGAAGATGACTGGAAAGCGCTGGGTACCGCCAACATCCACTTCCACCGGGAACTCGTCGCCCTGGCGGGCAGCGAACGCACCGACGAGCTGATGCGCAGCGTCTTCGCCGAGCTGCGCCTCGCCTTCCACGTCGTGGACGACCCGCGCCGGCTGCACGAGCCGTACCTCGCGCGCAACCGGCAGATCCACCAGGCGCTGCGGGCCGGGAACCGCGCGGAGGCCGAGAAGCTGCTCGCGGTGTACCTGGAGGACTCCCTGGAACGTGTGGTCGAGGTGTACCGGCGACGGGTCGGCGACGACACGGCAGAGGCCGGCTGACCCGCGCCCCGCACCGGCGCCCCGCGCCCCGCACCGGCGCCCCGCGCCCCGCACCGGCGCCCCACGCCCCGCACCGGCGCCCCGCACCGGCGCTCCGTCGGCGGCGCCGCCGCAGCGGTGCCCCGGCGCGCCCGGCTGCGCTGCGCCGGCCTGCGCGGGCGTGACCGCCCGGTCGGCGGGGCCCGTGGGTGAGCCCGCGGTGGGGGAGCCCGTGACGGAGCAGTCCGTGACCGAGGGCCCTGACGGGGAGTCGCGCCGGACCGGCCGACCCCGCGCCGGGCAGGGCCGATCGGTGCCGTTTGGGACGATGTCAGACCAAGGACCTAGTCTGTGCACCGTGACTTCGCCTGTATCGACGGAACGCGTTCCGCCCCAGCTCAGCGCGGTGCCGCGCCCCGCCACGGGCCCGGCCGCCGACGAGGGGCTGGCGCGGCGGCTGCGCGCGCTCGCCTGCACCGCCCCGATCCACGACCTCGACGCACGCAAGGCCAACCTCGCCGGCGAGTACTCGGTGTACGGCATGGCGGAGATCGCCCTCGCCGCCATCGACCTGGTCACCCTCAACATGGACTTCGACACCGGCGCCGACCACGACCAGATAGTCGCCCGCCTCGTCCCCCGCATCGCCGCGCAGGCTCCCCGGCGGTCCGCCGAGGAGCACGAGCGCGTGGCCCGCTGGGTCCTGGAGAACCTCATCAACGTCGGCAGCGTCGACCGGGGCTTCCGCGCCGTGTACGGCACCTTCGGGCCGGACGGCACCTATGTGCGCCGCGACTACGACTTCAAGCTCCTCGAAGAGGTCCCCGGGTACGGCGGCGCCGTCTACCTCCGCACCACGGACGAGGCCGTCAACGTCCTCGTCGGCGCCCTCGACACCGACGTCACCAGCGCGCAGATCGCCGCCGAGGTCAAGCTGGAGGTCCTCATCCGCCGGGGCCGCCTGGCCGACGCCCAGCTCGCCGCCGAACAGGCCCGCTACCGCACCGTGCAGTACGCGGAGACGCTGCGCCGCGCCCTGGAGGCGACCCGGCGCAACGTCCGCGCGGTGGACTGGCTCAACGCCGTCCCCGACATGATCGCCGAGGCGCTCGACCACGTGGCCGACCGCTACCGCCACGAGAACGCCATCCTCACCAACATCCGCAAGGCCCGCGACGAGTCCGAGGACCCCGAGCACAAGCGGCGCGCCGCCGAGCTGGTCGACATCGTCAAGGACTGCATCCGCAGGCACACACAGTTGCAGTCCCGGCTGCTGGAGGCCGGCCCCCTTTTCCGCGCCGAGCAGGACCGTCAGGCCTTCGCCACTCCGTTGACGACCTCGGGGATCGACCTGTACGGCCACCTCGTCGCGCCCGTGCTGCCGCTGCCGCTGGACCAGGCGGCCCGGGTCACCGACGCGTTCTTCGCCCACGGCACCGGGCTGCGCACGCCGGTGTCCGTACGGGTGGGCGACCTCGTCGACCTGCTGCTGACCCCGCCGGTGGAGCGGGAGCACCTCGGGGCGGAGATGCCCGAGCCCGATCTGATCGCGACACCGGACGACAGCCGCTTCAGCGAGGAACAGCTCGTCGCGGCGCGTGAACTGCTGGACCTGCCCGCCGACGCGCCCCGCAGGCTGTCGGGGCTGCTGGCGGAAGCCCGCCGGTCCGACCCCGACCTGCCCTACCTGGTCGCCCTGCTGGCGGTTCACGCGGCCAGCCCCCCGGTGGGCACCGCGTACCGGCAGGGCGAGGAGAAGCTGCTGTTCGCCGTGGACGACGGGACGGAGCTGGACGACCCGGAGTTCGGCGGAGCCGACCTCATCGTCGGGACCGCGCTGCTGGACGCCGCGGGGATGGCGGCGGACCGGACGGAGGCCGCGTGACGCTCCACCACGGCCGCGGTCCGGACCCGGCGGACCGCCACCGGGCACCGGCCCTCGCGGACCGCCACCGGGCACCGGCCCTCGCGGACCGCCACCGGGCACCGGCCCCGGCGGACCGCGCCCTCGCGACCGAGCGGCACATGCCCCGGCCCCACACCCCCGAGGCGACGCGAGCCCCCGAGGCGACCGTCCCCGCCCCCGCCGACAAGAACGAGGAGTTGTGTCCGTGACCGAGCACGTCGACCGGAGCGAACCGGAGGCCCCCGCCCCGTCGGCGCACGCCGCCGTCACCCCCGCCGACGCGGCCGACGCGGCCCGGCTCGTCGCCTTCGGACTGCAGCCCAAGCTCCAGCCTGCACGGGACCAGGAGTACGCGGAACTGCTGCGGCGCCACCGCGAGGACCCGGCGTTCGCCCGGCTCGCCGACGCCGTCGCGGCCGGACTCGGCCTGATCGTGCTGGAGGTGTCCCCCCGCGCGGGCATGGCCGTCACCGCCGCCGAGGACTCGGTGTTCGCCGTGCGCATGGGCGACTACGCACGGCGCACCTCCGCCGACGGCGGAGACCGCTTCCTGCACGGACTCGCGCACCTCGCCGTCGCCGCGATGGCGTTCCCGCGCCCCGAGGACCTGGCCGACGACGGCTACATCGGCCGGGTCAGCGTCAACGGCGTCGACGCCTTCGTACGACAGGCCTGCCGCCGGCTGGAGGAACGGGCCGAGGAACAGGGCGAGAACACCGACCCGGCCAGCGACGCGCCCGGCCTGGAGGCCGCCTGGCGGATCTGGGCCCGGCGCAGCGCCACCGGCGCCACCAAGGACGCGCGCAGACTCGCCGGTTCGACGACCGGCATCGTCGGCAAGGCCGTCGCGTTCCTCACCGACTCCGGCTTCCTCCAGCGCACCGGCGACGACCACGGCGGCACCTACCGGACCACCGCCCGCTACCAGCTCCAGGTCCGCGACCTGGCCGGCAGCGCCGCCCTCGCCGAGCTGCTGGAGCTGGGCGTCGTCCCCGTCACCGACGGCAGCCCCACCCTGCTGCCCGCCGAGGACACCGACGACCTGGACCTGGTGGCCGACGCCGGGCTGCCGTTCCACTCCTGAGCCCCACCGCCCTCCCCGATCTGCCGAAGACTTACGAGAGTCCGCCATGTACGAGCTGTCCCGGGTCCGCCTCTACTCCATCGGGCCCGCCGGTGCGCGCTATGCCGACACCGTGCTTGACCTGAGGGGCGTGGGTGACGTCGTGCCCGACCCCGCCCCCACCCAGGCGGAGTTCTTCGAGGAGGAGCCCGTCGGCCCGCCGCGCCGCCCGGCGCCCGCCGGCGTGCTCTTCCTGGAGAACGGCGGCGGCAAGTCCGTCCTGCTCAAGCTGATCTTCTCGGTGATGCTGCCGGGCCACCGCAACACCCTCGGCGGCGCCAGCTCCGGCGTGCTGCGCAAGTTCCTGCTCGCCGACGACTGCGGGCACGTCGCGCTGGAGTGGCAGCACGTCCTGACCGGCGAGTGCGTCGTCGTCGGCAAGGTGAGCGAATGGCGCGGGCGCCAGGTGTCCAACGATCCGCGGAAGTTCGCGGAGGCCTGGTACTCGTTCCGGCCCGGCCCCGGACTGACCCTGGACAACCTGCCCGTCGCCGAGTCCACCGCCGTACGGCCGCCCGTCGAGGGGCAGTCCGGGGCGCAGGGGCGGCGCCGCACCATGAAGGGGTTCCGGGACGCCCTCACCGACGCGGGCAAGGCGTACCCGCATCTGGAGGCGCACTGGGAGGAGATCCACGACCGGTGGATCGAGCACCTCGGCGACCTCGGCCTCGACCCCGAACTCTTCCGCTACCAGCGGGAGATGAACGCCGACGAGGGCGAGGCCGCCGGCCTCTTCGCCGTCAAGAAGGACTCCGACTTCACCGACCTGCTGCTGCGCGCGGTGACCGACACCCGGGACACCGACGGACTCGCCGACCTCGTCGGCGGCTTCGGCAACAAGCTGGGCCGACGTGCCGAACTCATCGCCGAACGGGACTTCACCGCCGGATCGGTGGACCTCCTCGGGCGCATCGTGGACGCCGCCGACGCACGGGCACGCGCGCGTGACGTCCACGCCGGTGCCGAGCGGCGCACCCGCACCCTGGCCCGACGGCTGTCCGCGCGGGGCGTACGGGAGCGGGCCCGGGCCGCGGACCTCGCCCAGCGCGTCACCGCCGCCGCCTACGCCGTCACCCACGCGGAGAGCGCACGCGAACGCAGCGCGCTGATCGCCGCCGAACTCGCCTTCCGGCACGCCTCCCTGGCCCTCGCCGCCGCCGAGAAGTCCGCCGCCGCCCAGAAGCGGGAACTCGCCGACGCGCGCACCCTGCACTCCGCCTGGCAGGCCGCCGAGGCCGTGCTCCGCCACCGCGCCGCCGCCGACCGCGTCGCCCGGGTGTCCGCCGCGATCCAGGAGGCCGAGCGGGACGCCGCCCCGGCCCTCGCCGCCCGCGCCAAGGCCGCCGTCGACCTCGTCCGGGCCCTGCACGCGGCCGCCGGCAGCGCCGAGGCCCTCGCCAACGAGGAGGAGGAGCGCTCCGCCGCCCTCCAGGAAGCCGGCGAGTCCGCCCACCGCGACTCCACCTCCGCCGCCACCGAGGCACAGCGCGCCCGCAGCGAGGCCGGACATCTGCGCCAGCGCCTCACCGAGGTCGAGCAGGAGACCGCCGAGGCGGTGCGCGCCGGCTGGCTCGACGACAGCGCGCCCGACGCCGACCCCGCCCGCGCCGCCCTCGCCGCCAGCGACGCCGAGAAGACCGCCGTCGCCGCCTGGGACACCGCCCGCGAGGCGTCCCGCCGGGCCGGCGAGCACGCGCGCGAGGCGGCCTCCGCCGAGTCCCGCGCCGAGCTGACCGCGGCCCGCGCCGCCGACGCGGCGACCGCCGCGCAGCGCTCGTACGAGGCCGAACGGCGGACCGCCGAGGCGCTGGCCCGCGAGGAACGGCTGGCGGAGCTGCTCGGCCTGACCGGCGGCATCCCCCGCCGGATCATCCCGCAGCCCCGCCAGGACCGCGAGACGGACGAGACCGCCCTGACCCCCGAGGAACTGGACCGCAACGCCGACGACCTGCGCGCCCTCCTCGACGACACCGTCTCCTCCGCCGAACGGCAGCTCTTCGAGCTGCGCACCGCCGCCGACGACGACTCCCGCATCCTCGGCGCACTCGGCGACGGCGGCCTGCTGCCGCCCGGCCCGGACGTACTGGCCACCGTCGAGTTCCTCGGCGAGCACGGCATCCCCGCACAGTCCGGCTGGCGCTACCTCGCCCAGGCCGTCGACCCCGCCGACCACGCGCGCGTGCTCGCCGCCCGCCCGGAACTCGTCGACGGCGTGATCATCACCGACCCCGACTCGCACACCCGCGCGCGTGCGGCGCTCGGCGACGCCGCCCTGCTGCCCCGGTCCGCCGTCGCCGTCGGCACGGCCGCCGCCCTCCTCGCCCCCACGCCGGCGCCCGGCGCCGACAGCGGCGACGTATTCCTCGTACCGCCGAACCCGGCCATGCACGACGAGCACGCCGCCGACGAGGAGCGGCAGGCGCTGCGCGCGCGGGTCATGGAGCGGGACGAGGACATCCGACGGCTCGCGGCCCGGCTCGGCAAGGACCGCGAACTGGCGGCGCGGCTCGCCTCCTGGCGCACGGGCTGCCCGACGGGCCGGCTGGCCGAACTGGCCCAGGCCGCCCGCGAGGCACGTTCCTTCGCCGGGGAGTCCGAAGCAGAACTCGCCGAGGCACGCACCGCGCGCGCGGAGGCCGACGAGGCCGCCGCCGAGGCCGCGCAGATGCGCGACGAGCGGCAGGAAGCCGCACAGAAGGCCCGGCGCGCCGCCGACGCCCTCGCCGGGCTCGCCTTCCGGCTGCGCGAACGCGCCGGCTGGCAGGCCAAGCTGCGGGAACTGGCCGACGAGGCCGCCGAATCCGAAGCCCGCGCGCAGGTCTGCCTGGAGCGGGCCCGCGCCGCCGACGAGGACCGCCGCGCCGCCCAGCGCGCCGCCGACGACGCCCGCCGCACCGCGCGTGCGCTGCGCGCCGAGCGCTCCGAGATCGCCGGCGCCCCCGACGACGTACCGGACGACGTACCGGACAGCGGAGCGCAGGCGCCCCTGCCCGCGCTCCGCGAGGCCTACCGGGCCGCCTCCCAGGTGTACGAGAAGGTCGGCGTCGGCGCCGACCTGAGGGCCGAGCAGGCGCGGGCGGAGAGCGACGAGAGCGCGGCCCGCGCCGAGCTGGACCGGCTCAGCAACAAGGTCCGCACCCGCGCCGAACAGCTCCTCCAGTCACCCGACGGCTCCGACGGGCCGTCCCGTCAGGCCGCCGCCGCCCGCGCCGAGGAACTGGTGCAGCTGTTGGAGACCCGCATGTCCAGCGCCAGCGAGCAGCTCGGCCGGCTGCGCGGCGAGGCGGAGCGGCACGCGCCCGAGGACGGCGAGGCCCACACCGAACTCCCCGAGGACCTCGTCCCGCGCGACGCCGAGCACGCGCAGGCGCTGCTGCGCACCGCCACGGGCGAACTCGCCTCCCGCACCGACGCGTTGGGCCAGGCCCGCGAGGCACACGCCGAACTCCTCGACGCCCACCGGGCCGCCGAGGACGCGGCCGGCGGCTTCGACGAGATCGCCGCCATGCTCCGGGACCTGCTGCGCGAGCACACCCCCGAGGAGGAGCAGGAGCAGCCGGAGACCTACCCCGGCACCCTGGAGGAGGCCCGGCAGTCCGCCGCCGAGGCCCGCCGCTCGCTACGGGGCTGCGCCGCCGATCTGTCCACCGCCGAGACTGCCGTCCGCGAGGCGAGCGACGTCCTGGTCCGGCACGCCAACTCCACCCGCTACGAGCAGGTCCGCACCCCCGCCCGGCAGCAGATCCGCGAGCTGCCCGCCTCCGCGCTGCCCGAGCACGCCCAGAAGTGGGCGGACGCCTTCGCGCCCCGGCTCAGGGTCCTCACCGACGAACTGGAGCAGCTGGAGCGCAACCGCGACTCGATCGTGGACCGGCTGCGCGGACTCGTGGAGTCCGCGCTGGCCACCCTGCGGTCCGCCCAGCGGCTGTCCCGCCTGCCCGAGGGGCTCGGCGAGTGGTCCGGCCAGGAGTTCCTGCGCATCCGCTTCGAGGAGCCCGACCAGGCGACCCTCACCGAGCGGCTCGGCGAGGTCATCGACGAGGCCACCCGCGCGGCCGTCAAGAAGAACTCCGACCTGCGGCGCGACGGCATGTCGCTGCTGCTGCGGGGCGTGGCGGCCGCGCTGCAGCCCCGGGGCGTCGCGGTCGAGATCCTCAAACCGGACGCCGTGCTGCGCGCCGAGCGGGTGCCCGTCGGGCAGATGGGCGACGTCTTCTCCGGTGGCCAGCTGCTCACCGCCGCCATCGCCCTGTACTGCACGATGGCGGCCCTGCGCTCCAACGACCGGGGCCGGGACAAGCACCGCCACGCCGGCACGCTGTTCCTCGACAACCCCATCGGCCGCGCCAACGCGACCTACCTGCTGGAACTCCAGCGGGCGGTCTCGGACGCCCTCGGCGTCCAGCTCCTCTACACCACCGGCCTGTTCGACACCACGGCGCTCGCGGAGTTCCCTCTGGTGATCCGGCTGCGCAACGACGCCGACCTCAGGGCCGGTCTGAAGTACATCAGCGTGGAGGAGCACCTCCGTCCGGGACTGCCGCAGCAGCCCCAGGCGGGGGAGGCAGGGCACAGCGAGATCACGGCGACGAGGATGTACAAGCGCCCGGCGCCCGGCAGCGCCTCCTGAGGGAGGCGAGGCCGCGCCGGGGCCTGCCGGACTCCGCCGGAGCTCGCGCCCGGCACGCTCCTCGCGCCCCCCGACGGGGTGACGACGCTCCGGCGGCCACGGTGCTCGGGCAGGGCCCTGGCACCGTGGCCGTCCGGCGGCGCCGCTCAGGAGTGCGACAACTGCCCGGCGCCGCCGCCCCGCCGGCGTATCCGCTCCTGCGTCCGCTCGACGGCCCGCGCCTGCCGACGGGCCCGGCGCCGTTCGCGTCGCAGCGACCGCGCGGTGCTGCTCGGGGCCGACACGACGCCGTGCCGCTGGCTCCACACCTGGCGGGTCACCCAGACGTCCAGCGCAGCCCATGTGGCCACCACCGTGCTGACCACGCTGCTGATCACCATGGGGAACGCCAGCCAGGACCCGGCCAGGGTGCACAGGAAGGCGACCATCGCCTGAAGCAGCGTCACCGCGATGACGAGCACCGCGCGCACGGCCGCGATGCGCACGGGATCGGGAAGCCGGCGCCGCCGCGCGGGCTCCTCCACCCACAGCGGCCGGGGGGCCGCCCGCTCCTCCTCCGCGCCGCGCCCGGCCCCGCCGGCCCGCCCGGCGCCTTCGCTCGCGCCGTCGGACCCCGCGGTCACCGCCGCGTCCCGCCCGTCCGCCACCCCACGTCCGGTCGCCGGGACGCCGCGATCCCGCGCCCCGGGCGCCTCGGCCTCCCACAGCGCCGTACCGGGCGCCGTACCGGGCGCCGCCCCGCCGTCCTCGGGCGCCCCGCGCCGCTCCGCCGTGCCCATCAACGTGTCACTCCCCACCGCCGGCAGACGCTTGCCCCGGCTCGAAGAACCGGCTCCCCAGTGGCTGCCCGGCTTGCGCTCTTTTACGCCGCCCAGGTGCGGCATGCGGCTCCTGTGGCCGATTCCGCCCCCAATTCCCAATGGATAGGACGCACGGCTCACCTCGAAGATTCCCCGATTTCGAAAAGTTCTGGCCAACTCGCCCACGACATCGTTCCGGTACGGCACGTTCCGCAGGCGCCGCCCAGGGGAGGCAATCTCCCGCAATGACGGGACAACTCCCCCCGTACCGCTGCGGATCCGGACCACCGGCTTCCGGACGGCGCTGTAAGTTAACTTTGCGTCGGTAGTAGGCTCGCGCCGTTCGTTGACGCACAGATGTGCCCCCGGCCGGTGGGGGTCGGAGCTGGATGTGCCCCCGGCCTGCAGGGGGTTCGAGCTGGGGGAGGCCATGCGCTTTCGCGGGAAGTCGATCCGCCGGAAGATCGTGGCGCTGCTTCTCGTGCCGCTGGTGTCCCTGACGGCCATCTGGGGCTTCGCCACGGTACTCACGGGCCGCGAGGCCAACCGCCTGTTCACCGTGTCACGCCTCGTCGAGAAGCTCGGCTACCCGATGGAGGACACCGTCCGGGTCGTCCAGCAGGAGCGCCGCCAGACCCTGGTCCACCTCGCCGACCCCCGCGCCTCCGACGCGCTCGCCGCGCTGGACCGCACCCGGGCCGCCACCGACGAGGCGCTCGCGGAGATCCGCAGGAACGGCAGCGACCCCGACGTGCGCGACGAGCTGGACGAGGACGACCGTGAGGCCCTGACCGCGGTGCTCGACGCCTTCGACGGCATCGACTCGCTGCGCAGCAGCGTCGAAGACGGCACCGTGTCCCGCGCGCAGGCCCTGGACCTGTACAACAGGCTGATCGCCCCCTGCTACTCCCTGCTGGCCAGGCTGGACGTCGTCGACAGCGTCGAGATGGACAAGCAGTACCGCGCCCTCGTCGGCGTCGCCCGGGCCCGCGAACTGCTCTCCCAGGAGGACGCCCTGCTGGGCTCCGCCCTGGTCGTGGGCCGCCTCACCCGCGAGGAGATACGCGCCGTCTCCGACCTCGAGGCACAGCGCGACGTCGTCTACGACATCGGCCTCTCCCAACTGCCCGCCGCGGAGCGCGAACGCTACGAGAGCTTCTGGAAGAACGCCACCACCGCGCCCGTCCGCACGGCGGAACAGGCCGTCGTCGCCACCACGCCCGGCGACATGCCCCGCGGTGTCACGGCACGGACCTGGGACAGCGCGGCCGCGAACGTCCTCGACGAACTGGGCACCCTCGACGAGCAGGCGCACGACCGCTACCAGGACCGCGTCCGCCCGGTGGCGCTCCAGGTCATCGTCAAGGCGGTCGTCGCCGGCGTCCTCGGCCTGGTGGCCCTGCTGGTCTCCCTCGTCCTGTCCGTCCGCATCGGCCGCGGCCTCATCCGCGACCTGCGCCAGCTCCGGCTGGAGGCCCACGAGGCGTCCGGCGTCCGGCTGCCCAGCGTGATGCGCCGGCTCTCCGCGGGCGAGCAGGTCGACGTCGAGACCGAGGTCCCGCGCCTGGAGTACGACAAGAACGAGATCGGCGAGGTCGGCCAGGCGCTCAACACCCTCCAGCGCGCCGCCGTCGAGGCCGCCGTCAAACAGGCCGAACTGCGCGCCGGCGTCTCCGAGGTCTTCGTCAACCTCGCCCGCCGCAGCCAGGTCCTGCTGCACAAGCAGCTCACCCTGCTGGACACCATGGAGCGCCGCACGGAGGACACCGAGGAACTCGCCGACCTCTTCCGGCTCGACCACCTCACCACCCGCATGCGCCGTCACGCCGAGGGCCTGGTGATCCTCTCCGGCGCCGCGCCCTCGCGGCAGTGGCGCAAGCCCATCCAGCTCATGGACATCGTGCGCGCCGCGGTCGCCGAGGTGGAGGACTACGAACGCATCGAGGTGCGCCGCCTGCCGCGCGTCGCCGTCACCGGACCGGCCGTCGCCGACCTCACCCACCTCGTCGCCGAACTCCTGGAGAACGCCACGGTGTTCTCCCCGCCGCACACCGCCGTCCACGTCCTGGGCGAGCGCGTCGCCAACGGCTTCACCCTGGAGATCCACGACCGCGGTCTCGGCATGGCGCCCGAGGCGCTCCT
Organism: Streptomyces sp. NPDC088812; assembly: GCF_044750285.1. Lineage (NCBI taxonomy): Bacteria > Bacillati > Actinomycetota > Actinomycetes > Kitasatosporales > Streptomycetaceae > Streptomyces > Streptomyces sp. NPDC088812. The sequence goes on along the minus strand of NZ_JBIVJP010000037.1, from coordinate 14,481 downwards.
CGAGGCCAACCTCCGGCTCGCCGAGACCCCGGAGTTCGAGCTGTCCGACACCGACCGGCTCGGCCTGTTCGTGGTCAGCCGGCTCGCCCAGCGGCAGAACGTCCGGGTCTCCCTCCAACCCTCCCCCTACGGGGGCACGACCGCCGTCATCTTCATCCCCGACGCCCTGCTCACCGACGACGTCCCCGACACGAACGGCATCGGCTTCCGCCTCGACCGCCCCCGGCCCCCCAAGGAGGGCGAGCCCGCGCAGAACCGCCGCTCCGCCCTGTCCCCCGCCCCGGTGCAGCTGCCCGGCGTGCCCGCCGCGCTGCTGGACGGCCCGGTCGAGCTGGAGGCGCCCGTCGACCTGGAGGCCCTCGGCGACCTCCCCGCTCCGCTGGACGACGACGACCGGGGCGGGCTGTTCCGCCCGCGCCGTTCCCTCACCCGTACGCAGGACGAGCCGGCCGGCCCGGCCGTCGAACCGCACGGCCGGCTGTCCGACGCCCGTGACGCGGCGGGCCGGACCGCTCCCGGCGAACCGGCCGCCCCCGTGCCCCTGCCGAGCCGCCGGACGCCCAAACTGGTCAGCTCCCACGGCCGCCCGGTGACCGAGCAGCGCTCCCGCCGCGCGGAGACGGCCGAGAACCCGCCGTCGCGGCCGGGGCCGCGCCGGGCACCGGACGACGACACCCCGGCGCCCCTGCCGTCGCGCCGACGCGGCGCCACCGCCCACATACCCCGGAGCACGGACCCGTCCGAGCACCCCTTCCGCGGCACGGAACAGCGGCCCCCGTTCCACGACCGCGGCCACGACCAGCCGTCCCAGCCGTCGCAGCCGTCGCAGCCTTCCCAGTCACCACAGTCGTCGCAGTCGTCCGCCTGGGGCGTTGACCAGCCGTCCCAGCCATCCGCCTGGGGTGTCGAACGGCCTTCGCCGCCACGCGCCCGCGGTGCCGTCGAGCCGGTCCGGCCGTCCGCCCGGCGTACCGACGAGCGGTCCCAGCCGCCCGCCCTTCCCCAACGGACCCGGCAGGCCGCGGCGCCGACGAACGGCCCGGCCGACCCGCCCGGGCACCCGGGCACCCCGCGCCGCAGCCCCGCGGACTCCGCACCGGGCAGTACCGCGGACTCCGCACCGGCCACCCCCGCGGACACCTCACCCGGCGCCCCGACCGGGGCGCTGCCCCGGCGCGTACGGCAGGCGAACCTGGCCCCGCAGCTGCGGCAGGGCCCGGCGCCACGTGCCGAGAACCGCACGGACCCCGCCGACCGGGACGCCGACGAAGTACGCAGCCGCATGGCTTCGCTCCAGCGCGGCTGGCAGCGCGGCCGCGCGGAGAACGCCGCGGGCGAAGACGCCCACAGCGGCACAGCACCACAACGAACCACAGAGGGGGACGGTCGATGACCGCACCGAAGGCGACCGGCCAGAGTACGACCAGCAACGGCGAGCTGAACTGGCTTCTCGACGAACTCGTCGACCGCGTCGCCAGCATCCGCAAGGCCGTCGTGCTCTCCGGCGACGGCCTGCCGACCGGAGCGTCCCAGGACCTCACCCGGGAGGACAGCGAGCACCTGGCCGCCGTCGCCTCCGGATTCCACAGCCTCGCCAAGGGCGTCGGCCGCCACTTCGACGCCGGCAGCGTCCGGCAGACCGTCGTCGAACTCGACGAGGCCTTCCTGTTCGTCACCGCCGCCGGCGACGGCAGCTGCCTCGCCGTCCTCGCGGACGCCGACTCGGACGTCGGACTCGTGGCGTACGAGATGACGCTTCTCGTGAAGCGGGTCGGCGTACACCTGGGCACGGCGCCGCGCACCGATCTGCCCGCGGGCGGGTAGTGGGATGGCATGAGCACAGACGGTCAGGGAAGAAGCCACTGGTTCGACGACGAGGCCGGACCGGTCGTCCGTCCGTACGCCATGACACGCGGCCGCACCACCAGCGCGGTCCAGCACCGTCTCGACCTGATCGCGGTGGTCGTCGCCGAACCCCACGCGGACGACCCCGACGAGGACCCCTCGCTCTCCCCGGAGCACGTGGACATCGTCGGCCTGTGCCGGGAGGAGCCGCAGTCGGTCGCCGAACTCGCCGCCGGACTCGACCTGCCCATCGGCGTGGTCCGGGTCCTCGTCGGGGACCTCGTGGACGCGGAGTTCGTCCACGTGAACCGGCCCGTCCCGCCGGCCGAGCTGCCGGACGAGAGCATCCTGCGCGACGTGATCAACGGCCTCAGGGCGTTGTGAGCAGCGCGCGGACGGGGGTGAGGACGTGACCCGGCGACCACTGCGGGGCACGCGGCGTCCGGGCCGCGCGACCCGGCCCGCCGAGCCGTCCGCACCCCCGACGGCGGGGGCCACGGCCCACCGCCCCACGACCCCCCATCAAGCAGGAGAAGTGATCGATGATCTTCGGGCGTTCTGAGCGCGGCAAGCCCCCGGTCGAGCCCGTCACGCTCAAGATCCTGGTGGCCGGCGGCTTCGGCGTGGGCAAGACGACCCTCGTCGGCGCCGTCAGCGAGATCAGGCCGCTGCGCACCGAGGAGTACCTCACCGAGGCCGGACGCCCGGTCGACGACCTCACGGGCGTCGAGCGCAAGCACACCACCACCGTCGCCATGGACTTCGGGCGCATCACCCTGCGCGAGGGTCTGGTGCTGTACCTGTTCGGCACGCCCGGCCAGGAGCGGTTCTGGTTCATGTGGGACGAGCTGTCCGAGGGCGCGCTGGGCGCCGTCGTGCTCGCGGACACGCGCCGCCTGGAGGACTGCTTCGCCGCGGTCGACTACTTCGAGCGACGTTCCATCCCCTTCCTCGTCGGCGTGAACTGCTTCGAGGGCGCGCCCCGTTACCCGGCCGAGGAGGTACGCCGGGCGCTCGACCTCGACGACGGCGTACCGGTCGTCCTGTGCGATGCGCGCGACCGCGGCTCCGCCAAGGACATCCTCGTCGGCGTCGTCCAGCACGCCATGGAGTACGCGGGCGACCGCCGCCGGGCCGTCACCACCTGAGACGCACCTGAGACGCGGGCACGGCCCGTACCCCCGCCGACAGGGGTACGAGCCGTGGTTCGAGGGGCGGCCTGCCCGGCCCGCGTTTCGCCCGGTCTTCGCCCTGGGATGCTTCTGACGGCCCCGGCCTTCGCCCTCCCGGACTCGCGGTCCCGATGACCTCGCCGAGGAAGACGCCCCCGTCGCTCATGGCGGCTCCCAAGCCAGGCCCGGGGCGTTCGACCGTTCCCGGTGCGCCGGCGTGCAGGTGCGGTTCCCGTGGCTGCTCAGGCCAAGGCAGGGAGGCCCCGCGCCCCGCCCGGCGTCCATGACGAGCGGGTGCCGTCGTAGCCGGATCGCCCCCCGGGGGGAGCGCGTCCCGGAGGGGGATCCCCTGGGGGCGCGTGCCAGGTGAGCCGTGAATGTACGGCGATGTCGGCTGACACCGGGAAGTGTTCACCGGCGCTCAGGGACCGTCAAGGAGGGTGACGGCAACGTTTGGCGAGAGCCGGGCGGACCGAGAAGGGCGGCGCCGGCGCTCACCCTCCTCCGGGGAGAGCCGCCCGCATGCCCGGCACGCCTCACCCGGGCCGCCCGGCACGCCTCACCCGGTCCCCTCTCGTCCCCGGCCCGGCTCCACCCCCACCGTGCCTGGTCCGGCGGCGCCCACCGCGCCCGACCCGGCGGCCGCCCCCGGCGGCGCCCCCCTCCGCACCTCGTGCCCCGGCGCCCCCGCGCGCCCCAGCACCCAGCTGGCCCCGCGCAACGCCTTCGCGGCCTTCTTCAGCGGCGCCAGGCAGGCCGCCGCCCGGCGATGGTCCGACACACTGCCCGGCGGGCACACCACCGTCGCCAGCGACAGCGTCACCGGGCGCCCGCCCGCCGACCACGGCGCGTCGAGCACCGCGGCGGCCAGCGGATCCAGGTCCTCCGGACCGGCCAGCACCAGGAAGTCGTCCCCGCCGATGTGCCCCACGCGCGTGGTGCCGGACGCCGCGGCCTGCAACGCCCGTCCCACCGAGCGGATCAGCTCGTCCCCGGCGGCGAACCCGGCGCCGTCGTTGACCTGCTTGAAGCGGTCGACGTCCAGCCAGCTCAGCGCGAGGGGCCGCCCCTCCGCGATCCACCGGTCCGCCTCCACGGTGATCGCGTCCGAACCGGGCAGCCGTGTCAGCGGGTTGAGTCCCGCCGCCTCCTCCACCCGCGTCTCGGACAGCGCCCGCACCAGGTCCGCGAGCCGCACGACACCCACGCACCGCCCGTGGCGGTCGACGACCGCCACGTCGTCGGAGGTGCGGTCCCGGCCGCCGACGGCGACGACGTCCAGCACCTCCCACGCCGTCGCGTCGATGCCCACCGTCCGCGGCGGGTCACCGAGTTTGGCCGCGGGCCGGTCGGCGTACAGGGCGTGTCCGTAACGCCCCGACATCGACAGCAGGAAGCGCGAGCGGTGCACCGACCGCAGCGGCACCCCCGCCCGGTCCACCAGCAGCACCCCGGAGACGTCCGGCGACCCGGTCAGCAGAGCCCGCACCTGCCCGGCGGAGGCGGCCGCGGGCAGCAGCGCGGCCGGCCGGACGAACTCCCGCACCGACGGCCCCGACCGGGGCACCGACACCGTTCCCGAAGCGCGCGGCGGCACGTACACGTCCGCCGCGGGCAGCCGGGCCGGCGGCGCGAACAGCTCCCCCTGGGCGAGCTGCGCACCGGCCGACCGAGCCGCCGCACACTGCCGTTCGGTCTCCACGCCCTCGACCGCCAGCAGCGCTCCCAGCTCGTCGCACAGGGTGCGCATCGCCCGCACCGCCGCCGGCCGCGTCAGCAGGCACGCGTCGAGCTTCACCAGGTCCGGCGCGATGTCCGTGAGCAGCCGCAGCGGTACGTCCCCGTCCCCGACGCCGTCCGCGCTGATCCGGAAACCCTGCTCCCGCAGCGCCGCCAGCGCCTCCAGCAGCGCGCGCTGCGGCACGTGCGTGTACGGCGGGACGACGTCGACCGTCACCTCCCACGGCAGCCGCCCCGCCTGCCGTACGGCGTCGTGGAGCGGGCTGAGACCGCCCAGATCGGCCAGGGTGCCGGCGAACACGTTCACCTGGAGGGGGAGCAGGGTCTCCCGGCGCGCGGCGGCCCGTACCGCCGACACGGCCAGCCGGCCGTCGAGTTCGGCGTCCCGCCTGGCCTCCGCCAGAATGTCGCCGGTCTCCGGGCGGGCGAGCACCTCCAGCCCCGCCACACCTCCGGTGACCAGATTGACCACCGGCTGAAAGGCGAAGCGCAGAGTGTCCGTCCAGGAGTGCACGGGAGCATGATGGCGCCCCCGAAGTGCGCCCAGGCGCAGTTCATGAGACGTTCACACAGGATTCCCGAACGATCACACTGCGTGAGAAAGTGCAGCTCGAACGCCTGTCCGCGCACCCGTGAGCCCGGCGAGCACCGCGAGGAAGAGGCCCGGCTCCCCACCGGTGCGACGGACACCCGCAGCGGCCGCCCGCCGATCAGGGCCCACAGAACCGGCCCACACCGCCCTCATATGATCCGATACAGTCCGCCGCGTGTCCGAGAACCCACACTCCACCGCCGGCTCCCCGGCCGGCTCCCACTGTTCGAGCTGCGGAGCGCCCTACGGGGAGGGCGTCACCGGCTGGCCCCGCTCCTGCCCGGCCTGCGCCGCCGTGGCGTACCGCAACCCGCTCCCGGTCGCGATCGCGCTCCAGCCCGTGTACGACAGCCAGGGCACCTCCCTGGTCGTCATCACCCGCGCCATCCCCCCGGCGCGCGGGCGCATCGCCCTGCCCGGCGGGTTCGTCGACGACCGCGAGGACTGGCGGAAGGCCGTCGTCCGCGAACTCCGCGAGGAGACGGGCATCGAAGCCGAGAGCCGGGAGGTGCGCCTCGCCGACGCCATGAGCTCCCCCGACGGCCACCTCCTGATCTTCGGTCTCCTGCCGGAACGCCCGGCGGACCGACTGCCCGCCCCCGCGGCCACGGACGAGACCGAAGGCCGGCACCTCCTGCGCAGGCCGGAGGAGCTGGCCTTCCCGCTGCACACCCTCGCCGCGCGGGCCTTCTTCGAGGGCCGCTACGTCTGAGGCGCCCCGCCGAGCCCGCGTACGCGCACCGGGTGGGGCGGCACGCCCCCGCCGGCCTCACCCTCCCGCTCGACGACGACCTTCCCGCCCGCCCAGCGGACGACGTACCGATCGATCTCGGCCTCGTCCCGGCCGTCACCGGCGTCCCGCACCACCAGACCGCCCCCCGTCCGCCCCCGGGCGGGCGCCCACACCTCCAGCTCCAGCCCGCCGTCCGCCCCGCGCACCGGCAGGACGGCACCCGCGCGCGCGAGCACCGGAACACGTTCCGGCGGGGCGTCCACCAGCACCTGCCCCGGCCCCTCGTACGCCGTCCCCGTCGCCGTGTCGTACCAGAGACCCCGCGGCAACCGCACCGCCCGCCGGCCCGCCCCCGGTTCCAGCACCGGCGCCACCAGCAGGCAGTCACCCAGCAGGAAGGCGTCCTCGCAGTCCCGCAGCGCCCGCTCCTCGGGCGCCGCCCACCACAGCGGACGCACATAGGGAGCCCCCGTACGCCGGGCGAGATGCGCCAACGTCACGAAGTACGGCAGCAGCCGTCGGCGTTCGAGCAGCGCCACGCGCGCGTGCTCCAGCACGTCGGCGCCGTACTCCCACGGCTCCCCGCACCCCGCGCGCGGACCGGCGTGCGTACGGAACAGCGGCAGATAGGCGCCCAGCTGCAACCACCGCAGGTACAGCTCCGCGGAAGGACGGCCGTCACGACCCCCCACACCCGCCCCCGAGTACGGCACCCCGCACAGCCCGAGGCCCAGCACCAGCGACAGAGACGCCCGCAGCCCCGGCCAGCCCGTGGCGACGTCGCCGGACCAGGTGCCGCCGTAGCGCTGCAGGCCCGCCCAGCCGGAGCGCGACAGAACGAAGGGCCGCTCCTCGGGGAGCCGCCCGCGCATCCCCTCGTAGCCGGCCCGAGCCATGCACAGCCCGTAGACGTTGTGCGCCTCGCGGTGGTCGCCGCCGCGCCCCTCCAGCGAGTGCCGGGCCGACCGGGGGAGCGTAGGCTCCCCGAAGGCGGTGAACGACGTCGGCTCGTCCAGGCCGTGCCGGAATCCCGCGAACCCCTGCTCGATCCGCTCCGCGTAACGGTCTCCCCACCATCTGCGCACCCGCGCGTCCGTGAAGTCCGGGTACACCGAATCGCCCGGACCCACCACCCCGTGGACGACCCGACCGGAGGCGTCCCGCACGAACGCGCCCTCGGCGATCCCGCTGTCGTACACGGCGTCGCCCGGCGTGGCCGGCACCGCCGCGTCGACGACCGACACCAGGCGGATCCCGTCCCGCCGCAGCTCCTCGGCGAGCACCGGCAGCTTGGGAAAGCGCTCCTGGTCGACGGTGAACGCCCGGCGGCCGTCGAGGTGGCCGATGTCCAGATGCACCGCGTCCAGCGGCAGACCGTGCTCGTGGTGGCCCGCGACGACCTGCCGCAGCTCCTGCTCGCCCCCCGAACCCCACCGCGCGTGATGGTGGCCCAGCGCCCACGCGGGCGGCAGCGCCGGCGCCCCGGTGAGCGAGGCCCAGACGAACAGCACGCGCGCGGGCGTGCCGACCACGACCCAGCAGCGCAGGGGCCCACCGTCCATCCGCAGCTGCGACGTCCCGGCCCGGTCGTGCCCCGAGCCGGCCCCCTCCTCGCCCTCCCGCAAGGTCACCGTCCCGTCCCAGGAGGTGTCGTGGAACACCAGATGGGTGCCCGCGTCGGCCACCACCAGCTGCACCGGCATCGTCAGATGCAGGGGGTCGGCCCGGTGGCCCACCGCATGCCCGGGGTCGGTGTTCCACAGCCGGTACGCGCCGTCCCGCAGCCGCGGCCCGGACGTCCGCCCGCCGAGCCCGAAGAACCGCGCGTCGGCCGCCACCTCCGACCGCTGCATCCAGCGGCCCGGACCGCCCTCCTGCGGCTCCCACCAGCGCGGCGGCAGATCACGCCGCAGCGTGACCCCTCCCGGCGTCCGCACCTCGATCGCACCGAGCCGTGAGATCACGACCGTCACCCGCTCGGCGACGACCCGCCAGCCGCCGTCCTTGTCCGGCTCCAGCACCGCCCGGGGATCCGCCTCGGGACACCGCCCCGCCAGCGCGTACGACGGCTCGGGACCGGCCCCGTCCCAGCCCCAGAACACGGCCCCGTTCATGGCCACGCGGACGCGCAGCTCCGAGCGGTCGAACCGGACCGTCCCGCCGCCGGGCCCCGGCTCCGCCTCCCGCACCTGCCCGGGCACCCGGGCCCGCTCGGCCCCGCGGGCCGGCAGCCCCGCGGCGTCGGCGCGCCGCCGCCGCCAGGCGGCCCGCACGGTGCGCAACCCCTGGGCAGCCCCCGCGGAACCGACCGTCTTCATCGAACGCACCAGGTCACGACCGTCCATAGTGCTCACCCTGCCATCTGCCGGGCCACGCGCGCGTGTCGTTCAACTTCCGTTCACCCGTGCCCAGACCACATCTTCACCACTTGAACTGTGTGGCGCCCGCCCTGGTGCGGATATCGCTCCCATGGCATCGTCCGTGTCAGCCGCGTCACGCGCACACCCCAGCACGTGCGCGGGTGACGCACACGACGCGCACAGTCCGGGAGCCGCCCCATGTCGACCGTGAACCCCGAGCCGCTCTGGCGGCCCGATCCGCAGCGCATCGCCGAGGCCCAGGTGACCAGGTTCCAGGCCTGGGCGGCCGAACGCCACGGAGCCCCGTCGGACGGCGGCTATCCGGCACTGCACCGCTGGTCCGTCGACGAACTGGAAACGTTCTGGAAGGCGGTCACGGAGTGGTTCGACGTCCGCTTCTCCACGCCCTACGCGCGCGTGCTGGCCGACCGCTCCATGCCCGGCGCCCGGTGGTTCCCCGGAGCGACCCTGAACTACGCCGAGCACGCCCTGCGCGCGAGCGCCACCCGAGCGGACGAACCGGCCCTCCTCCACGTCGACGAGACCCATGAACCCCGCCCGGTGACCTGGTCCGAGCTGCGCCGCCAGGTCGGCTCCCTCGCCGCCGAGCTCCGCCGCCTCGGCGTCCGCCCCGGAGACCGCGTCAGCGGCTACCTCCCGAACATCCCGCAGGCCGTCGTCGCCCTCCTCGCGACGGCGGCCGTGGGCGGCGTCTGGACCTCCTGCGCCCCCGACTTCGGCGCCCGCAGCGTCCTCGACCGCTTCCAGCAGGTCGAACCCGTCGTCCTGTTCACCGTGGACGGCTACCGCTACGGCGGCAAGGAGCACGACCGCCGCGACACCGTGGCCGAACTGCGCCGCGAACTGCCCACCCTGCGCGCGGTGGTCCACATCCCCCTCCTGGGCACCGAGGCACCCGAGGGGACCCTGCCGTGGTCGGCCCTGACGGCCGCGGACGAGGACCCCGTCTTCGAACAGGTCCCCTTCGAGCACCCGCTGTGGGTGCTCTACTCCTCGGGCACGACCGGCCTGCCCAAGGCCATCGTCCAGTCCCAGGGCGGCATCCTGGTCGAACACCTCAAGCAGCTGGGCCTGCACTGCGACCTCGGCCCCGGGGACCGCTTCTTCTGGTACACCTCCACCGGCTGGATGATGTGGAACTTGCTCGTCTCCGGTCTCCTCACCGGCACCACCGTCGTCCTCTACGACGGCAGCCCCGGCCACCCCGACACCGCGGCCCAGTGGCGCGTCGCCGAACGCACGCGGGCCACCCTCTACGGCACCTCGGCGGCGTACGTCATGGCCTGCCGCAAGGCCGGCGTCCACCCCGCCCGCGACTTCGACCTGTCCGGCGTGCGGTGCGTCGCGACCACGGGCTCCCCGCTCCCGCCCGACGGGTTCCGCTGGCTGCACGACGAGGTCCGCGACGACCTGTGGATCGCCTCCGTCAGCGGCGGCACGGACGTCTGCTCCTGCTTCGCCGGAGCCGTCCCGACCCTCCCGGTGTACACCGGCGAGCTCCAGGCGGCCGGCCTCGGCACCGACCTGCAGTCCTGGGACCCGGACGGCCGCCCCGTCATCGACGAGGTCGGTGAACTGGTCGTCACCCACCCCATGCCGTCCATGCCGGTCCACTTCTGGAACGACCCCGACGGCCGCCGCTACCACGACAGCTACTTCGACACCTATCCCGGCGTCTGGCGCCACGGCGACTGGATCACCGTCACCTCACGCGGCTCCGTCGTCATCCACGGCCGCTCCGACTCCACGCTCAACCGCCAGGGCGTCCGCATGGGCTCCGCCGACATCTACGAAGCCGTCGAACGACTTCCCGAGATCAAGGAGTCCCTGGTCATCGGCATCGAGCAGCCCGACGGCGGCTACTGGATGCCCCTCTTCGTCCACCTGGCGCCGGGAGCCGTCCTCGACGAGGCCCTGCTGAACCGCGTCAAACGGACCATCCGCGAGCAGCTCTCCCCCCGCCACGTCCCCGACGAGATCATCGAGGTGCCCGGAGTCCCGCACACCCTCACCGGAAAACGCATCGAGGTCCCCGTCAAGCGCCTGCTCCAGGGCACCCCCCTGGAGCAGGCGGTCAACGCCGGCTCGATCGACAACCTCGACCTGCTGCACTTCTACGAGGACCTGGCCCGCAAGCGGGCCTGACCCCGCACCACAGCCGTTCACCCGCCGTAGGCGCCTCGGACCGGCAGCCACGGCCGCCGAGCCCGAGCACCTGCCCCGCACGGCGGCAGCACCGCCATGACCTGGTCGTTCGGCCAACGCCCGGTCGGACGAACGGCCGATCCAAGGCCCGTTGTCAGTGCCGTCGATTACTGTGAGTGAGCATTGATCGACCGTGCACACAGGGGGAACCATGGCACACACCGACCACCGGACCATGCGACGCGTCCTGCGCCGCGAGATCGCCGGCACCATCGGCCTGCTCACCGACGAACACGACTTCCGTGCCATGCGGCGCTACCGCAGCTTCACCTTCGACGACCACGCCACCTACCTCCGGCAGGTCGAGGACCTCCTCAGGATCCGCGCCCTCCAGGGCATCCACACCACGGTGGCCCTCTTCGACCCACAGGAGTACGCCGAGTTCTGCTCGGCCAAGGGCCTCGACCCCGACGTCCCGGCCCACCGCACCCGCTTCACCGCCGAACTGGCGACGACCGGCCCCACCCTTCCCTACGAGGGTCAGCCCCTCGCCGAACTCGTGCCCGCCCTCGTCGACGAAGCCGTCCGCCAGGCGACCTGGGAGTACGCGGCCACCCTCCTGGCCCGCCTCGGCGCGTGCGCGAGCTGCGGCGAAGACCTCGGTCGCGCCGCGTTCACCGACGCCTCCGACCTCGTCGTCCGCATCCTCGACACCGCGCCCCCGGGCGACCGGCACCTCGTCTGCAGCGTCACGGGCACACCCGAGACCCTCGTCGCCGTCCTCCACGCCGACCGGGCGGCGGACGGCACCACACCCCTCGACGAGGCCGAGGCCCTCGAGTTCACCACCGTCCTGGCACTCGGACTCGCCACCCGCAGCCCCGGCGGCCTGGTGATGCGCACCAGCGCCCCGGGTGCACCGGACCGGGTGTGCGGATGGCGACTGCGCGGTGAAGGCCTCGAACCGCTGACCGCCGGCGAGGTCTTCGACGCCTATTGCACCGACGTCGAGTCCGGAGACCTGATCTCGCCCGAGTCCGGCGTCGACTACTGCGAACCGCCCGACCTCGGCCGGCGGGACGGGGAAGCACCGATGCCGGGCCACCACCACTGACCCACGGCGAGGGGCGCTCCCCCGAAGGAGGAGCGCCCCAGCTCACCAGCCGTAGGCCGACCCGGTCCGACTACTCACCGGACAGCACGGCCTGCGCCGAGTTCCGCGCCTCCTCGGCACTGTCGGCCGCCCGCGCGGCCGCGGCGGCCCGCTCGCACTGAGCCAACGTGTACTTCGCGAGCGTCGCCCGCACATAAGGAATCGACGCAGCCCCCATGGACAGGGAGGTCACGCCCAAGCCGGTCAGCACACACGCGAGCAGCGGGTCCGACGCGGCCTCGCCGCAGACACCACAGCTCTTGCCCTCGGCCCCGGCCGCCTCGGCGGACAGCGCGACCAGGTCGAGCAGCGCGGGCTGCCAGGGATCCTGCAGACGCGACACCGCACCCACCTGACGGTCGGCGGCGAAGGTGTACTGCGCGAGGTCGTTCGTCCCCAGCGACAGGAACTCCACCTCCTGGAGGAGGGAACGGGCCCGCAGCGCGGCCGACGGAATCTCGACCATCGCACCGATCTTCGCCTGCAGCCCCGCCGCCCGGCACGCGTCGGCGAACGCCTTGGCGTCGGCGCGGTCCGCCACCATCGGGGCCATCACCTCGAGGTGGACGGGCAGCCCTTCGGCGGCCCTGGCCAGCGCCGTCAGCTGCGTACGCAGGATCTCGGGGTGGTCCAGCAGCGACCGCAGACCCCGCACGCCCAGCGCCGGGTTCGGCTCGTCCGCCGGGGTCAGGAAGTCCAGCGGCTTGTCCGCCCCCGCGTCCAGCACCCGTACGACGACCCGGCCCTCCGGGAACGCCTCGAGCACCTGCCGGTACGCCTCGAACTGCTTCTCCTCCGACGGCGCGTTCTTGCTGTCGTCGAGGAAGAGGAACTCGGTCCGGAACAGACCGACCCCCTCCGCGCCCGCCTCCACGGCGGCCGGCACGTCGGCCGGCCCGCCGACGTTCGCCAGCAACGGCACCTTGTGACCGTCGGCGGTGACGCCCGGCCCGGTGGAGGCGGCGAGCGCGGCCCTGCGCTGTGCGGCGGCGGACTCGAGCTGCGCCTTCTTCTCGTCGCTCGGGTTCACGAAGATCTCACCAGTGCTGCCGTCGACGGCGATCAGCGTCCCCTCGGACAGCTCACCCGCACCGGGCAGTGCGACGACCGCCGGCACGCCCAGGGCGCGGGCCAGGATCGCGCTGTGGCTCGTCGGCCCGCCCTCCTCGGTGACGAAACCGAGCACCAGCGTCGGGTCCAGCAAGGCGGTGTCGGCCGGCGCCAGATCCCGGGCGACGAGCACGTACGGCTCGTCACTGTCCGGGACACCCGGCATCGGGACGCCCAGCAGACGGGCGACGATACGGTTCCGCACGTCGTCGAGGTCGGCCACTCGTCCGGCCAGGTACTCCCCGGCCGCCGCCAGCAGTTCCCGGTAGGAGGCGAAGGCGTCGTACACGGCACGCTCGGCCGTGCTGCCCACAGCGATCCTCCGGTCCACGTCCGCCATCAGCTCAGGGTCCTGAGCCATCATGGCCTGGGCCTCGAGCACCGCCTGTGCCTCGCCGCCGGCCAGATTGCCGCGCGCCATCAGGTCCGCCGCCACGGCTTCGACGGCCTGGCGGGCCCGTCCCTGCTCGCGCTCCGCCTCCTCGGCGGGGATCTGCTTGGCGGGCGGTTCGAGAACCGCCGTTCCCATGTGCCGAACCTCGCCGATCGCCACCCCGTGGCTCACGCCGACGCCTCGCAGCGTTGTCTCCATCTCACCGTCTCCGATAGTGCGGCGGGTCCCGCCGCCGTGGTGGTTGTCCCTGTGCGCCGTCAGGACGACGGCTGCGGCGTCAGTGCCAGGAAAAGAGAACGTCGCCCGTCTTGATGTCGCCGTCCTCACGGAGTTCGACCAGGGCGTCGGCGGTGGCCTCCAGCGCCACGACCGGGCACACGGCGGACTTGCCGGCCTCTTCCACCGCGGCCGGGTTCCAGCGCACGATGCCCTGTCCGCGCGTCACGGTGTCGCCCTTGTTGACGAGGAGCTCGAATCCCTCGCCGTTGAGCTGCACGGTGTCGATGCCGAGATGCGTGAGCACCCCGTGTCCTTCGGCGTCCACCACGACGAAGGCGTGCGGATGGAGGGAGACGATGACCCCGTCCACGGGTGCGACGGCCTCGGAAGGCTCACGCACGGGGTCGATCGCGGTCCCCGGGCCGACCATGGCCCCGGAGAAGACCGGATCCGGTACGGCGGCCAGTCCGATGGCGCGTCCTGCCAGCGGGGACGTCACGGTGGTCATGGGAAGCCTCCCAGGGGTGGAGATGTATGTGGGCCGTCACTTCTTGGTCCCGGACCGTGCCCTGTGCAGCAGGGTATGTCACATGAAGTACGGGTTCCGCTCAAGTGATCACAGTCGTGGTCTAGACCACCACTCTAATGGATTTGCAAGTGCTGCGCGGCCCCCTGTAGAGTCGTACTCCTGCTTGAGGGTGAGCGACGCGATCAAGTGCGCTTAACCGAGCAGCATCCAACTTGTCAGATCCTCATCTCTCGGTCGACTTCTGCATGTCCGCAGGAGGGTGGTCAGAGAGCCGGAGAAACCCTGATAGAGTCGGAAACGCAAGACCGAAGGGAAAAGCCCGGAGGAAAGCCTGAGAGAGTCTCTCGGGTGAGTACAAAGGAAGCGTCCGTTTCTTGAGAACTCAACAGCGTGCCAAAAATCAACGCCAGATATGTTGATACCCCGTCCCCGGCAGTGATAGCCGAGGATGAGGTTCCTTTGAAAAAA
>NZ_JBIVJP010000036.1:0-70888 GCF_044750285.1 Streptomyces sp. NPDC088812 | reverse complement strand
CGCCATGCGAAGCGGCTGTTCGAGGCAGTGCACGCGGTGACCGACACTGGTTGTTCGCTCAGCGCCGCGGCCCGCGAGCCGGGCCTGAACCGGCGTACCGTGGGCAAGTACGTCCGGGCCGCCCCTTGGCAGGATTGCGTACGGCGCACCCGGCCTCGCCGAACCACCAGCCTCGATCCGTACCTGGAGTACCTGCGGCAGCGGTGGGAGGCAGGCGAGCACACCGCAACGGTGCTGCACCAGGAACTCGTCGCCAAGGGCTACCGCGGCCACTACCAGCGGATCAAAGTGGCCGTCGCGCCGCTGCGTCGCGGCCTGCCGATCAACACGCCGCGCGAGCGGCCTCCCTCGCCCCGGGAAGTCGCCCGCTGGATCACCACCGCGCCTTCCCGCCGCAGCTTGCACGCAGCCGAGGCACTCGGGCGCCTGCTCGAGCACTGCCCGGAGCTGGACCGCACCCACCATCTGGTACATCAGTTCGCCGCCATGCTCGACGCCCGCGACGCCGCCCCGCTGCCGGACTGGCTCGAGCAACTCACGACCCCCCGCCTCCCGGCCCTGGCCAGCCTGGCCAAAGCCATCCGCGAGGACCAGCCCGCAGTCGTGCAAGGCATCACCACCCCGTTCAACTCCGGCGTCAACGAAGGCCGCATCACCGATCTGAAGCTCCAGAAACGGATCATGGCCGGACGCGCGGGGGTCCCGCTCCTCCGCCACCGCGTCATCCTCATGGCCCTGCTCCGACGTCGCTACCCGTGACGGAGCGTCACCGGCGCACGGTGGCACACCCCAGCTTCACGGAAATCTTGCCAGGGCCACGTTCATGTGTACGCCGACAATCGTGTGATTGTCTCGCGCACGTGTACGGGAATGCGGCCGATCGTCCGGACCGGGTGCGCCGGTATCCGTCGGACATGACGGACGCGGAGTGGGCGGCCATCCGGCCGTTGCTGCCGGTGCCCGCCTGGCTTCAGGGGCGGGGCGGACAGCCCGAGGGCTACTGCCACCGCCAGATGCTGGACGCGATCCGCTACCTGGTCGCGGGCGGGCTCTCCTGGCGGGCGATGCCCGCGGACTTCCCCGATTGGGGCCGGGTCTACGCCTTCTTCCGCCGGTGGCGCGAGCACGGGGTGATCGCCGAGTTCCACGACCGGCTGCGCGGGAAGGTCCGTGAGCGCGAGGGCCGCGACGCCGAGCCCACGGCGGGGATCATCGACGCGCAGTCGGTGCGGGCTGCCGCGACGGTGCCGGCCGCCTCACGCGGCTACGACGGCGGGAAGAAGGTGCCTGGGCGAAAGCGGCACATCGTGACCGACTGCCTCGGCCTGCTCCTGGTCGTCGCGGTCACGGCCGCGAACATCGGTGACCGGGACGCCGCGGCGGGTCTGCTGACCCGGCTGCGGCGTCTGCACCGCGACATCACCCTTGTCTGGGCCGACGGCGGCTACACCGGCGGCCTCGTCGGCTGGTGCCGGGACAAGCTCGCTCTGATCTTGGAGATCGTCAAGCGGACCGACGACATGACAGGGTTCGTGGTGCTGCCGAGGCGGTGGGTGGCAGAGCGCACGTTCGCGTGGCTGATGAAGTCCCGCCGTCTGGCCCGGGACTACGAGACCCTGCCCGCCGCCAGCGAGGCGATGATCCGGTGGTCGATGGTCACACGGATGAGCCGGCGTCTGGGACGGCCTCGGGCCGCCGGCCGGCACTGAATGCCCCCGACGCCTCCAGCAGGAGCCATCCGCGCTCCGCCAGGCGCCGGGCTTTCGACCGCACCCCCTCGACCTTCGCCGGCGTCGTCCCAAGGCCCAGCTCCACCGCGATCTCCTTGGCCCGAAGCGGTCCGTGACCCGTGGAGCGTTGTTGTTCCAGCACGCCCAGAATCCGCTGATAGTCCGGCGCCAGAACCGTCACCGGCAGCCCTTCCCGCCAGGGCCGCACCGTCGAGCCCGGCACCGGCACGAGCGACGGCGCCGCTTCCTCCTCCGCCTCAGCCGTGGTCACGGCACTGGACTCCACCGCAGCAACCGCCAGGGCCTCGACCAGTTCCTCCCGCGCGATCACCCGCCGGTCCAACTCAATCTCCGCGGCTTCCAGCACCTCACCCAACAGCGCGACTTCCTCCCGCAGACCTTCCACCCGCACACGGGCGGCCGCCTCCCGCTCCTCCAGCATTCCCAGCACCGACGCCACCGCGCACCCCTCGCTCCTCCAGCGGACACAAGACGTCGGCATGCCTCCCTCACCCCGAGCAAAATCATGCCTGACCAGCAGAAATCAAAGGATCACGTTCGGTTGAGATACGGCTTCTAATCGTTTCAGAATGAGTTGAGCTGCGGGCCTTGTGCTCGACGATCTTGGTCGGCAGTGTGTCCGGAGTGCGTGCTGATCTTGTTCCTGGACGACCTGTGGGAGCGGGTTGCTCCGCTGATGAGGATCTCTGAAATCGACCGGTGCCGCTTGTCACCCCACTCGCTCCAGCGTTCAACAGAGTGGGGAGTTTCGGCGAGCGTCACGCACGCTGTCGGCCGGGGCCGCCCACTCGTTGAGTGTGCGGGACGTTCCGGTCGGTAAGGGGCGCCTGCGGCGGTGCTGCGTGCTGGGCCTCGCTCACCATGACGGCCGTCGGTTCTCGCCGCCCGGTCGCTCTCAGGAGGCGCTGATCGGTGCCGGGTCCTGGGGGAGCTGCCAGTTGCCGCCGCGGTCCTCCTTCGCAAGGCGCGCGGCGAGGCCGGGGACGTGCAGGAAGCAGGCCAGCGCGGTGGCGGCCTGGAAGGCGTCGATCGCACGCCGGGTCATCGGCATGCCCAGGCGTAGAAGGCGCGGATTCACCTCGCCCTGGATCTCGTCGACGAAGGGCCGCAGCACGCTGTCGTAGTTCGCCAGCGCGGTCGGCAGGTCGCCGGGGTGGCGGTTGATCTCGCCGGCCAGGACGTGGGCGCCGACCAGGCCGCCGGAGACGCCCATGCCGCTGTAGGGGGAGGCGCAGTGCGCGGCGTCACCGGCCAGGACCACTCGGCCCTTGGACCAGGTGTCGGTGCGGACCTGGGCGACCTCCTGGGAGTAGAAGAACGGGCTTGTCCTCATGCCCTCGATGAAGCGCTCGGTCTGCCAGCCGGCGTCGCGGAACCTGCTCGCCCAGAACTCCTGCTGGTGTTCGACGGGCGCCCGGTGAATCGCCGAGGCTTCATCGGATTCCTCCCGTATGACGAAGTACACCTGGGTCTCGGTCGAGTTGTGGCTGCGCCGCATGATCTGACGGCCGCCCGGGGCCATGTAGGTGTCCCGGATGTTGCTGTCGGACGCGATGCGCGGAACGAACCAGTAGGCCATGTGGATGCCGACCCGCCAGTACGGGTCGAAGGCCTCCGGGAGAACGGTTCGCCGGATGCGTGATCCCTGCCCGTCCGCGCCGACCAGGAGGTCGAATTCACCGGAAGAGCCGTCGGAGAAGTGCGCGACGACCTTGTGTTCGTCCTGCTCGAAGCCGTCCACGCTCTTGCCGAAAACGTACTCGGTGTCGTCCCTCGTCGCGTCGTGCAGGATGCGCACCAGGTCGCCGCGCATGATCTCGTACTCGGACGTGAGGGTCTGCCGGCCCTGTCCGGAGGTGTTAGCCATGATCGTCGCCCTGGCCTTGCCGTGGGCGTCGACGAAGGCGACGCCCGCCTCGTCCACGAGCTTGCCGCGGACGGTGTCGAGAAGCCCCATTCGCTTGACGGCCTCGATGCCCTGCCCCCGGAGGTCGACCTGCGCGCCAGTGGCTCGCAGTGCCGGGAAGCGTTCGACGACGGTCACCCGGTGGCCGCCCCGCGTAAGCCAGAAGGCCAGAGCCTGCCCCGCGACCCCGCCACCGGCGACGAGGACCCGCAGGAGCCGCGTTCCCGATTCCTTCGCCATGCCCATCACCCCAAAATCTATCGGTGAATGTTTTCTTTCCACAGTCATCTATCGGCGATAGATTGTCAACGTGACCAAGATGAACCGCGAGACCGTCATCGCCGAGGCGCTCCGCCTGCTTGACGAGGTCGGGCTGGACGCCGTCAGCACGAGACGGCTGGCGAAGCGACTGAACGTGGAGCAGCCTTCGCTCTACTGGTACTTCCGCACCAAAAAGGACCTCCTCGCCGCCATGGCGGCGGCGGCGATGGCACCCCATGCGACCGCACCACTGCCGACGCCCGATGACGACTGGCGCGACTGGTTCCTGGACAACACGCGCAGCTTCAGACACACCCTGCTGATGCGCCGGGACGGCGCACGGCTCCACGCCGGCAGCACCCCCACCGGCGACCTCGACCGGATCCGTCGCAAGATGGACTTCCTCGTCGCCTCCGGCGTGCCCGAGCGGGACGCGCAGATGGCGATGCTGGCGGCCGGCCGCTTCACGGTCGGCAGCGTCCTGGAAGAGCAGGCGGACAGCGACCCCGGGGGCAGCGCGGATCTACCGGCTGACGTGCCGGTGATCGATCACGAGTCGGCGTTCGAGGCCGGCCTCGCCCTCATCCTGAATGGCCTGGCGCACCGTAACGGGGCGTAGGGGGTTGACTGGTCCCGCAGGTCAGGCGCCACATGAGGTGGGGAGATCCACTGAGCAGGTGTGGAGCCATCCCCGAGCAGGGGGTGGCCGTTTTCAACGAGCCCCATCACCCGCTGCTGCCGCCTGCTCCCGAACGGCGCCACCGCTATCCCGGGCGGCTGCGTGTTCCGGACCGTATGGCACTCGCCGGGGTCATGTACGTGCTGCGGACCGGTGTCGCCTGGCGCGATGTCCCCGCGGAGACCGTGGGCTGCTCCGGGGTGACGGCCTGGCGCCGGTTGCGTGACTGGACTGAGGCCGGCGTCTGGCCACGCCTGCACGCCGTCCTGCTGGATGAGCTGCGCCGGGCCGGTCTGCTGGACCTTGACGACTGCGCGGTGGACGGCTCGCATGTCCGGGCTCTCAAGGGGGGATCACACCGGCCCCTCGCCGGTTGACCGGGGCCGTCCCGGCTCCAAGCACCATGTGATCGTCGACCGTCACGGAACCCCGCTCGCCGTCACGCTCACCGGCGGCAACCGGCACGATGTCACCCGGCTTCTGCCGCTGCTGGACGCGGTCCCACCGATCCGGGGTCTGCGGGGACGTCCCCGCCGCAAGCCCCGGCGCCTGTACGCCGACCGGGGTTATGACTTCGACAAGTACCGACGCCTGCTGTGGAAGCGCGGCATCAAGCCGGTGATCGCCCGACGCGGTGTCGCCCACGGCTCCGGACTGGGCAAAGTGCGCTGGGTGGTCGAGCGCGCCACCCAACCGCCTGGCTGCACCAGTTCAAACGGCTCCGCACCCGCTACGAGCGGCGCGCGGATCTCCACCAGGGCCTGCTCGAGCTGGCCTCCAGCCTCATATGCCTCCGCCGCCTGCGAACCTCATTCTGAAACGATCAGTAAGGCCACACGACCTGTTCCGATCCCGCCTGTGCTGGTTCGCATGCTGCGGGAGCACATCGAGTACTTCGGTGTCGCACCGGACGGGCGCCTGTTTCGCAACGCGGCCGGGAACTACATCGACGCGGCGGCGTACGGCATAACGTGGCACCGAGCGCGTGAGGCGGCGCTGACTCTGGACGAGCTCGCCCTCGAACTCGCGCAGCGGCCGTACGACCTGCGCCACGCAGGTATCTCCTTCTGGCTGGCCTCCGGCGTCGATCCCGCCGAGTGCGCGCGCCGGGCGGGGCAGAGCATTCAGGTGCTCTTCCGCTACTACGCCAAGTTCCTTGCTGAGGCGCGTCATCATGCGAACCGACTCATCGAGGACTCCATGCGACGGTGGGACGAGCGCGGGGACGCTGCTGCTGCACGTTACTGACTTCGGCGTTTTTAGGGTGAGGTGGGATCGTCGAGGGTCAGGCGGGAGGCGTTTGAGCCGGTTACGGACGAGGGCCTCGAGCCGGTCAAGTGTGACGACGGCGAGGTTGGCCAGGCTGTGCTTCACGTGCGCCCACATCCACTCGACCGGGTTGAGGTCGGGCGAGTAGGCGGGCAGAAGGAACACCGTCAGCCACTCGCGCTCGTTGATGAGCCCGCGCATGGCAGGGGAGACATGGGTGTTCAGGCGGTCCCAGACCAGCACGGCCGGCGCCTTCAGGAGCTGGTGAGCGCCGTCGACGAGTGCGATGAAGTCCCGCTCGCCCGTGCTGCGGTGTGTGCCTTTTCCTGCCCGGTGGGTGCGCAGCCGGTGGCACAGCCGGGTCCGGTAGCCCGGCCGCATCGCGATCAACCCCGCCACGGACAGGCGTCCCGAGCGGCGCCCACTGACGGTCACGACCGGAGTGCGTCCCCGTCGTCCCCAGGTCCGCCCTCGGGGCGGCTTGCGGGTGAAGCCTGCTTCGTCCTCGAAGCAGATGTACCCCCCGCAGTCCGCCCTGGCTCTTTTACCTCGGCCCAGGTCGCCTCCTTCCACGCGGTGACGGCCTGCTCGTCACGCTCGGCGACCCGCCGCGCGGGGACCTGCGGGCTGAAGCCGAGCCGGTGCATCAGGCGGGTGGCACCGGAGACGCTGTAGGAGACGTGAAACTTCCTGCCGATCAGCGTGGCAACCCGCGCCGCGGTCCACACCTGGTCCTCAACCCAGCTATGCGCGGCAGGCCCCTCATCGAGTTACGCGGCCAGCTTCTCCAGACAGCGCGGGGACAGCCGACAGCGCGATCCGCTCGCCCCACGGGAGGCCAGAGTCCCGGCACCGCCTTCCCGCCACAACTGGTGCCAGTGGTAAGCAGACTTCGGGCTCACCCGCAGACGCCGTGCCACCTCCGACACCTTCGTCTTCTGCTCGAACAGCTCGGTCGCCCGCATCCGTACCGACTCCCGGCGCTGACGCCCCTCGGCGGTCAGACCGCCCCCATCGCCATATCTCACACACCACCGGATACAGCCACCGTATCGACCCCACCAGGTACTTCGCCGAGAATCACCCCAACGAGCCGAAGTCAGTAGTCCGGGCTTGGCCCGGGAATGCCCCGGAACAACTGGTCAGAGGTGGGAGACCGGTGGGGCAAATCGGGAGTAAGGTCGAATTTCGCTTAGCGGCCCAGGGCGAGTGCGGCAAGGGCGCCTGCCGGGCAACTGGCCTGGTCAGGCGTCCTTGTCTGGGTCTCTAGAAGAAGCCCAGCTTCTTCGGCGAGTACGAGACGAGGAGGTTCTTCG
This sequence comes from Streptomyces sp. NPDC088812, assembly GCF_044750285.1. Classification (NCBI taxonomy): domain Bacteria; kingdom Bacillati; phylum Actinomycetota; class Actinomycetes; order Kitasatosporales; family Streptomycetaceae; genus Streptomyces; species Streptomyces sp. NPDC088812. Next base: position 63,706 of record NZ_JBIVJP010000036.1, on the reverse strand, counting down.
GCTGCTGGCGGTACCCGTGCAGCACGTCGCTCTTCTCCACGGACAGCGGCCATGTGCGTCTCGGTGGAGTCGTTGGCCCGGGAATGGTCCGCATCTTGTCCTGCCTCGTGGCGGCCGCCCGACGGCAGGTGGAGGTGGAGCCCGGCGTCGGCCGGTCGTACTCCTGGCCCCGCGGATGCTGATCTCGCTGGAACCCGGTCTCCCGCCGCGTCGTGCCGCTGCCGGACACCCCCGGCCGCTCTCCCGCAACCCCCTTCAGGCCCGGGATTTCAGCGGTATACCGTGGGGCTGACCGCTCGGTCAGTCATTTGAGAGTCATGTGACTGATGTTGCCGCGGCATCATGGGTGCAGGGGGCGTTGATGAGCGGTGAGCGCGGAGTGACCGCGGAGCGCGCGATGATCGGGCGGGACGAGGAGCTGCGCGTCCTGCGTGGGCTGCTGGCGAACGCCGCCGACGGGCACGGCACCGCACTGCTCGCCTACGGGGCCGCCGGTGTCGGCAAGTCGACCCTGCTGCGCGCCGTCGAGGACGACGCCACCCGGCGTGGATTCCGGGTGCTGCGCACCTCCGGGGTGGAGACCGAGCAGTGGCTGCCGTTCGCGGCGCTGCAACTCCTGCTGCAGTCCGCCACCCGGGGCGTCAAGAACCTGCCGAGCGCGCATCAGCAGACCCTGAACGGCGCTTTCGGTGCCGTGGAGGCCGACCCTCCCATCCACCGCGTCGGACTCGCCGTATTGGAGCTGCTGGCCGACGCGGCCGACCGGCAGCCGCTCCTGCTGCTCGCCGACGACCTGCAGTGGGTCGATTCCTCCAGTCGTGACGTGATCCGGTTCGTCGCCCGGCGTACCAGTGACCTGCCGATCCTGCTCGTCGCCGCAGCCCGGGTCGACTCCGCCGAGGAGTACAGCATGGGCGTCCACCCGGACATCCAGCTGGACCCACTGGCCCCGGAAGCCGCCGCCGAACTGCTGGACGGGCAGGCGCCGGACCTGCCGGCGCCGCTGCGGTCGCTCGTCCTCGACCGTGCCGTGGGCAATCCGCTGGCTCTGGTGGAGCTGCCCAAGGCGGTGCGGCGCAACCCGGGACAGATGGGCGACCTGCCCCTGACCCAGCGGCTGGAGGCCGCGTTCGCGGCTCGGACCGACTCGGCGAGCAAGGAGTGCCGGTCGCTGCTGCTGGCGCTGGCCAGCGAACCGACGGCACCGCTGAACGTCCTGCTGGACATCGCCGGCGTTCTGTGCGGCTCGCCGGTCTCCCTGCACGCGCTCCAGGAAGCGATCGACGCGGGGTTGGTGGTGCTGATCGGCCGTACCCCCGAGTTCCGGCATCCGCTGATGCGCTCGGCGGTCTACACCCGCTCCCCGCTCGCCGACCGTCTCGCGGCGCACAGCGCCCTCGCGGCGGTGCTGGACGACATGCCCGACCGACAGCTCATGCACCAAGCGGCAGCCGCCATCGGCCCCGACGACGCGCTCGCCGACCGGCTGGAGCGCTTTGCCGACGCCGCGCTGGACCGGGGCAAGACGGCGGCGGCGGTTCCGGCGCTGCGTCAGGCGGCCGATCTCGTCCGGGACGCGCGCCGGCGGACCGGCATCCTGGTCCGGGCGGCGGAGCTGGCCGACGAGATCAACGACCGCATCACCACCCAGCTGCTCCTGGACCGGGCCGACATGGACGCGCTGGGGCCGGTGGAGCGCGCCCGCCTCATGGTGGTCTCCGACAGCGCCGCGTTCGAGCAGGGCGCCCCGGACCGCCGTATCCAGGACATGGCCGCGGCGGCGGCCGGCGCGTTCGACGCGGGAGCCGAGGACGTCGCCAAGGACCTGCTGTGGCGCGCGGCGGCACGCTGCTTCTTCCAGGACGGCGACGCGCGCGTACGCGCCCGGGTCACCGCCGAACTCGACCGCTGGGACTCCGCACCCGACGCCCCGCACGTGCTCACGGTACGGGCGTACGCCCAGCCCTACCGGTACGGAGCGGAGGTACTGGCACGGCTCGACACCCTTGAACTGGACCCCGGGGGCGGCCGGGACACGCACTTCCTCGGCAGCGGGGCCATGGGCCTGGGCGATGTCACCCGCGCCGTTCGTTACCTGGCACCGGCGGTGGCCACCTGGCGGGCGCAGGGACGGCTCGGACTGCTCGCCCGCTCCCTGGCCGCCAGTTACGCGCGGTCCTACCTCGGACAGCTCGACCAGGCGCGCGAGGAATCGGCCGAGGGGCTCGCACTGGCCGAGGAGACCGGCGAGTGGCTCATGTGGCTCAGTCTCAAGGCGAACGTCGGCCTGGTGGCCGCCCTGCGCGGCGAGACCGAGGACGCGGCCCGGACGATCCGCGAGATGCGCGCCCACCGGCTGTTCCTCAGCATGCCGTTCGCCGCCGCGCGAGCCCAGCAGGTCGACGGCCTGCTCGCGCTCTTCGACGGCCGTGCCACCGAGGCGTACGAGATCCTGGCGGCTGCCTTCGAACCGGGCGACCCGCACTACCACTCCGTGTGCCGCTGGCTGCTGGTCTCCGACCTCGCGGACGCCGCCGTGGCCGCCGACAAGGTCGCACCGGCGCGGGAACTGCTCGCCGACCTGCCGGAGTTGGCACGCGACCTGCCCTCGGAGATGATGACGGTCGCCCTCGCCTACACCACCGCGGTGCTGGGCCCGGCCGCGACCGCCGAGGAGGACTACGCCACGGCGCTCGCCGCACTGCCTCCCGACTGGACGCTCACCAGGGCCAGACTGCACCTCCACCACGGCCGTCGGCTGCGCCGCCTGCGCCGCAACGTGGACGCCCGCAAGCCCTTGCGTCTCGCCAGGGACGAGTTCCAGCGGATCGGGGCCCGGCCCTGGCTGGAACTGGCGGGCGAACAGCTGCGCGCCGCCGGCGAGGCCGGCGGACAGTCGCACGCCAACTCGGGCGTCCAACTGTCGGCACAGGAGATGCAGATAGCGGTCATGGCGGCACAGGGGCTGAGCAACAGGGAGATCGGGCAGCGCCTGTTCATCTCGCACCGCACCGTCGGCGCCCATCTGTACCGCATCTACCCGCGTCTGGGGATCACCAGCCGCGGCAAACTCGCCGCCGCGCTCGCCACGCTGGACGAAGGGCAGGCCGCGGCCCACGGCGCAGGCCCCCGGGAGTGAGGCCGGAGCGCTCACCACTCACCGTCAAGTGACTGATGAGTTCCCGACCTCTCGCGTACGACAGTGGGTTTCGGGCGGACAGCACGCCGCCTGTCTGTCACTCTCCTGTCCATCTCGGCGCCGGGGGCTCGAATCCGAGGCAGCCGGTGTTCCGTGACCGGAGAACGACCTGGGTTCACGACGGAGGTAGCAGCGTGTCCACCCTGTTTCAGCAGACGAAGGAGCCCCGCTCTCCGCACGGACCGGTTCTGGGGCGCCGCCGCGAGTGCGGCCTGCTGGACGGACTGCTCGACGCCGTGCGCGGCGGTGACAGCCGTGTGCTGGTGCTCCGGGGTGAGGCGGGGGTGGGGAAGAGCAGACTCCTCGAATACGTCACGGCCAGGGCACGGGGGTTCCAGGTCGCCCGGGTCACGAGCGTGCAGTCGGAGGGGGAACTGCCGTACGCCGGGCTGCATCAGCTGTGCGCCTCCATGACGGACCGCCTCGAGCGGCTTCCCGCGGTACAGCGCGATGCCCTCAGCGGCGCCCTGGGGCTGGGATCGGAACGGGCCCCCGACGGCTTCCTCGTCGCCCTCGGCGTCCTCGGACTGCTGTCCGAGGTGGCCCGGGACCGTCCCCTGCTCTGTGTCGTGGACGACGCCCAGTGGCTGGACCGCGCGTCCATGCAGGCCCTGGCGTTCACGGCGCGGCGTCTCCACGCGGAGTCCGTCGCCGTCGTCTTCGCGGCCCGGATGCCGGACGAGGGGACGCCGGATGTCGCGGAACCCGTCGGCCTTCCCGAGCTGCTGGTCAAGGGCCTGCCCGACCGGGAGGCGGACACCTTGCTGCGGTCCGTGTTGCCGGGACCGTGGGACGATCGCGTCCTCAGACGGGTCCTCGCCGAGTCACGGGGCAACCCGCTCGCACTGCTGGAACTGTCGAAGACGTCGACGCCGACGGCGCTGGCCGGCGGCTTCGGGCTCCCGAGCGTCCAGCCCGTCGGAGAACGCATCCGGAAGGCCTACGTCGACAGGATCGCCGGGCTCCCGGAAGAGACCCGCGGGTTCCTGCTCGCCGCGGCGGTGGACCCCACGGGGGAACCGGCACTGCTCTGGCGTGCCGCGAGCAAGCTGAGGATCGACCCCGAGGTCGCCATGGACGCGGTGGCCGCCGGACTCGTCGAGGTCGGCGACCGGGTGCGGTTCTTCCACCCCATGGTGCGCTCGGCCGTCTACTGGTCGGCCTCGCCGGAGGAACGGCGGGGCATGCACCGCACGCTGGCCGAGGTGACGGACCCGGCCGTCGACCCCGACCGCCGCGCCTGGCACGCGGCACATGGCGCATCCGGGCCCGACGAGGCCGTGGCGGCGGAACTCGAACGCTCGGCCGGGCGGGCGGAGACGCGGGGCGGGGCCGCCGCCGCGGCCGCGTTCCTGGCCCGTGCGGTAGAACTCACCCCCGACCCCGTCCGCCGGCAGGACCGGGCGCTGGCCGCCGCACGCGCGACCCATGAGGCGGGCGACCCCGACCTGGCCCTGAGGCTGCTGTCCCTGGCCGAGACGGGCTACGTGGACGAGCGCCGGCGCGGCGAGGTGGATCTGGTCCGGGCCCGGATCGCGTTCACCTCGAACCGGGGCAGCGAGGCTCCCGGCCTCCTGCTCAAGGCCGCCGGCAGGCTCGCCGACCACGATGTCGAGCTGGCCCGGGACACCTATCTGGAGGTGGTGAACGCGGCGATCTTCGCCGGTCCCCAGGCGTGGGACGACGGCCAGTACGAAGCCGCCAGGGCGGCCCGCAGGATTCCGGCCCCGCGGCCGCCGCGGCCGACGGATCTCCTGCTCGACGGACTGGTGGTACGCATCATCGACGGCCATGCCGCCGCCGTGCCGGACCTGCGCCGGGCCCTGCGTGCCTTCAGGGAGCCGGACCTGTCCCCGGAGGAGGGCCTGCGCTGGCTGTGGCTGATCTTCGTGACCGCCGTGGGACTGTGGGACCACGAGACGATGTCCGTGCTGGCCGACCGCCATCTCGGTCTGACGCGGGAGGCCGGGCAGGCCACGGCGCTGCCGTTCGCGCTGACCATGCGCTGCGTGGTGCACGTCCTCGACGGCGAACTCTCCGAGGGCGCGTCGCTGGCGGAGGAGGTGCAGACGGTCGCGGAGGCGGTGGGGACGGCCGCCCCCCTCTACGGCGCGCTCTTCGTCGCCGCCTGGCGAGGCCGGGAGACCGAGTGCCTCGAACTGAGCAGACAGGCCGACGAAGGGGTCGAGCACCGAGGCGAAGGGGTGGGACCGGTGGTCAGCCGGTGGGCCCGGGCCCTGCTCTACAACGGCCTCGGGCGGTACGAGGAGGCGGCGGAAGCGGCCGACCTGGCGAGCCGGGAGTACATCCAACTGGAGATGGGCATCCCGGTGTGGGCCCTCGTCGAATACATCGAGGCGACCGCCCGGACCGGCACACCCGGACGGGCCGCCGACGCGCTGGCCAGGCTGACCGAGCTGACCCGGGTCAGCGGCACCGACTGGGCCAGGGGCATCGAAGCCCGCTCACGCGCCCTGCTCAGCGAGGACGCGGAGGCGGAGCGCCACTACCTGGAGGCGATCGAGGCGCTCGGCCGTACCCGTATCCGCGGGGAGTCGGCCCGCGCCCACCTCGTGTACGGGGAATGGCTGCGCCACCGGGGCCGCCACGTCGAGGCCCGGCGCGAACTGCGCCTGGCCCACGACTCGTTCGAGGCCATGGACATGCGGGGCTTCGCGCGACGTGCCGGCGGCCAACTGGCCGCCGGCGGCGAAACCGTCAGCCGGCCCGCCGAGAGCACCGAGAGCGACCTGACTCCCAAGGAGGTCCAGATCGTCAGGCTGGTCCGTGAAGGACTGACCAACCCCGAGATCGGAGCACGGCTGTTCGTCAGCCCACGCACGGTGGAATGGCACCTGCGGAAGATCTTCGCCAAGCTCGGCGTCACCTCGCGCCGGCACCTGTGAGGACGGGCTCGGGCGGTGCCGTCGCGATGAGCCGGTCACAGCCGGGCGGCCGGCCGTTTCCCCTTGCGCGCACGGTTCGGGGCGGGACCGCGTGCGCTGAAGTCGTCGGACGGGGCGACGGCGCGGGGAGTGAACAGTGTTTCCAATGACGTGATGTCTCCCGTCCGGGCCGCGGTGACGAACGCTTTGAGCAACCGCCGGTGTTCCGCCGCGTCCACGGTCTCCCGCTGCTCGGACAGCAGGTGCTTGCGGGCCCTGCTCACGATCTTCCGTACGTTGACCACACTGAGGTGCAACATGTCGGCGATGTCCGTGTAGGCGTAGTCGAAGGCCTCGCGCAGGACGTACGCGGCCCGCTCCGCGGGAGCCAGCTTCTCCAGGACGAGGAGGAGGGCGAGTTCCAGGGCCTCCGCACGCTGGGCGCCGGCCTCGGGATCGTGACTGGTGTCGATGGGCTCGGGGAGCCAGGGACCGATGTAGGTCTCGCGGCGGACCCGTGCGGACCGGGCCACGTTGATGGCCAGGCGGGTGGTGGCGCTCGACAGGAACGCTGCGGGGCTGACCACCGCCGAGCGGTCGGTCTTCTGCCAGCGCAGCCAGACCTCCTGGACGACGTCCTCGGCCTCGGCCGTGCTGCCCAGCATGCGGTAGGCGATACCGAAAAGGCGCGGCCGCAGCTCCACGAAGACGGAGACGGCCTCCTCCAGGGTGCCGTCCCCGGGGGACGGTTCGGGATTCATGAGCCTGCTGTCTCCGTTCTTGCGGTGGGTGCCTGCGAGGCGGGCGGCCTTGTGGGGACGTCGGGCGCACAGGCGAGGACTCGGCTCGGTTCACTCGCGGCATCCGTCGGTGTGTTTCTCCACGGTCGCCTGCCGGGCCCCCTTACGGCGCCCCGTGGGACACCTGGTCCACACCCTGGCCCCCCGGGTGCGCACCCCCGGGGGGCACCGCTCCGTACCCAAGTCCTCACACCAGGTGACCATTTGACAGTGTCGGCGGTCTCCCGGAGCCCCGGGGACGGACTGACTGGCCGGGGCGTGGGCGGTGGTGCATGATGGGGGCGATCCGAGCCGATCAGGGTCGTACGGCCCCCTGACCTGCGGTGGTGTGAATGTCGAGCAGCGCTCCCCGGCGCGGCCTGCTGGGCCGGCGCCACGAGTGCGGGGTGCTGGACCACGTGGTCGCCGACGCCAGGGAGGGCCGCGGTCAGGTGCTGGTCCTGCGGGGCGAGCCCGGGGTCGGCAAGTCCGCACTGGTGGAGTACTTGACACGGAGCGCGTCGGGCTTCCAGGTGCTCCGGGCCGCCGGTGTCGAGTCCGAGATGGAGCTGGCCTTCGCCGGCCTGCACCAGCTGTGCATGCCGGTGCTGGGCCACATCGACCGGCTTCCCGGCCCGCAGCACGACGCCCTGGCCATCGCCTTCGGCCTGCGGGACGGGAGCGCGCCGGACCGGTTCCTGGTGGGTCTGGCCGTACTCAGCCTGCTGGCCGAGGCGGCGGAGGACCGGCCGCTCCTGTGCGTGGTGGACGACGCCCAGTGGCTCGACCGGGTCTCCGCGCAGACGCTGGCCTTCGTCGCCCGCCGACTGCTCGCGGAGCGCATGGCGTTGGTCTTCGCGGCACGCACCCCGGCCTACGGGACGGGTGACGATCCGTGGGCGGCGCTGCGGGAGATCGAGGTCGTAGGGCTGCGCGACGACGATGCGCGTGCGCTGCTGGAGTCGGTGGTGCCCGGGCGGCTGGACGAACGTGTCCGGGAGCGCGTCATCGCCGAGACCCGGGGCAACCCCCTGGCCTTGCTGGAGCTGACCCGGGGGCTGACCACGGCGGAGCTGGCCGGTGGCTTCGGGCGTCCCGACGCACGGCCGCTGACGAGCCAGATCGAGCAGACCTTCGTGCGGCGGATCGCGTCGCTTCCGGACGGGGCTCAGCGCCTGCTACTGGCGGCCGCCGCGGAACCGGTGGGGGACGTGCCCTTGCTGCGGCGGGCCGCGGAGCAGCTCCAGATCGACGCGGACGCCGAGGGCGCGGCCGAGGAGGCGGGGCTGATCGAGTTCGGTACGCGGGTGCGCTTCCGCCATCCGCTGGTGCGCTCGGCGGCCTACCGCGCGGCCCCGCCCGGCGAACGCCGGTCCGTGCACCGCGCGTTGGCCGAGGCGACGGTCCCTGAGTTCGACTCGGACCGCCGCGCCTGGCACCGCGCCCACGCGGCGGTCGAACCCGACGAGGCCGTGGCCGGCGACCTGGAGCGCTCGGCCGGCCGGGCACAGGCCCGCGGCGGTATCGCGGCGGCGGCCGCGTTCCTGAGACGCGCGGCCGAGCTGACGCCCGACCCGGGCAGACGCGGAACGCGGGCGGCTGCCGCGGCGCGGGCCTCCTTCGAGGCCGGGGCCCCGGAGGTGGCGCTCGAACTCCTCTCCGCCGCGGAGACCCTCCCGCTGGACACGGCCCGGCAGGCACGGCTGGCCCGGCTCCGCGCCCAGATCGCCTTCGCCCGTAGACGCGGCGCCGAGGCGCTGCCGCTCCTGCTCGACGCCGCCGCCCGGCTGGAGGACGTCGACGAGGGCCAAGCGCGTGAGACGTACCTGGAAGCCATCGGATCGGCGGTCTTCGGCGGTCGCCTCAGCGGACGGGTCGGGGTGCGGGAGGCGGCCGAGGCCGCCGTCGCGGCACCGCCCGGACCGCGACCGCCCCGGCCGGCGGACCTGCTCCTCGACGGCCTGGCCGCCTGGTTCGCCGAGAGCCACGCCGCAGGCGCGTCGCTGCTGCGGCCGGCCCTGCTGGCGTTCCGGCAGGCCGCCGAGTACGACGGCGACGACACCGTGCGCTGGCTCTGGCTGACATGGCTGGCCGCCGGCGAGATGTGGGACGACGAAACGTGGCACACACTGACCACGCACGCCGTCCGGGCGGCCCGCGAGAGCGGCGCGCTCAACTTCCTCCCGCTGGCCCTCTCCTACCGCGCCGCCGTCCATGTGCACGCGGGAGAGTTCGACCGGGCCGCCGAGCTGATCAACGAGTCCGGCAACCTCACCGAGGTCACGGGCAACTCGCCCCTCGGATACGCCCCGCTGCTGCTCACGGCCTGGCGTGGCGACGGCGTCCGGGCGGCGGAGCTGATCCAGGGCGGCGCCCGGGACGCGTCCACCTGGGGAGAGGGCCGGGCGATCGGCCTGGCCCACTATCTGCTCGCGGTGCTGTACAACGGTCTCGGCCGGTACGGGGACGCCCTCGCCAGCGCCGAACTGGGGTCCGCGTACGACGACTTGGCGGTCGTCGGGTTCTCTCTCATGGAACTCGTCGAGGCCGGTGTCCGCGATGACGCCCCGGAAGCGGCCGCGGCGGCGCTGGTCCGGCTGGAGGAGCGGGCCGCCGCGAGCGGCACGGAGTGGGCCCTCGGCGTCCTGGCCCGGTCCCGGGCGCTGCTGAGCGACGGCCGGGCGGCCGACCGGCTGTACCGGGAGGCCATCAGACACCTCGGAGGCAGCCGGGTGACCGTCCATCTCGCGCGCACCCACCTGGTGTACGGCGAATGGCTTCGCGGCGAGAACCGCCGCGTCGAGGCACGTGAACACCTGCGTACGGCGTTCGACATGCTGCACGGTTTCGGAGCGAGCGCCTACGCGGAGCGAGCGCGCCGCGAACTCGCCGCGCTCGGCGAGTCCGTGCGGCGCCACGAGGCCGATGTGCACGAGGCCCTCACCGCGCAGGAAGCCCACATCGCCCGACTGGCCGCCGAGGGCAGGACGAACTCGGAGATCGGCGCCGAGCTGTTCATCAGCCCACGCACCGTCGAATGGCATCTGCGCAAGGTGTTCACCAAGCTCGATGTCGCTTCGCGCACCAAGCTCCGCGAAGCGCTGGGCGGCAGCTGAGGGCAGACGGTTCCAGCCGGATGCCGCGGGTCACGGTCAGGACTTCGCGCGGTAGAGGCCGCGACCGGTCCGTTCGACGCGGGAACTGCCGACGATCCGGTCGAGTGTGCTGCGGACGGCGTTGATGCTGCCGCTGTCGGTGTCGCGTCCGAGCGCCGCCGCGACCTGGCGGGCGCGCACGTCGCCGCCGTCGGTCCGCGCGAAGTAGTCCAGGATCTGTTCGGTGAGCCTGCCGTAGTCGCCCTGCTGCTTCCCGGCCCGCGGGCGAGCGGCCGGCTTCTTCGCCGCCTGCCGCTTCCCCGGCCCCGACCGCCGTCGTGCCCGGGTCTCCTCCTTCACGGGGCGGCGACTTCGGTGGCCGCGACCGCTTCGGTACCGGCGCCGCCCGCACCGGTCCCCGCGGGGGCGGAAGGGGTCTCGGCGGGGGAGGACGCGGCCGCCGCTTCCGTCATCACCACCGTGAGGGCACTCAACGCCCGCTGCACGGAGTCGAGGTGGGCGACGACGGCTGCCAGCTCCCTCTCCAGCGCGCGCTTCTGGAGTTCCAGCCGGGCCAGATCCTCCTGAAGGCTCTCAGCGGTGATCTCGATGTCGTGCGCCGCGCGAGTCGCCGGGGCCATGTCTTCCTCTCACCCTCACCCTCCGTGCGGCGCCGGACGAGCTCACCTGTGGTGCCGCGTGGTTCGGACACCGGCACGATCGCCTCGGACATCCTGGGCGGAAGCATACTCGTCGCCGCGGACGTACCGGGCTGTCCGCAGGTGTTCTCCGGGGAACGGAAGGTCCGCACGCCGGTCGCCGCCGTCCTGGCGCTGGGCCTCCTCCGCCGCTGGGGCGGGACATGACAGGCGTAGCCGGCACAGCTTCTCCGAGGTCTCCCGCATGCGTGCGTCGACGGTGTCGATGGCTTCCCGGAGCAGGTGCGCACGCGCCTCCAGCACGGCGGCCTCCGCCGCCAGGGTGACGCCGGCGGCGGCGGTGTCGAAGGGCTCGTGGTGATCGTGGGTCATCTGACGTCCTTGCTTCGGCCGGAGAGGGGGGCGTGGGGACCGTGCCCGAGCGTCGGCGCCCGGGCACGCTACCGCACTGACCGAGCAGCCCGGGGAGTTGTGACAGCGCACGACGGGCGGGACGCGGCGGCCCCGGCGCGGCCTTCAGGACACCAGGGACTCCAGCGGGACGTCGGGATCGCGCAGGACCGAGTCGTCCGTCTCGGTCCGGGAATCGATGAGGGAACGGACGGGGTCGATGACGTCCCACACGTTGACGCTCATTCCCGCGAGGACGCGGTTCCCGGACATCCAGAAGGCGATGAACCGCCGCTCGTCCCGCGAGCCGCGGAAGACGACACGGTCGTAACCGCCCGGCTCCACGTAGCCGGTGTACTCCATCCCGAGGTCGTACTGGTCGGTGTAGAAGTACGGCAGCCGTTCGTACGCCGCTTCCCGGCCGAGCATGCTCAGCGCGGCGGTCCGCGGCTGGTGCAGGGCGTTGGCCCAGTGCTCGACGCGCAGATGCCGGCCGAGCCTGGGGTGGTAGGCGTTGGCGACGTCCCCGGCGGCGTGGATGCCGGCCACCGACGTCCGTAGGTACTGGTCCGTGACGATGCCGTTGCGTACGTCCAGACCCGCCTCCTCGGCGAGCCGGACATTGGGTGTGATCCCCACTCCCACCACCACGGCGTCCGCGGGCAGACGGGTGCCGTCGGCGAGCAGCACCCCGTCGACGCGCCCGTCGGTCCCGGTGAGGCGCTCGATCCGCGCCAGGGGGGCGCAGGTCGACTCCGTGCTCCTTGTGCAGTGCGGCGAACACCTCGGCCGCCTCCCGTCCGAGGACCTTCAGCAGGGGCAGCTCCGAGTGCTCCAGCACCGTCACCTCGGCCCCCGCGGTCCGGGCCGCCGCGGCGGTCTCCAGACCGATCCAGCCACCGCCGACGACCACGATCCGGGCGCCCGGGGTGAAAGCGGCCTTCAGTCGCTCACTGTCGCCCACGCGGCGCAGGTACAGCACGTTGTCCAGTTCCGAGCCCGGTACGGACAGGCGGCGCGGTGAGGATCCGGTCGCCAGGAGCAGCGCGGCGTAGGGCACGCGGCGGCCGTCGTCGAGCGTCACCTCCCCGGCGGCCGCGTCGACGGCCGTGACGCTCGTGCCCAGAAGCAGTTCGACTCCGTGCTCCCGGTACCAGCCCTCGGGGTGCACGTGGATCGACTCGCGCTCCTCCTTGCCCAGCAGGTAGCCCTTGGACAGCGGTGGCCGGATGTACGGCCGCTCCCGCTCGTCGCCGATGAGGAGGACCGGCCCGTCGTGACCGTGCTCGCGCAGTTCCTCCGCGGCCTTGCCGGCGGCCAGGCCGCCTCCGACGATCACGAACGTACGGTCACGCGGCATGATGTCCTCCGTCCTGGTCGGTCACACCGGACGAGCCGTGTGACGCTGTCTCTCACCAGACCGCGTCGAAGCCCTGGTTGTGACATCGCGGGTCATCGCGAGGACGGCCGCATCGGTCGGCCGGGACAGCGGGGTGAACCCGTGCCGTTCCAGATCGCGGACGAGTTCGGAGCGCGAGGCCGGCCACATCCAGAACGTCTCGGTGTGTTCCCGCAGCACACCCTCCCGGGCCCGGACCCGGTAGTCGACGCGGGTGCGGATACGGTCCCCGACCGCCGACATCACCATGCGCCCGCCGTATGCGTGCCGGCCGATCCGGCGCTCGGGGAAGACGCGCACGACGTCCCGCACGGGAAGACGGGCGGGCGGCAGATGGAGGAGCAGTGTGCCACCGGGGGTGAGGGCCGCGGCGATCGCCGGCCAGAGCGCGCGCCGCGCGGCCGGCGGGAGGCAGGCGACCGTGTTGTGGCAGACGGCCACGTCCGCGACCCCGTGCAGGGCCGCTTCGTCCAACGGGTGCGGATGTACCGTCACCCGCTCCCGCAGCGCCGCCGGCAGCGCGGCGAGACGGGTCATCAACGGGGCGCGCATGGCACGCGAGGGCTCGACCGCGTGTACGCCGACCCGGGACTCCGACAGGCTCATCAACGTGACCCGTCCCGTTCCGGCCCCGATGTCCAGCACGCCCAGACGGGCTTCGCCGACCGCGGGACCGTAGAGGCAACGGACCAGTGTCTCGTCCTCGCCTGCCTGGAGGATGTCGTAGAACTCCGCGGTGACGGCGTAGGAGTCCGGCCGGGTCCGGGCTTTCGGTGCGATCACTGTGACGAGGTGCATGCTCAGCAAGACAGGACGCCGGCCGGGCCTGTGACAGCGGCGGTCCGGCGGGCGCGGGCGTGGGACGTGCCGGGTGTGCTCGTCCTCACACCCACACGCTGTCACAACATGCCGGTGCGGTCCATCAGTTCTGTGGCTCCGGCTTCGGAGCCCTTCCGGACCGAAAGCAGAGCACGTCGACATGACCGGGACTCCTCCACAGGTGTGGCTGCCCGCGCAGTTCGGCAGTCTCGCCGATCTGACCGTCGGTCCCGGTCACTGGTCCCGCTCCTGGTCGGCGAGGCCGCGCACACGGACGCCGCACGCAGGCTCACCGCCACGAGCGTGACCGCCCTGCGCGAGTCCGGCATGTTCCGGCTGGGCACCCCCGCCGTCCACGGAGGACATGGCGCGGACGTCCGGACGGCGGTCGAGGTCTGCGAGGAACTGGCGCGCTGATGCGCCGCCGCCTCCTGGACCGTGGCCATCGCCTACGGCGGCGACCTCTTCGCCTCCCAGCTCCCCGACACCGAGCGCGCGACCCTGTGGAAGGACACCCCGGACACCTTCGTCTGCGGCACCGCCAACCCGTCGGGAACCGCGCGCCGTACGGACGGCGGCTGGGTCCTGAGCGGCCGCTGGCCGTGGATCTCCGGTGTTCACCACGCGCCCTGAAACCTGCTCGGCTTCACCTGGACCGAGGGCTCGGACGGTGACCCGCGGCGCGGCATGGCCCTCGTACCCACCTCCGCGCTGACCGTCGAGGACGTGTGGCACATGGCCGGGATGCGGGGCACCGCCGGCGACGCGGTCGTGACGGACGGCTTCTTCGTGCCGGACTCGCGCGTCATCTCCCTGACGGACCTGGCGGACGGTCCTACCGGCGCCGCCATCCCGACGAACCGCGCGTCGTCTTCCACCTGTCCATCAATCTGCCGCTGGTGGCGACCGTCGTGGGCGTCGCGGCGGCCACCCTGGACCGGGTGGTCAGCGCTGCGGCGGGCGGGAAGAGGACGGCCTCACCGTTGTACCCCGTGGTGGCCGAGGCCCCGTCGCACCAGGCGAACGTGGCGGAGGCCGCCGTACTCGTCGACACCGCCCGCCTCCACCTGAGGCGCGCCGCCGACGAGGTGGACACGCAGGCCCGGGCCGGCCGCCGCCCCGCGCTCGCCGACCGGGCCCGGCTGCGCATGGACGCCCCCCACTCCGCACGGTGTGCCCACCGGGCCGTGAGCCTGCTGCTCGACACCGCCGGCGCGGGCGGGGAATGAGGATCGCCCTGCTCGACCGCGACGCCGACGCCGTGACCCGCCTCGCCCGCCGACTGGACTCCGGCGACGGCACGGCCGTGCCCTTCGTCGCCGACGACGAGGCGCCGGCGGCGGCCGTGCGCGCGGCCACCGACACCTGGCACTCGCCCGACATCCTGGTCGGCAACGCCGCCCGCACCGTCTCGGGTTCCGTGTGGGACACCGGACTCGACGAGTGGGACGCCCTGATGGCGACCAATCTGCGCAGTGTCTTGGCCCTGACGCGGCGGTGCGCCCCGGAGATGCGGCGACGCGGGTGGGGGCGTGTGGTCAACCTGGCCCGCACCGGCGGGCTCTCACCGGTCGAGGCCGTAGCGCGCGCGGGCCCGGGCGACGGTCTCCGGCGGGACCTGTCCGGCGCGGGCCAGGCGGTCCAGAGCGGTCACCACGATCGACTCGGCGTCGACGCGGAAGTAGCGGCGTACGGCCTCACGGGTGTCGGACAGTCCGAAGCCGTCGGTGCCCAGGGAGTAGTAGTCCTGCTCGATCCACTGGCTGATCTGGTCGGGAACCTGGCGCATCCAGTCGCTGACGGCGAGCACCGGGCCCGGGGCACCGGCCAGGGCCTCGGTGACGTACGGGGAGCGCTCCTCCCCGCGGGTCCGGGCGTCGTCGGCGCGCATGGCGTCGCGGCGAAGTTCCGTCCAGGACGTCACCGACCACACGTCGGCGTGCACGTCCCACTCCTCCCTGAGGAGTTCCTGGGCACGCAGCGCCCAGTGGACGGCCGTACCGGAGGACAGGAGCTGGAGCCGGGGTCCGGTGGTGGCGGGCCGGGCGGGCCGGTACCGGTAGATGCCCCGGACGATGCCCTCCTCCACTCCCGGCGTCTCCGGCAGGGGCGGCTGGTGTGTGGGTTCGTTGTAGACGGTGAGGTAGTAGAAGACGTTCTCGGGCCGCGGGCCGTACATCCGGCGCAGGCCGTCACGGACGATCACCGCGATCTCGTAGGCGAACGCCGGGTCGTAGCTGACGGCCGCCGGGTTGGTGGCGGCCAGCAGGTGCGAGTGTCCGTCGCCGTGCTGCAGCCCTTCACCGGTCATGGTGGTGCGTCCGGCGGTGCCGCCGACGACGAAGCCGCGGCCCATCTGGTCGCCGAGCGCCCAGAACTGGTCGCCGGTGCGCTGGAACCCGAACATGGCGTAGAAGATGTAGAACGGGATCATCGGTTCGCCGTGGGTGGCGTACGAGGTCGCCGCGGCCGTGAACTCGGCCACCGAACCGGCCTCGGTGATGCCCTCGATGAGGAGTTGCCCGGTGGTGCTCTCCTTGTAGTGGAGGAGCTGGTCCGCGTCGACCGGGTCGTAGTTCTGGCCCTGCGGCGAGTAGATGCCGGCGGTGGGGAACATCGACTCCATGCCGAAGGTACGGGCCTCGTCGGGAACGATGGGCACCCAGCGCGCGCCGGTCCGCTTGTCGCGCATCAGATCCTTGACCAGTCGGACCAGCGCCATGGTGGTGGCGACCTCCTGGCGGCCGAAGCCCTTCTCCAGCGCCTCGAAGGGTGGGGCGGGCGGCTGCGGCAGCGGCTTCGCGGTCACCTCGCGCGCCGGTGCGGGACCGCCCAGCGCGGCCCGCCGCTCGCGCAGGTACCGCACCTCGGGTGCGTCCTCCCCCGGATGCCAGAAGGGGACCTGGTCGCCGGCGAGCGCGCTGTCCGGGATGGGCAGCTCCAGCAGGTCGCGCATCTCGCGGAACTGGGCCGTCGTGAGCTTCTTCATCTGGTGGTTGGCGTTGCGGGACTCGAACGCCGAGCCGAGGGTGTGGCCCTTGACGGTCTGGGCGAGGACCACCGTCGGCGCGCCCCGGTGCTCCACCGCGGCCCGGTAGGCGGCGTACACCTTCAAGGGCTCGTGTCCGCCTCGTGAGTTCCCGAACAGGTCGATCACCTGGGCGTCGCTCAGGGAGGCGGAGAGGACGGAGAGGGCGTCACCGGTGAAGAAGTTCTTGCGTATGTAGGCGGCATCCCGCGCGGCGAGGGTCTGCATCTGTGCGTCGGGCACCTCGCCCAGCCGCCGTACCAGGTCGCCGGTGGTGTCCTGGCCCAGCAGCGGGTCCCAGGCCTCGCCCCACAGGGTCTTGACCACGTTCCACCCCGCGCCGCGGAAGCGCGCCTCCAACTCCTGGACGATCTTCGAGTTGGACCGTACCGGCCCGTCCAGGCGCTGCAGGTTGCAGTTGACGACGAAGGTGAGGTTGTCCAGGCCCTCACGGGAGGCGAGGGTCAGGGCGGCCATGGACTCCGGCTCGTCCGTCTCCCCGTCGCCGAGGAACGCCCACACCCGTGAGGCGGAGGTGTCCTTGATGCCGCGGGCGTGCAGATAGCGGTTGAAGCGGGCCTGGTAGATGGCGCCGAGGGGGCCGAGTCCCATGGACACGGTCGGGAATTCCCACAGCCAGGGCAGCCGCCGGGGGTGCGGATAGGACGGCAGGCCGTGACCGCCGGCCTCCCTGCGGAAGGAGTCCAACTGCTGTGGGCCCAGGCGGCCTTCGAGGAACACCCGGGCGTAGATGCCCGGGGAGGCGTGCCCCTGGAGGAACAGTTGGTCGCCCGAGCCGCTGCCCTGCTTGCCCCGGAAGAAGTGGTTGAAGCCGATCTCGTACAGCCAGGCCGCCGAGGCGTAGGTGGAGATGTGCCCGCCCAGCCCCGAGGGGGCGCCGCGGGTGACCATCGCCGCGGCGTTCCACCGGTTGAGCGCGGTGATCCTGGACTCCAGCTCCAGGTCGCCGTCGAACCGAGGCTGGGCGGCGGCCGGGACGGTGTTGATGTAGTCCGAGGACAGCAGTCCGGGCAGGGGCATCCCGGATGCCGCGGCGAACTCGTGCACCCGTCGCATCAGGTACACCGCTCGTTCCGGCCCGGCGTTCCGCACGACGGCGTCGAGGGAGGCCAGCCACTCGGCGGTCTCCTCGCGGTCACGGTCGGGCAACTGGTCGAGCTCACTGAGGTCAGGGGTCTCAGTGGGCCGGGACGGATCACTCATGGGGGCCTTCCTGGCACGACTTGGGGAGGAGGCGGCCGCGGACCGCCGCCCGGAGGGGGTCAGCGCTGCTTGAGCCACTGGGCGAAGGTGTGGTGGCCCAGATGGGCGTCCGGCCCGGGAAGCAGCGTCCGCTCCTCGAGGGATACGCCGAAGAACGGGACACGCGGGTCGGCGACGACCGGCCCGGTCCGGCCGGCGGCCGTACCCGCCGCATCGGCAGTTCGGTGACGGGGTACGACCTCCGCTCCGTGGTCCCTGAGCCCGGCCACGGTCCTGGAACCGATCAGACCGGTGGCGCCTGCGACGACGACTCTCATGGTGGTCTCGTCCGTCCGGGGGCCGTGACCCCGCTCGGGTGTTCTCGAAGACGGTGAACGGACGGCCGCGGGCCGCCGTCGGCCCGCGGCAGGCGGCGGCTACTCCCGGTGGCTCGTCTCCCGGCCGGTGGCTCGTCTCCCGGCCGGTGGCCGGGGACGGCCGGGAGACGGGCGGCTGGCATGCGGCGAGTCCGGTGGCTGACGTCTCAGCCGAACATGCCGGGCTTGTAGCCCCCGGCGGGCTGCCGGTTCATGACGTTGATGCGGTTGTACGCGTTGATGATCGCGATCAGTGAGATCAGCGCGGCGAGCTGGTCCTCGTCGTAGTACTTCGAGGCGTTCGCCCATGCCTCGTCCGAGACACCGCTCGCGCCGTCCGCGAGGCGCGTGCCCTGCTCGGCCAGCTCCAGCGCCGCGCGCTCGGCGTCGGTGAAGACCGTGGCCTCGTGCCACACGGCCACCAGGTTCAGGCGCTGCTGGTCCTCACCGGCGGCGAGGGCGTCCTTGGTGTGCATGTCGGTGCAGAAGCCGCAACCGTTGATCTGGCTGGCGCGGATCTTCACCAGTTCCTGGGTGGCGACCGGGACGGCCGAGTGCACCGCCGCGCCGGCCGAGTTCAGGTGCTTCATGACCTTGCCCGCGAGGGCGTTGCCGAAGTAGTCGATACGCGCGTCCATGAAGGGACCTCTCCACAAGGGGGACTCGTTACAGCCCACTGACCGGGCTGCCCGCCGATCTGTGACACGCACGGGCCGATGACTTCGCCCTGCACCTCCGGCGTGTCACACATCCGCCGACAACCCGGTCTCCCGCGGCAGCGGCCACTGACCACGGAGTGCACAGGGACCCGGACAAGCAGGCCGCGTGGCCGACTTCACCGCTCAAGCCGACGGGTTGGGCGATGAGCAGCGGACCGCCGTCGAGCGGTGGTCCGTCGAGCAACGGAGACATGTGGCCCGTGCGGTGACGGACCACATCGCCGACAGCGTCGGCGCCGCCGAGGCCGGGCATCGCGGCCGGTTCGGCCGGTGGCTGAGGGGCACACCGACCGCCATGATGCCGATCACCGTGATGACGATCGTGTGCACAGCCGTCGTGGTGGGCACGGTGGCCTGATCACCCGGCCTCCGGGACACCGGACGCGATGCGGGGCCGTCGTCCGTCAGCGGGTCTGGTCGGTGGGACGGATGAGGATCTCGTTGACGGCCACGTGCTCGGGCTGGGTGACCGCGTAGAGGACGGCCGCGGCGATGTCGTCCGGGTCGAGGGTTCGCATGGACTCGGCCATGTTCTTCGCCGCGGCCTGCATGACCGGATCGGTGATGTGGCTGGTCAGTTCGGTCGAGACGAATCCCGGCTCGATGACGACGACCCGTACGCCCTGCTCGGTGACCTCCTGCCGCAGCGCCTCCGTGAAGGCGGTGATGCCGAACTTGGTGGCCGCGTAGGCACCGCTCGCCGCCGACGAGATGCGTCCCGAAGTCGAGGAGATCTGCACCACGGCGCCCTTGGCCGCGAGCAGATGGGGCAGCGCCGCGTGCACCGTGTACATCGACCCCAGCAGGTTGGTCTCGACCATCCGCGTCCACTCCGTGGTGTCCGCGCCGAGGATGGCCCCGCTGAGCATGAGGCCCGCGTTGTTCACCACGATGTCCATTGAGCCGAAGTGCTCGACGGTCGCCGCGACGGCGTCCTGTACGGAGCGGGGGTCGGTGACATCCAGATCCAGGGCCAGCATCTCGCCGGAGCCCTCCCGGGCGAGGGAGGCCAGCCGGTCGGCCCTGCGGGCGCCGACGGCCACCCGGGCGCCCGCCTTGGACAGGGCGAGTGCCGTCGCCCGGCCTATGCCCGAGGATGCGCCCGTGACCAGGGCGACCTTGTTGTCAACAGTGGTGCTCATGTCTCCTCCGAGAGTTGTCGCCGTCGGGCGCTCGGGCCCGAGGCCGGTGAGGGCACCGCCCGGCTAAAGTGACCGGTCGGTCATGTTGATGAGCCTAACACTGAAGATGACCGCACGGTCATCTTCAGTGTTAGGCTCAGGGCGAAAAGAGGTGGCATGACTGACACGACGCCCGCTCCCGGCCCCAGGGCCGACATGGTCCGCAACCGGCGCCTGCTGCTCACGGCGGCGGCCGAGGCCTTCGCCGAGTGCGGGGTCGATGTGTCGATGAGCGAGATCGCCCAGCGGGCCGGCCTCGCCAAAGGCACCGTGTTCCGGCACTTCGCCTCGAAGGACGATCTGCTCGCGGCGATCATGCTGCAACTGCTCGACCGGCTCACCGATCTGGCGACACGCCTGTTGAGAGCCGATGACGCGGGCGCGGCGCTGCGGGAGTTCATGACCGCGGGCGTCGAGGCGCTCGCCGCCGACCAGGCGTTCTGCGATGTGGTCGGACGGCCCTCGTTGCAGCAGGCGGAGGTACGGGACGCAATAGGCCGCCTCGGCGACGTCGTGGAGGACCTCACGGCCCGGGCGAAGGAGCAGGGCGCCGTCCGCCCGGACGTCACGGGGACCGACATCACGCTGCTTCTCGGCGGAATCCACCAGACAGCGGCCCCGCTGCTGGACACCGACCCGCAGCTGTGGCGGCGCTACCTGGAGCTGGCCCTCGACGGACTGCGCGACTCCGGTGCCCGCACCCTGCCGCATCCGCCGCCCGCCCGGCTGCGGCTGTCGGCTCCTTCCCTCCCGGACTGACCCCGTCACACCGTCGCTGTCCTCCACACCGCCGTCGTGCGCACCACTGTCGTGTCACAGTGGGCGGTTCCTCCCGGTCTTGGTGTCAGAAGCCGAGAGGAACAGAGGACACTGTGCGTGAGATCCTGATCGTGGGCGGTGGTTACGCGGGTTTCTACGCCGCGTGGGGCCTGGAGAAGAAGCTGCGCCGGGGTGAGGCACGCGTCACCGTGGTCGACCCTCGCCCCTACATGACGTACCAGCCGTTCCTGCCCGAGGTGTTGGCCGGTTCGGTCGAGGCCCGTCACGCGGCGGTGTCACTGCGGAGGCATCTGCGTCGCACCCGGCTGATCGCGGGCGCGGTGACGGAGATCCGCAACAGCGAACGCACGGTGACGGTCCGGCCGGAGACCGGGCCGGACTTCGACCTCTCCTACGACGTACTGGTGGTGACGGCGGGCGCGGTCACCCGCAGCTTCCCGATCCCGGGAGTGGGCGAACAGGCCTACGGGCTCAAGCACGTCGAGGAGGCCGTGGCCGTGCGGGACCGGCTGCTGACCTCGTTCGACCGCGCGGCGATCCTGCCTCCCGGGCCCGAACGCCGGAAGCTGCTGACGGTCACCTTCGTCGGCGGCGGCTTCTCCGGCGTCGAGGGCTTCGGAGAGCTGCTGGCCCTGGCGACCGCGCTGCTCAAGCACTATCCGGAGATCGACGCGGAGGAGTTGTCCTTCCATCTGATCGAGGCGAGGGGACGCATCCTTCCCGAGGTCGGCGACGGGCCCGGTGAGTGGGTGGTGCGCTCTCTGGAGAAGCGGGGTGCGCGGGTGCATCTGAACACCCAGCTCGTCTCCGCGGCCGGCGGTCGCATCATGTTGTCCGACGGTGAGGCGTACGACTCGGATCTGCTCGTGTGGGCGGCGGGCAACGCGTCCAACCCGGTCGTGCGCAACCACACGGATCTCCCGGTCGACGAACGAGGACTGCTGGTCGTCCGCGCCGACCTCCGGGTCGGCACCGACACCGAGGCGGTGGCGGACGTGTGGGCCGCGGGCGACGACGCCGCCGTGCCCGACCTGGCGTCCGGACGCCCGGGTGCGCACACGGTCCCCAACGCCCAGCACGCGGTACGGCAGGGGAAGCTGCTGGCGAAGAACATCCTGGCGGCGCTGCGCGGCCGGCCCACCAAGGACTACGTCCACCACAGCCTCGGCGTGGTGGCCACGCTGGGCCTCGGCGGCGGCATCTTCCAGTACCGGCGCCTGGTCGTCAAAGGGTTCCCGGCCTGGCTGATGCACCGTGGGTACCACGTCCTGGCCATACCGACCTGGGAGCGCAAGGCCCGGGTGTTCGCCGTGTGGGTCACCGCCGCCCTCTACGGACGCGACGTCGTCTCGCTCGCGTCGGTCCAGCACCCACGGGACGCCTTCGTCTCCAAGGGCACGCCCCGCCCCGGCGAACAGCCCGAGGACGCGGTCGCCCGGTGAGCCGGCCCTGACGACAGCGGCGCGGGGGGGGGGGGGCCCCCCCCCCGGGGGCCCCCCCCCCCCCCCCGGGGGGGGGGGGGGGGCCCCCGGGGGGGGGGCCCCCCCCCCCCCGCGCCGCTGTCGTGCTCTCCTCGGGATGCCCCGCGACAGGGAGTGATCAACGACGCGAACCGGCGGTGGCACGGACTCTCCGATCCCGAGCGGGCCCGGGTCGCGCATACCCATTCCGTCAACGGTCCTACCGGCCCCGTTCGTGACGCCCTCCCCGCAGCACGTCCCCGTACGCTGCTCCGCCATCGGTCACATGGTGTGGACAGGGGCACATCGACAGCATGTCGACAGCTGAGAACGGTGGGCCTGCCGTCACACTTCCGCGGCCCGCGCGGTCATATGGACGAGCCGGACTGCTCTTGCGAACAGCTTCCGGGACGTCTGCCACGGCGAGGAGGAGAGGATGACGTACGTCATTGCGCAGCCCTGTGTCGACATCAAGGACCGCGCGTGTGTGACCGAATGCCCGGTGGACTGCATCTACGAGGGCGTGCGCACCCTGTACATCAACCCCTCGGAGTGCGTCGACTGCCACGCCTGCGAGCCCGTCTGCCCCGTCGAGGCCATCTTCCCCGAGGACGAACTGCCGCGGCACTGGGCACACTACGCGTCCGTCAACGCGGAGTACTTCGAGCCCGCCGCCCCCGCGGAGCCCGCACCGCACGCTCCGCGGGGCGATCATCCCCTGGTCGTCGCCCTGCCTCCGCAGAGCCTCCCCAAGAAGGAGATATCCGTGTTCACCGTCGGCAAGGAGGAGGCCGCCGATGCCGACCTGTGGTTCCCGCTCTGACCGGGACAGACCCTCAGGAGGAGAGTGTGACGGTCGTCGGTGTGCCCTTCCACGCCATCCGCGCGTAGGGGCACAGGGAGTTGGCCTTCTCCATCAGGGGGGTGGCCACCTCCGCTGCGACACCGGGCCACGTCACCACCAGATCGACGCGCAGCAGATACCCGCCGTTCCCCGGGTCCCGTCCGAAGCCCACGGTCGCCGCGACCGAGATGAGGTCCGGGTCGAGCGCCTCGTGCCGCGCCACCAGGCTCAGCGCTCCGTGGAAGCATGCGGCGAAACCGGCGGCGAACAACTGCTCGGGGTTGGTGCCCTGGCCGTCACCGCCCAGCTCGGAAGGCATGCGCAGATCGAGGTCCAGGAGGCCGTCGGCCGACCGTGCCCGTCCGGAGGCCCGCCCGTGCGCGGCCACACCACCGCTGACGGTCACCGTCGTGGTGTAGATGGGCGAGAACGAGTCCCCGTTGAAGTCCTTCCCGGTCGACAGGGTGGGCAACTGAATCCGCTCGGTCACGGCATGACTCCGATGCTGTCACTGTAAGTTGCAGAGTTCCGTGACGACGAAGCGTCACGCTGTCTGTCTTTTGATGTGCGAGGACGAGGGGTCCCGCCTACCGGATGACCGACGAGTCACCTTGTCTGTGACGCCTACCCGGTGCCGGCCGAAGAACACTCGACAGTGGGTCAGTTGTCGAGAGAGGCGACATAGGGAGACAGCTTGTCCGGGTTCATCACCCACATGATCCGGTCGATGCCCTCCGTGGACACATCGACGCACAGCAGGGCCACAGCGCTCCCGGCGGAGGACACGAGCACCGCCGGCCGGCCGTTGGCTTCGACCCACCGAGTGTCCGCCGGCGGCCAGAAGCGCGGCGCGAAGGCCGCGAGGTACCGGGACACGCGGGCACGTCCGACGACCGGGATCTTGGACGCGCTGCGGATTCCGCCCCCGTCCGAGTAGCTGACGACATCCGCGGTCAGCACGTCCTCCAGCACCGAGAGGTCGCCCGTCCGCGCCGCGGAGAGGAAGACCTTCAGCAGGCGCCGGTGGGCCGCCGGGCTGACCCGCTCGCGGCGTTCGGCGGCCAGGTGCTTGCGGGCCCGGCTCACCAGCTGACGGGCGTTGGCCTCGTTCGTCTCCAGGATCTCGGCTACCCGCCCGTAGGGATAGTCGAAGGCCTCCCGCAGCACGTAGGCGGCGCGCTCCACGGGGTTCAGCTTCTCCAGGAGCAGCAGCACCGCCAGCTCCAGGGCCTCGGCCCGCTCCGCGCCCAGCTGCGGATCCTGTCTGGTGTCGACCGGCTCCGGGAGCCAGGGACCGACGTAGGTCTCCCGGCGTACGCGTGCCGACTGGGCCAGATTGATCGCCAGGCGGGTGGTCACCGTGGTCAGGAAGGCGGCTGGCTCGTGCACGGCCGCCCGGTCGGTGTTCTGCCACCGCAGCCAGGTCTCCTGCACCACGTCCTCGGCTTCCGCGGCGCTGCCCAGGATGCGGTACGCGATGCCGAAGAGCTGCGGACGCGCGGCGATGAAGTCCTTCGTCGCTCGGGCGAGGGGGTCGTGAGGGGCGCCGGCGGGCATGGAACGGTCCCTTCTAACTGTGTCGCCGACCATGCTACAAGTGTCACATCGAACCGCCTCCGGCGGACACACCGTGGCATTCACACGGCCACGATGCGGACGCCCCTCACTGCCGCGCGAGCACGGTGCCGACGTGGCACGGCCCACACACCGTGGCCGCGCAGTCCGGCGCCGTCCTCGAACCGTTCGGACCGGTGGCTCCTGCTACGACGACTCTCATGGGCGTCCCTTCCGTCGGGGACCGTTACTGCACGTAGGACAGGAGCCGCGTCGGTCCTGTGACATCCGCGCTCGTCCTCACGTGCTCACGTCTCATCGACTGTGACTCATCACATGCGGTGGCCTGTCACAGCCCGCATTCCCGGCCGGACAGTAGGACGTCACCCCACGTTCTGTGGACGGTGAACGTCGAACGAAGGATGTCACGTGACTGCCATCACCACCGACCGGGGATTCTCCGGTCATGTCGCCATCGTCACCGGTGCGGGTTCCGGTATCGGCCGGGCGACGGCCATCGCCTTCGCCGAGGCCGGCGCGCATGTGCTCGGAGTCGGCCGCCGTGCGGAACCCCTGAAGGAAACCGCCGCGGCCCACCACAACATCGAGGTCCTCGCCATCGATGTCTGCGACGACGGTGCACCCGCCGAGATCGTCTCCCACGCTGTGCGACAGTGGGGACGGATCGATCACCTGGTCAACAACGCCGGTGCCACAGCGGTGATGCCGCTCGAGGAGACCGAGAAGCAGGCCGTCCTCGACCTCCTGGCACTCAATGTCGTCGCTCCGAGTCTGCTGGCCCACGAGGCCCTGCCGCACCTGCGCAGGACGTCGGGCACGATCATCAATCTCTCCAGCACCTACGGCCATCGCCCGATGGCCGGCGGCGCCCACTACTCGGCGACCAAGGCGGCCATCGAGCAGATGACGCGGAGCTGGGCCCTCGAACTCGCCGCCGAAGGGGTCCGCGTCAACGCCGTCGCCCCCGGACCGACCCGCACGGACGTCATGCTTCACGCCGGTCTCAGCCCGGAGGCGGCCAACGACATGTACGCCTACGAGCGTGAACGCATCCCCACGCATCACATCGCCTCCGCGGACGAGGTGGCGCACTGGATCCTGCGTCTGGCCGAACCCGCCGGACGTCACGCGACCGGTCAGGTGGTCACCGTCGACGGAGGACTGGAACTGATCTGACCCGTTCGCCGGCACGCCCTGCCCCGGCCCCCGCGCACGGGCGGGGCGCCTGGGGTCGGGCAGGGCGTGAGCGGATGAGGCGGACCATGGCGTGGTAGAGCGCCGGGTGCGGCGGGGCTGCGGGTGGCGTCGCCGACGCCGGCCGCACGGGCGACGGAGGTCATGGAGACACGAGACAGACTCGACGGAGTCCTACCAGGAGCGGCGTGAGTTTCCCGGCAGCTACTTGCTGAGCCACAGGTCGGGGCCGAACACTTCGTAGTGGATGTCTCTGGGACTGAGTCCGTGGGCGAGCAGGTCGGTGCGGACGGCTTTCATGAAGATCAGCGGACCGCACAGGAACGCCGTGGTGCCGGGGTCCGGTGAGAGCCGGGTGATGTCGGCCCAGCCCTCGTTGACGTGGTCACCGGCGGCGTCCGGGTGGTCGGTGTCCTCGTACCACACGTGCAGCGAGGCGTTGGGGAGCTGTCCGACGAGTTCGGAGAGTTCGAGCCGGTGGGCATGGTGAACGGGCGAGCGGTCGGCGTGGACGACGGTCACCGGGCGGTCGGGTGAGACGGTGGCCAGGTGCTCCAGCATGGCCAGCATGGGGGTGACACCGATGCCCGCCGAGGCGAGCAGGAGCGGGCTGTCGCCCTCGGGCAGCAGCAGGTCGCCGAAGGGCAGGGAGACCTTCAGAGTGTCACCGGGACGGGCGTGCGCGTGCAGCCAGGAGGAGACCTCTCCCTCGGGCACACGGCCGTCGGCGGAGCGCTCTCGCTTGACAGTGATGCGCCAGGTCTTGCGGCCGGGAGCCGTGGAGAGGCTGTACTGCCGTATCTGGTAGGCACCGTCGGGGAGTTGGGCCTGGACGCTGACGTACTGGCCGGGGACGAACGGTTCGGTGGGCGACCCGTAGGTGTGGCGCAGGACGAAGGAGACGGCGTCCGGGGTCTCCTCATGGCGTTCGGCGATCTCCATCGTCCGCCAGATGGCGCCGTCCTCGACCTGGGCCTGGGCGTACAGACGCGCCTCCATGGCGATGAGGGCGTTGGCCATGAGCCAGTAGACCTCGTCCCAGGCGGCCGCCACCGCCGGGGTCACCGCGTCACCGAGGACCTCCGCGACGGCGCCGAGGAGGTGCCGGGCGACCAGCGTGTACTGGTCCGAGGTGATGCCCAGCGAGGCGTGCTTGTTCGCGATGCGGCCCAGCACCGCGTCGGGTCGCTCGTCCGGGTGTTCCACGAGCGCTGTCGCGAAGGCGGCGACCGCGCCGGCGAGAGCCTCGCGCTGGGCACCGCTGGCCTGGTTCGCGCGGTTGAACAGGCCGCGCAGCAACTCGGGCCGTTCCTCGAACATGCGGCGGTAGAACAGCTCGGTGATGGTGCTGAGGGAGGCTCCTACGGCGGGGAGGGTGGCGCGGACGACCTGCGCCGACTGGCTGGAGAGCATACCGACTCCAAACTGGTACGACACATGCATATTTTATGATGTGCTGCGGAACTGGCTGCCGTGTCCGTGTCTGAACAGTTGACCGAACAGCGGCGGGACTTGTGACACCCCGCCGGCCCCGGGTCCGCCACGCTGTTCCACGCGGACAGGTCCATGGGTGACACTGATCGTGTGGGTGCCGGGGGCAGCGGCGCTGACGAGTCGTCGGCCGCCCGGGGGGAGGCTGCGGTCGATGCGAGTGGCTTCCGTGACGGAAGGAGAAAACAACAGTGTGACAGGATGGCATTTCGCCCGTACGGACGACGCGTCGTCCCCTGATGAAGGATGTCACTCGTGCCCGCGATCCTGATCCACGGAGTCCCCGACACCCACCACGTATGGGACGGTGTGCGGCAGCACCTGACCAGGCCCGACGTACAAGCCTGGGACCTGCCCGGTTTCGGCGCCCCGCGCCCGGCCGGTTTCGGCTCCACCAAGGAGGAGTATGTCGACTGGCTCATCCGACGGCTGGAGCGGGTCGGCGAGCCGGTGGACCTGGTCGGTCACGACTGGGGCTGCATCCTGACCCTCCGCGTCGCCGGCCTGCGCCCCGATCTGGTGCGTACCTGGGCCGGAGGCAACGGTCCCGTCAACGCGGGATACGTATGGCACCCGTTGGCCAAGATCTGGCAGGACCAGGCCGAGGGCGACCGCTTCATGAGCGAACTGCGGGCGGAGCCCTTCGCCGAAGACCTGGCGGCCGGCTTCGACGTGCCGGTCGACCTGGCCAGGCAGATGGCGAGCCGCATGGACGAGCCGATGAAGGACGCCGTCCTCAGGCTGTACCGGTCCGCGGTCACCATGGGGTCGGAGTGGGAGCCGGGGCTGTCCGCCGTGTCGGCGCCCTGCCTGGTCTTCTGGGGAGCGCTCGACCCCGCCTGCCAGATCGAGTTCGGGCGCAAGCTCGGAGCCTCCCTGCGCGTCTCCGAGGTGATCGAGATGGACTGCAACCACTGGCCGGTGCTCCAGCGGCCCGCGGAGGTGGCCGGGATATTGGAGGGCCACTGGAGCGCGCGATGACCGTGTGAAGAGCGCGTCGCCCCGGAGCACAGCTGCCCCACTGTTTCGGCGGAGCACGTCTGGTGCGTTCAGCGCACAACAGTGTCGTCTCCAGGCGCTGTTACTTCCCTGCGCGACCGCGAGCTCTCCGGCGCGGCGCGCTCACGGGCGCGTCGCCGCAGGTCGGAGCCGTACCTCTTGACGATGACGTCGGTGCCGACCGGACAGGCCTACGTCTCCACGGCGGCTCCCCGGCAGCCCACCGACTACTTCCCGTCGGCCGGCAACAACGTCGTCCTTCGGTGGCAAGAAGATGTGCACAATTCAGTACGCCCACCGTACGTCCCTGGTCCACGAGGCGGACGTGACGGTCACCGACCGGGCCTGACCGCGCGGTACAGCCCGCGGCCGACACGGCGGACGCGGGAGGTGCCGACCAGACGGTCGAGCGTGCTCCGGACGGCATTGATGCTGCCACTGTCGGTGTCGCGGCCCAGGGCGGCCGCGACATCGCGGGCACGCACATCGACGTCGCCGGTTTCGGCGAAGTACGCCAGGATCTGTTCGGTGAGCTTGCCGTACCTCTTCGCGCTGTCGGCGTCGGCGTCGGTGCGGCCGGCCGTCGTCCGGCTCTCGTCGGCGTCCTCGGCGGTGTCCGCCGCCACGGGAGCGGATGCCGCGGGTGACGGGGGAGTCTCGGGCATGAGGGCCTGGAAGGCGCTGAGGGCTCGCTGCACGGAGCCGAGGTGCGCGGTGACCGCGGTCAGTTCCCTCTCCAGCGCCTGCTTCTGGATCTCCAGCCGGGCCAGCTCCTCCTGAAGGCTCTCGGCGGTGATCTCGATGTTGCGAGCCGTGGGGGTCACGGAGATCATGCGTTCCTCTCGTCCTCTGCCGGGACCGTCCGATGCGCCGGCTCCGTCACACGGCCCAGCATCGGGGATGCTACCCGGACATTCTATGCGGCGGCCCGCGCCGGTCGGGAACGGAGCGCGCGGGCGGCGGGGAGAACACATCGTCTGTCGCGAGAACCCACCGAGTCCGCCCGCGCGGCCCGTCAGGGAACGGCCTGTCGTACGGCGACGTCCGCTACGGCAGTTCGCAGCCGGGGTCAGGAGCGTCCCGCGAGAGCGGGGCGCCGTGCGGCAGGACGCAGCACGGTTCCGACCGCCGCGGTACGCACGCACCGAGTTGCGCATGCTGATCTCCGTCGGGAGACGAGTGTGTGAAGAGCCGCCCGGGGTACGTGGACCTCACTTGGACCTCACGTACATGGACCTCACGTACATGGACCTCGCGGACGGGCCGTTCCCGGAACGCACGGTATTGCCACTGAACATGTTCTCGAACAGTGGGTCCACAGGTAAGCGTGTTTTCGTTGCGGAGATGTCACGATCGCCGGAGTTCTCGGACACCGCGGGTAACGTTCCGATGCGCGTGCCGCCTCAGCGGCAGTGCGGCCGGAGAGCCGTTCGGAAGGAGGAGGCGGTATGGAACCTGTCGGTGACACCCTGCCGATCGCGGAGTTGCTCGACGAGCGGCGGCATCTGCTGGATGTCGCCCACTGGATGCTGGGCAGCCCCGTAGCGGCCGAGCGCGTCATCGACGAGGCGTACCGCGAGTGGTACGAGCTCTCCGACCAGCAGCGGGCGCGGATAAGGACACCGCGTGCCTGGCTGATCCAGGTCGTGGGAAGCATCTCCCTGGCGCGGCTGGACGTGTCCGACCACCACGGTGACGCACAAGGGTCCGCGCGCGGGAGGCGACGGCGCGGCACCGGCCTGGAGGACGAGGTCGACGCGGTGCTGCGGCGGACCGTGGACGCGCTGTCCCCGGCCGAGAGAGCGGTGCTGGTGCTCGACGACCTCCTCGGAACGACGGGGCCCACAACCGCGGACAGCCTGGGCAGGCCCGAGCCGGACCGCGCCGAGCCTGTGGACCGGGCCCGGCACAGCCTCCGAGCGCGGCAAGCGCGGCCGGCATCCCCACGCCGACAGGACGAGATCGTCCACGCCGTACGGCAGGCGTGCGCCGACGAGGACACCGGCCGGCTGGCGTCCCTGCTGGACCAGGAGGCCACTGCGTTCTTCGACGGCGGTGGCAAGGTCCGTGTCCTGACCCGGCCCGTCACCGGCGGCGAGCGGGTCGCCCGGAGTCTGCTGACCCTGCTCGCCCGGCATCCGCGCACCACGTTGCACACCGGCTCCGTCAACGGACGCGCGGGTCTGGTGGTCCGTTACGACGGCCAGGTCGCCGCGGTCGTCACCCTCGACATAGCCGGCTCCCGTGTCGTACAGGTCTGGGTCGTCCTCAACCCCGACAAACTGCGCTCCTGGAACCAGCCTCTCCCCTGACACGCTGTGGACGGTGCTCGTCGGTGAGCAGTCCGCGTGTGAGGCTCACGATCTTCCCCACGGTGACGACACCGAGCCGGAGCATCCGCGCGATGTCGGGACAGGCGTAGCCGAAGGCCCGCAGGACGTACGCGGCACGCTCGGCCGGGGAAAGCTGCTCCAGCACCAGGAGGAGGGCCGGTTCCAGTGCTTCCGCCCCTTCGGCGCGAAGCATGATCCTTCGGTCTCCGTTTCTCTTGTGCCGGTGTTCTCACGGAAGCCCGGGGGCGCGGGCGCTTCGTGACCCTTTCGCGGTGAGTTCCTCGGCGGGCCCCCGGGAGGGCCGGTCGGCACCGGTTCGATGTCACACACTCACCGACCGTCCGGTCTTCTCAAGTGAAAAGTGGTGCTGTATCGCCCACCCGCGTTGCGCACGCTCCCCCACATGACGAGCAACCCCCGAGCAGTGTCCGTTCCTTACGCAGGAGGTGTTTCATGGATTGGCGCGACAGGGGCCTCTGCCTACGCGAGGACCCTGATCTCTTCTTCCCGATCGGCAACATCAACAGTGGCCAGGCGGTGATGCAGACGGACGACGCGAAGGCCGTCTGCCGTCGCTGTCCCGTGATGGAGCAGTGTCTGGCGTGGGCCGTCGACGCGGGCCCCGTCGAAGGTATCTGGGGCGGTACGACGGAAGGGGAGCGGCGCGCCACCCGACGGCGCACGGCGCGTCGGACGGCTGCGACGAAGACGGCCGCGTGAGCGCGGGCCGAGTGACGTGAGAACGGCCGGACCGACAGGGCCGGGAAGGCGGATGGGCGGGGCGGTCCCGGTACCGGGACCGCCCCGCCCATCCGCCTTCCCGGCCAGGCCCATGTGGATGTCCAGGGGCAGCTCGATGTCCTTGATGCGCAGACCGCCCCTGAGACGGAACGTGTCGTCGCCGAGCGGAAGGACACGTGTGGAGTGGGGTGGGTGTCGCGCTCCTGGCGCTTCGGTGCCGTATGCGCGCATCCACGTCATGCAGACCTGCCGCCCGCTGACGGCCTGGCACAGGGGGGACCAGTCATGTCGGGCCCGGAGGCCAGCGGCCCTCTTGCAGGACCGCAGAAAACATGACGGGGGGTGGCGTCCCGGCCGTCGCCGTGCCGGAAACGCACTGAGGGGCCCGCCGTGCCGCAGTGCGGACGACAGGCCCCACGCGCGGGCGGCGGACCTTCCTCCCGGGGCTCGCCCCCCGGCGGCTCAGTGCTGCTGCGCGAGCCAGTCGGTGAACCGGGTCTCCGCGATGCGCGCGTCCGGACCCGGGAGCAGCGTGGTCTCCTGCAGTTCCGCACCGAAGTACGGCGCGTGCGTGTCGGTCACGACCTCGCGGGGGTCGTTCTTGGCGGCAAGGCCCTTGCGGATCAGCTCGTCCAGCTGGAACACGTCGGGGCCGGCGACCTCCACCACCCCGCCCACGGGAGTGCCGACTGCGGTGCGGCCGACGGCGGCGGCCACGTCGTCGGAGTAGATGGGCTGGATCTTGACCGGGGCCAGACGGACGGTGTCGCCGTCGGTCGCCGACTCGGCGATGCCCTTCATGAACTCGAAGAACTGCGTGGCGTGGACGATGGAGTACGGGATGCCCGAGTCCTTGATCAGACCCTCCTGTGCCTGCTTGGCACGGAAGTAGCCGCTCTCCTGGAGCCGCTCCGTGCCGACCACGGAGAGGGCCACGTGGTGGGTGACACCGGCCTCCGCCTCCGCCTTGAGGAGGTTGGTGGTCGAGGTGCGGAAGAAGTCCATGACGGCGTCGTCCGCGAAGGACGGCGAGTTGGACACGTCGATCACCACCGAGGCGCCGGTCAGGACCTCGGCCAGGCCTTCACCGGTGAGCGTGTTGACACCGGTGTTGGGGGCGGCCGGCACCGCCTCGTGGCCATGCTCGTTGAGCTTGGCGACCAGCTTCGAGCCGATCAGTCCGGTGCCGCCGATGACTACGAC
The DNA here is from genome assembly GCF_044750285.1 of Streptomyces sp. NPDC088812. Taxonomy (NCBI): domain Bacteria; kingdom Bacillati; phylum Actinomycetota; class Actinomycetes; order Kitasatosporales; family Streptomycetaceae; genus Streptomyces; species Streptomyces sp. NPDC088812. Next base: position 31,353 of record NZ_JBIVJP010000036.1, on the reverse strand, counting down.
CTTCATGTGGGAACCCTTTCGTGAAACATGCTGATGTGTCGGTACAAGGAAAGACCGGGTGCGCACGTCTGTTGTGACAAGGCCACCGTGTGTCCCCGGTGTCCGCCGGCTATTCGACGAGTTTTCCTTCGGTGGAGACCTCCGCCATGAGGGACGCGATCTCCTCCGGGACGGGGGGAACGTCCTCGTGGGTGATTCCGGTCGTCGGGGACCAGACGAGGTTGACGCGGAAGGCGGGGTCCATGTCGGGGAAGTCGCTGCGGTTGTGACAACCGCGGGTTTCCCGGCGTTCCAGTGCCGCTTCCAGGGTGGCGCGGGCCGCCAGGGCGGCCGATCTCAGGTCGAAGGCGTGGGCGAGATCCTGGAAACCGGCGATGTCGGGGTGGACTCCGACGTTCTCCATGCGCTTCTCGATGAGGTCCAGCTCCGCCAGACCGGCGCGCAGACCCTGCTCGTCACGGACCACGCCGGCGTGTTCGGTCATGGTGTCGCGGATGGCGCGCTGGAGGGCGCGGACGTTCTCGGGTCCGTCGGCGGCGAGCAGTTCGTCGACCTCGGCGCGGGCCCGGGCCACGGCGGACGCGCTGCGGGGCTGCGCGGTGAGCGAGTCCGAGTAGGCCGCGGCGGCCTGGCCGGTGATACGGCCGTAGACCAGGAGTTCGATGAGACTGTTGCCGCCGAGCCGGTTGGCACCGTGCAGGCCGCTCGCGGCCTCGCCGATGGCGTACAGGCCGCGGACGTCGGTGCTGTGGTCCTCGGGCCGGACCCAGACGCCGCCCATCGAGTAGTGCGCCGTGGGGGCGACCTCGATGGGTTCGCGGGTGATGTCGAGCATCTGCAGGTCGAGGAGCGTCTGGTAGACCCGGGGGAGCCGCTCCATGATCGTCTGGCGGGGGAGGTGGGACACGTCGAGCCAGACCGCGCCGTTGGGCGTGCCCCGGCCCTCCTTGATCTCGGTATAGGAGGCGAGCGCCACGCGGTCGCGCGTGGACAGTTCCCTACGCTCGGGGTCGTAGCGGTTCATGTACCGCTCGCCGAGGGCGTTGCGCAGGATGCCGCCCTCGCCGCGGGCCGCTTCGCTGACCAGGGTGCCGGCGGCGTTCTCCGGTTCGATGATGCCGGAGGGATGGAACTGAACCAGTTCGGGATCGCGCAGCCGGGCCCCGGCCTCGACCGCCAGCCGGAAGGAGTCGCCGGTGTTCTCGTCCCGTCGTGAGGAGGTACGCCGCCAGATGCGTGTGTGTCCGCCCGCCGCGAGGATGACGGCGTCCGCGTGGATGAGGAGGCGGGTGCCGTTGTCGAGGTCGAAGCCGTAGGCGCCGAAGACGGCACCGTCGTGGACCAGGAGGCGGGTGATGTAGACGCTGTCGAGCATGGGGATGTCCAGCCGGCTCGCACGCCGGATGAGGGTGCGCTGGATCTCCAGGCCGGTGTAGTCGCCGGCGAAGGCGGTACGGCGGAACGTGTGGGCGCCGAAGAAGCGCTGGGAGATCCGGCCGTCCCCTTCGCGCGCGAAGGCCATGCCGTAGCGCTCCAGGTCGTCGATGCCCTGGGCGGCGCCCTGGGTGACGATCTCGGCCGTCCGGGGGTCGCCGAGCAGGTAACTCTCCTTGAGCGTGTCCGCCGCGTGCTGCTGCCAGGTGTCCTCGGGGTCCATCGTGGCCAGGGCCGCGTTGATCCCGCCGGCGGCCAGAGAGGTGTGGGTGTCCTCCTTGGGGCGTTTGCCGACGGCGATGACATCGACGCCGGCCTCGGCCAGCTCGATCGACGCCCGCAGGCCGGCTCCGCCGGTGCCGATCACCAGCACCGCGGTGGCGAGTCGTTGTTCGGTCATGGCCACGATTGCTCCCGTCGCTCTGGGTGGGTCACTTACTGGTGACAAGGGCAGACGGTGGTTTGTGACAGCGGCGCGAACGATGTGAACGGTGGCCGGCACGACCGGGCCGGGTCAGGCACGGCCGTTCAGCGAGGCCACGTGAAGCGAGAGCTCGGCCGGGTTCATCACCCAGACGAGCCGGGTCGATGCCTTCCGCCGGAACGTCGGCGAACAACAGGGCGACGGCCTCACCGCCGGACGAGACCGGCACGGCGGGCAGGCCGCTCACCTCGACCCGCCGGATGCCGGCCCGGGGCCACAAGCGCGGGGCGAAGGCCACGGGACACCGGGACACGTGGGTTTGTCCGACCACCGGGATCCCGTCCGAGCCGCGGATCCCGCCACCGTCCGAGCCGCTGTGATGACATCGGCGGCTGCTTCTCCAGGAGCAGCGGAACCGCCAGCTCCAGGTCCTCGGCCCGCTCCGCTCCCGGCTGCGGATCGTGCGCGGTGCCGACGGGCTCGGGGAGCCAGGACCCGTCGTAGGCCTCCCGGCGTACCCGTGCGGACTTCGCCAGGTCGATCGCCGGCCGGGTGGCCACCGTGGTCAGGAAGGCGGCGGGTTCGTCGACCCTCGTGCGGTCCGTGGTCCGCCACCGCAGCCAGGTCTCCCGCACGATGTCCTCGGCCTCCACCGCACCGCCCAGGACGCGGTACGCGATACCGAAGATCTGCGGGCGCGCCGCGAGGAAGTCCTGGGTTGTCCGGCCAAGGGTGCCGGGGCGGGTACCGGCGTGCACGGATCGTCCCTTGCGGCTTCGGGCACCCCGTACTGCAAGCGGGCCACAGGTGTCACACCGTGGCACTCGAGACCCGGGGGACGCGCCTGTCACGGATCGATCGCGCACCTGGTCAAGACTGTTGTGAGTACTCCCGTCGACCTCGTGCACCTCATGCTGACCGTGCTCTTCGCCGTCGTGGCGGTGCACGCACTGTGGCAGGGCGTGCGGTCCCGGAGGACGGGGCGCCGTGACCGAGTGGATCACCTCCTCCATTGCGTCATGGCCCTGGCCATGGCGGCGATGCCCTGGAGCCTCGGCCACTCGCTGCCCGGCCGGACCACGGCGGTCCTCTTCACGGCCGCCGCCCTGTGGTTCCCGCTGACCGCCCTGAGCCTCCGTACGGCGGACACGGACACCACGGCGGCGATCGCCGCCCGGCTGCCGCCCGCGGCCGGCATGGCGGCGATGGCGTGGATGCTGCGGGCACCCCACGGCCGGGTGGTCCCCGTCGGCGTCACCGCTCTGCTGACGGCGTTCCTCCTGGCCTGCGCGGTACGGTCGCTGACCCGCCCCATGCCGTCGCTGAGGATCGCCACGGCCCCCGCGCACCGCGCCGCCGCGACGGACCCGTACGGTCACTCGCGCGACGGTGCGATGGCGCTGGGGACGGCCCTGATGCTGCTCATGCCGCACTGAGCGCGTGTCACAGGACGCCGACGACGCCCTTGCTGCGCATCAGGAAGTCCGAGAGGTAGCTGTCGTGGGGCACTCCGGGAGCCATCCAGTGGGTCGGGTGGTCACCGACGTACACATTGGCGATGGTGGGTTCCGCCAGCAGCGCGTCGACCAGGGCACGGTCGCGGGTGAGGGCCGAGAGCACGAGCGTGTCCCGCAGCGCGGCGGTGCCGTCCGCGCGGCTCCAGGGCGCCACCCACACGCAGGGGAAGGGGAGTTCCACCCTCAGCTGCGTCGCATCGGCGCTGCCGACCTGATGGACGGCGGGACGCAGGACGGCACTTCCGTCCCCGAGGTCGTCGACGACACCGTCACCCCCGAGCCAGGCACGCGTCCCCGCCGCCACCGACCTCAGGTGGGAGCCGAGGGCCCGCGCCCGGTCCACCGGGCAGACCGGGAGCACCGCCCGCGGGTCCTGGGGCGGCAGTGCGGGCAGCCGGGAGAGCCGGGCCGCGAGGGCCTCGGCGAGCGGCGCCGGATCGCCCTCGACGTAGACGGCGGTGGCGTTGACGCATGTGGTCCCGCCCTCGTCGGCGACCGAACCGACGATCGTGTCGAGGTGCTCCCGCCAGTCGGTGTCCGCGGTGACGAGGATCTTGCTCCGGCCGGGCCCCTGCGGCAGCACGCGGGGATCACGGGCGTACCGGGCGACCACCTCGTCGCCGCCGTACACCACCGTGCGGTCGGCACCGCGGATCAGTGTGTCGGCGCTCCGGTGGTCCGTGGGCAGCAGCACCAGCTGGTCCTGCCGGACCCCCGCCCGGTGCAGCGCCGCGACCAGGCGGTGCGGGGTGAACGGCTCCCGCCGCGACGGACGCACGGCGACGCGGTAGCCCAGGGCCAGCGCCTCCAGCCACAGCCGGTGGACACCGGGATGGTTGCCGGAGGCGTTGACGGCGAACACCTCGCCCCGCCGGGCCCAGACGGCGTGCCCGGCCCCCGGAGCGGGCTCCCGGCGGTCGGACACCGCCCCGCGCGGCCTGCCCTGCTCGGCGGACGAACGGGCCAGAGCCACGGAGCGCGCCGTGCCCCGCGTCGCCGCGCGCACCACCTTCAGCGGGCTGCCGGAGGTGCGGCTGACGAGGTGTTCGTAGGCGCGTACGCCCAATCCGCCGACGGTGCCGGTGGCGAACTCCTCGCCGGCCGCCCCCAGCAGCCCGTCGACGTCGGCCGCCGGCACAGGCTCGGCACTGCGCAGTGCGGCCAGCGCCCGTGCGACGTACACCGGCGGCACCAGGCTCATGCGCGCCACCTCGGCACCGGACACATCCGTCACCGCGCTCGGCACCCGCGTCCGGTAGGGCCCGCGGGGGCCCAGTGCGTCCAGGTGGACCGGCCCGGTGATCTCCGCAGCCGTCATCAGTAAACGCCCTCGATCACCGTCTCGCCCCGCACCGTGGGCACCGGCGCCACGTCCGTGATGGCGTCGCCCGCCTGACCGCCGGCCGGCCGCACCCGCACGGCCGTGTCGCGTTCGGCGTTGTTCGGGATCAGCATCGACTTGCTGACATGGTTGACGATCACCTGGCCCCGCTCACCGACTCCGACCCGTTCCCCGGTGCCGGGGTCGACGACCGACAGGAACACGTACGGCGACACCGGGTCGAACACGCAGGGCTCCGAGGCGCTGAGACCGGCCCGTTCGAGCAGCGCGGTGAGCATCATGGTGTTGCCGTACATGCCGATGAGCGGCACGTCGGGGAAGACCTCCGTGGCGAGCAGGTGGCGGGTGTCGGGGTCCATGTGGGTGCCGCCCCAGACGATGGCCCGGACGGAGCCGTTGATCCGCTCCAGGAGGTCGTCCTCGCGGGCGAAGCGCTCCAGCAGCGGTGTGGTGGCGGCGAGCACCCCGATGTCCTGGGTCAGCAGGATCCGCCGGCACTGTTCGACGAGATGGTCGGTGTAGGACTCCGCCTCGTCGCTCCGGCCCGCGGCGACCAGCTTCTTCACCCAGCGGGGATCCATGTCGACGCTGAGCCCCGGGCCGCCGAGGGACCCCGCCGCCCGCTGAAGCACGTCTCCGACCAGGTGCGGGCCGGTCGGCGCCACGGTCAGCCACTGGGCACCGACGGGCAGGCCGTGCTCCCGCAGCCGCTTGTCGACGTGCTCCGTGCTGTGCCGCAGCCAGTCGTCGAGCTGGACGACCCGCTTGGGCGCCCCGGTCGTTCCGCCGCTGTCGAAGACGTTGACCAGCCGGGCGCCGCCTCCGTAGCCCCGGGGGACCAGGTCCGCCACCGGGACGTTCCGCAGTTCGTCGGTCAGGTCGGGGAAGAGCGCGAGGTCGTCCACGCCCTTGACGTCGTGCCGCGGACAGAAACCGAGCCGGCCGGCCCGGTCGAGCCAGTAGCGGGAGCCGGTCGCCGGGCTGAAGTGCCAGCGCATGGCCGCGCGTACGAACTCGTCCGGGTCGACGCCGTCGGACGGTCCGGCGTCCAGCACGGCGGGTGACGCGTACCTCATGGATGGTCCTCTCTCGGTGTGGGAGATCAGGGGGCGTTCGGTCACCTGCTGAACAGCTCGAAGGCGACGGCGGGCCGGCCGTCGAACCGGGGGCCGTGGACGCGGGCGCTGTCGGCCAGGGAACGGCGCGCGTACGTCTCGGGGTCCTCGTCGGTCAATGCCTCGATGTACGCGCGGTGCCGCAGCAAGGACCGGACCCCCTGCTCGAAGCCCGGCTCGGCGGACACCGCGTGGGTCGGCGTCGGCGAGTTGGCGACGGCCACCCACCGGACGCCGTTCCAGGGCCGCAGCCCTCGCCCGGTGAGTTCCGGGAAGATCCAGCGGTTGCCCGCGTCCGCCGCCGCGTCCAGTACGGCGCGCCCCACCGCCACGTGGTCCGGGGTGTTCCAGGCGCCGTGGGCCCAGGTGTCCCGGTGGTTCAGTGTGATCACCATGTCCGGCCGGTGCCGCCGGACGGCCGCGGCGATGTCACGGCGCAGGGCCACGCCGTACTCGATCACACCGTCCTGGTGGTCGAGGAACTCCACGGTGGGGACGCCGACGGCCGCGGCGGCCGCACGCTGCTCCGTCTCGCGCAGCGACCGGGCCCGTTCCGGAGGCAGGGTGTCGATCCCGGCCTCGCCACGGGTGGCGAGTACGTAGGTGACCTGCCGGCCGTCGGCCACCCAGGACGCCACAGCGGCCGAGCAGCCGTATTCGAGGTCGTCGGGGTGGGCCACCACGGCCAGTGCCCGATGCCAGTCGTCCGGCATCGGACGCAGGGGTGGAAGGGGGCTGTCGGTCATGTGCCTGCTCTCCTCGGTCATGGGGGTGGGGCGGGCGGTCGGCGACCTGTGCGTGCGGTCGTCCATGTGACCGGGCTCCGTCCAACGGTGTGACACACGGAGTAAGGCCCGATGTCACACCCGAGCCGTCTCACCGGTCTTGACTACGACAGCGGTTCACGCATCGTGCCGGAACATCGCAGCCAGGGACGAGCCGGAATCAACCGTGTGACCGGCACGCGCAGCCGATGCCCGCAGCGGCTGACGGCGCCGCGGTCCCGGACATCGCCGTGGGTCCGTGGTACCGGCGCACGCAGAAACGAATGGTGAAGAGATGGGCAACGACAGCCGGCCGGCCGAGCCGGGGCAGAGGCTCGCGCAGTGGATGGAGGACCGGTTGGGCCACCGCGGCGCGTCTCGCTCCGTCCGGCGTCTGGTCTTCCCCGGCCACTGGTCGTTCATGCTGGGCGAGATCGCGCTCTACAGTCTCGTCGTCCTGCTGATCACCGGTGTCTACCTGAGCTTCTTCTTCCACCCTTCCTCCGACCTCGTGGTCTACGAGGGCGGTTACCTCCCGTTGCGGGGCCAGTTGGTGTCGGAGGCGTTCGACTCGACCCTGCACCTCTCCTTCGACGTCCGTGGTGGTCTGCTCATCCGGCAGGCCCATCACTGGGCGGCCCTGGTCTTCGTCGCCGCGCTGCTCGCGCACATGCTGCGGGTGTTCTTCACCGGAGCGTTCCGCAAGCCGCGTGAACTGAACTGGGTGTTGGGTTTCCTGCTGCTCGTCCTGGCCATGTTCGGGGGGCTGACCGGCTACGACCTGCCCGACGACCTGCTGTCGGGGACGGGGCTGCGGGTCGTCCACGGCACCCTGCTGTCGGTCCCGGTCGTGGGGACCTATCTGTCGTTCTTCCTCTTCGGCGGAGAGTTCCCCGGCGACGACCTGATCGCCCGCTTCAACATCCTCCACGTCCTGGTCATCCCCGGACTCGTGATCGCGGTGATCGTCGGCCAGCTGGCCCTGGCCGTACGGCACCGGCACGCGCAGTTTCCGGGACCCGGCCGCACCGACACCAACGTCGTCGGCCTGCCTTTCCGGGTGTACGCGGTCAAGGCGGTCGGCTTCTTCTTCCTCGTCTCCGGTGTCATCTTCTTCATGGCCGCCGTCGCGCAGATCAACCCGGTGTGGAACTACGGGCCCTTCCGCCCCGACCAGGTCTCGGCCGGCTCCCAGCCCGACTGGTACATGGGCGTCGCGGACGGCTTCCTGCGTGTCATGCCGGGCTGGGAGATCGACTTCTGGGGCCGCACCCTGGCGCTGGACACCTTCCTGCCCCTGCTCGTCGGTGTGCTGTTCTTCCTGGCCATGGGTGCCTACCCCTTCATCGAGGCCTGGGTCACGGGTGACAACCGTGAGCAGCACCTGCTGGACCGGCCCCGCAACCGGCCGGTGCGCACCGGGCTCGGGGTGGCCTGGCTCAGCGTCTACCTGGTGGCGCTGATCGGTGCCGCCAACGACCTGATCGCCATCCGACTGCACGTCTCCGTCAACGCCGTGACCTGGGCCGTGCGGATCGGTCTTCTCGTCGTCCCGGTCCTGGCCTTCGTCGTCACCGTACGCCTGGCACTGGGCCTGCAGCGGCGGGACCGCGACAAGGTGCTGCACGGGCGCGAGAGCGGCGTCATCAAACGTCTTCCGCACGGCGGGTACGTCGAGATCCATGTGCCCCTCGACCAGGAGCGGCTGCACACCCTGACCGCCCACGAGCAGCACCGCCCCCTGGGCGGGGGCGGCAGCACGGCCGGCCGCCTCCAGCGCCTGCGGGCCGGGCTCAGCCGCGGCCTCTACGGCCCCGGCACTCAGGTCCCCAAGCCCACGGAGGCGGAGCACAAGGAGATCAGCGGCCGGCACCGGTCCTGATCAAGGACACACAACCCATCGGGGACACCAACACCGCCCGCCGCCCCTCCGGACGCGGCGGGCACCCTCTCGCCCGAAAGGTATCTGGCATGAACTCCGCCTCCCGCATCGGCCGAGCCCGTACTTCCCCTCACCGTTGCGGCCGGCGCCGGCATCGCCGTGGCCCTGCTCGTCCCCGCGGTCGGCCCGGCGCTCACACCGGTGAGGTCCGTTCCTCGCCCGCGGTGAGTGGTCTCGCAGCCCGGAAGGTGACCGACGTCGTCGAGGACGCCGCACGCTCCGTGCGCCGACCCCGGTGCGGCGAACGTCGAGGTGTGCCACTGTGTCAAACGCACGTATGCGCCGCGCACCGCGGATCGTCCCGACGGGCCCGGCGACCTCGCTCGCATCGTGGCCTTGCACCGGCGCTGTTCGCCGCAGACCTTGTGGAGCCGCTACCACCGGGCGATGGCCGACCCCTGCACCTCCCAGCGGCGCAACGACGGCGCCGCGTGGCCGGCCGAGCACGATCCCGTGCTGGACTCGCTCCTGCGTGGACTCTGCGGGCCGCCCCGTCGTGCCCCTGAGCGCCAACGCGCTGTCGGTCACCGCCGCTGACCACAACAGGGGGAGGCGCTCAACTGGTACACCGCGACCACCGCCACCGCCACCGCCACCGCCACGACCACGACCACGACCACGACCACGGCCCGCGCGCACGGCGGTGCCCTGTTCGCGGCGTTCGCCGAGGAAGCACGTCCCGCCGTACGGCTCTGGCGGCGGCCCGTGGCCGAGGAGGTCGAGGCCCTGGGGCATCCCGAGGACGCCCGATGCGCGGTCGCTGGTGTCCGGAACGGCACCGATGAGTCCCGTGTGGGCCGTCAACAGGGAAGGGGAGATCAAGTGGCTCGACGCGCTCGACGCCGGCGATGGCACGGCCCAGGCCCCGCGGACCGCTGAAGGGCCGGTCGCCTCGATCGACCTCGACACCTACGGCCAGTCGACCGGGCCCGCAGCGCGGGCCGCTCGGTCGGCCGGTACGAGAACGGACTTCTGCGGACCGAACCTGGGCGCGGACCTGCCACGGGTCCTCGGCCGGCACGGACGCGGACGTTCCCCGACGCCCCGGGCCCGCGGCGGACGACTGAGGGGGCGGCCCGGAGAACCTCGCCCAGTGGACTCAGCGAGTCTTGAGCCACTGGGTGAACGTGTGGTGGCCAAGATGGGCGTCCGGTCCGGGAAGCAGTGTCCGTTCCCGGAGCACCGCGCCGAAGAAGGGGGCCCGCGCGTCCGTTGTCACCGGGCCGGTCCGGCCGGTGGTGGCCAGCAGTTCGGTGACGAAGTCGTCGAGCCGGCGCTCTTCGGGCCCGGCGGTCTCCAGCACACCGAACAGCGGCAGCCCGACCGCGACATGGGCGACCGCCGCGGCGACGTCGTCCGTCGAGACCGGGCGCAGCAGCAGCGGCGGCACCTGCACAACGGGTCGGGTGCCGGCGGTCGCGGCGGCCTCCACGGACTCGTAGAACGGTGTGGCACGCACCAGGGAGTACGGAACGGTGGCGTGCCGCGCCAGGTCCTCCTGCGCCGCCTTGGCCCGGAAGTAGCCCGAGCCGACCCGGTCGGCGCCCACGACGGACAGCGCCACGTAGTGCTCGACGCCCGCCGCGGTGGCGGCCTTGAGGAGGTTGCCCGTCGCGGTGGTGAAGAACTCCGTGCTCACCTCCTGCTCCCGGGAGGGCGCGTCGGTGACGTCCACGACCACCTCGGCGGTGCGCAGCGCCCGGTCCAGGCCCCGCCCGGTGCCGACGTCCACCCCTTCTCCACGCGAGACCGGTACGGCCTCCACCCCGTGGTCCCGGAGCCTGGCGACGGTCCTGGAACCGATCAGCCCGGTGGCACCTACAACGACGACTCTCATCTTGATCTCCTCCGTCGGGGGCCGATGACCCTGCTGGGTGTCACCACACCTGAGACAGGCCGCGTCCGGTTCCTGTGACACCGTGCCGGGCCCGGAGCGCCGGACGAGGCCGGCCGTCGTCTGTCACAGATCCAGCGGGCACCCGGTCAGAAGACCGAGCGGTCCCTCGCGACCGGAACGACCACGGTGTCATCACGAAAGGTGCGACTCAGTGTCGGAGAACTCAGAACATGCCCACCACGGCCACCACGGGCACGGAACCGGCGGCGAGGACGGTCCCAGCTGGACCCGGGCGGCGAAACTGCTCCAGGACGCCTCGCCGATCACTGTTCCCGAAGGCGCCTCGGCGATGACCATCCACGTCCGGTGGGAGCCCGGTGACCCCGGCACCCCACCCCACCGTCACTCCGGACCGGCGTTCGGCTACGTCGTCAAGGGAGCCGTCCGCTTCGAGCTGGAGGGCGAGCCGGAGCGCATCGTCGAGCCCGGCGGCACCTTCTGGGAGCCAGGCGGTGACACCATCCACTACCAGGACGGCAACGCGCTGGCGGACGAGCCGACGGAGTTCGTCGTCACCATGATGTGCGCCCCCGGCAAGCCCATGTTGGAACTGGTCGACGAGGCGGAGCTGAAGGAGCGCGCCCACCTGCGCGCCCCGCGGCCCACTGCCTGATCCTCGTACGGCGGGGCCCCGCGCCCGTGGCATCCCGGTGTCGACCGGTGCCACGGACGCGGGGCCCCGTCCGTCTCCGGCGCCGGCCCCGCTCCCCGGCACATCGTGTGAAGACAACGTGTGTCCGGACACCGCCTCCGGGAGCCGCCGCCGATAGCATCGGCCGCGTAGGGGAGGGCCGTCGGCCCGAGCAAGCGCGGTCGTCCCGGGGCCACGGTCACCGGGCACGGCGAGCGCACCGTCAGCGGATTCAAGGTGATCACCATGGCAGCCGAAAGTGTCCTGCACCCGAGCCTCATCGTTCCGATCGGGCACGTCGAACCCGTTCCCCGCCGTATCCGGGGAATGATCGGCGGCCGGGTCGCCTTCGACACCCGCCGCGCGCTGTACGTGTGGGAATGGCAGGCGTACCCCCAGTTCAGCATCCCGGTGGAGGACTTGGTGGACGGCGTCCTCCACGACGACAAGCACACGGAGCAGCTCGGCGCGGGCCCCGCGCACCGTCACACCCTTCAGGTCGGCCCGGAGTTCCGTGCGGGAGCGGCGTGGGTCTGGGGAGAGGGCGCCCCGGGAGCCCTGCACGACACCGTGCGCTTCGAGTGGGAGGCGCTGGACTCCTGGTTCGAGGAGGACGAGCCGGTCTTCGTCCACCCCCGGAGCCCCTACTCCCGTGTGGACGCCCTGCGGTCCGGCAGCAGCGTCCGCGTCGAGCTGGACGGTGTCGTGCTGGCCGAGGCGTCCGGCTGCGTGAAGCTGTTCGAGACCGGCCTGCCGACCCGTTACTACCTCGACCGCACGACCGTCGACTGGTCCCGGCTGCGGCACTCGGACACGGTGACCCGCTGCCCCTACAAGGGGACGACGAGCGGCTACTGGTCCTTCGACAGCGGCGCCGCCTCCCACGAGGACATCGCCTGGACGTACGACTTCCCGACCGTTCACGCCAACCGCATCGCCGGACTGACGGCGTTCTACAACGAGCACGTCGATCTGTACATCGACGATCACCTGCTGCCGAGGCCCACCGATCCCACCCAGGTGGCGGCCGACTGACGACACCGGAATCCGGTGAGCGATTTCCGTGCCGTTCTCGCCGCCGCGTCACACATCGACTCCCGGCCCGGTCTCATGAGGTGGAAAGCGAAATTCCGAACCCGCCACCTTTCGAGGAGCAGACCGTGAGCGACATCGTTCTGGAACCCGCCGCGCAGGGATTCGCCGACGCGACCGCCAAGCCGCCGCTGCTGTACGAACTCGGTGTCGAGGGCGCCCGTAGGCTGCTCGACGACGTACAGTCCGGGCCGGTCGAGAAGCCCGTCGTGGACGAGAAGTGGATCACCGTCCCGGCCGAGGTCGGCGACGTGCGGGTGCGCATCGTCAAGCCCGCCGGCACCACCGGTGTCCTGCCGGTCGTCCTCTACGTGCACGGCGGCGGCTGGATCCTCGGCAACGCCGGCACCCACGACCGTCTGGTGCGCGAACTGGCCGTCGGAGCCCGGGCGGCCCTGGTCTTCGTCGAGTACGACCGCTCCCCGGAGGCGAAGTACCCCGTCGCCGTCGAGCAGGCGTACGCGACCGCCCAGTGGGTCACCACCAAGGGCGGCGAAGAAGGCCTGGACGGCTCCCGCCTGGTGGTCGCCGGTGACTCCGTCGGCGGCAACATGAGCGCCGCCCTCACCCACCTGGCCAAGCGGCGCGGCGACGTGACCTTCCTGCACCAGTCGCTGTACTACCCCGTCACCGACGCGGGCCAGGACACCGAGAGCTACCGGACCTTCGCCCACGGACCGCACCTGACGGCGAAGGCGATGGAGTGGTTCTGGGACGCCTACACCACCGACCCCGTCGAGCGGGCCGAGATCACCGCGTCCCCGCTGCGCGCGACGACGGAGGACCTCCGCGGGCTGCCGCCGGCGTTCGTCGTCGTCGACGAGAACGACGTACTGCGCGACGAGGGCGAGGCGTACGCCCGCAAGCTCGTCCAGGCCGGCGTGCCGACCACGAGCATCCGCTACAACGCCACCCTGCACGACTTCATGATGCTGAACCCGGTGCGCGGAACTCAGGCCTCCACCGCGGCGATCGAGCAGGCGATTCACGTCCTGCGCAAGGCCCTCGGCACCGACTGAAACCTCGCGCCCGGCGAATCAACGCCTTTTCACGCCGGGGAAGCCGGCCGCATTCTCACTGACTCACTGACTCACCGACTCACCGACTCACCGACTCGAAGAAAGGCCACTCTCATGGGTGCGCAGAAGCCGACCATCGTCCTCGTCCATGGCGCGTTCGCGGACTCCTCCAGCTGGAACGGCGTCGTCGACGGGCTCCAGTCCCACGGCTACACGGTGGTGTCCGCGAGCAACCCGCTGCGCGGGCTGGCCGGGGACAGCGACTACGTCCGACAGCTCGTGGCCTCCATCGACGGCCCCGTGGTCCTCGCCGGCCACTCCTACGGCGGCTCGGTCATCAGCAACGCCGCGCGGGGACTCGACAACGTCAAGGCGCTCGTCTTCGTCGCGGCCTTCCTGCCGGACGAGGCCGAGAGCGCGGTCGCCCTGTCCGGCAGGTTTCCGGGCAGCACCCTCGCGGAGGCGCTCCGCCCGGTGCCGGTCACCCTGCCCGACGGAAGCCAGGTCGCGGACCTCTACATCGAGAAGAGCAAGTTCCACCAGCAGTTCGCCGCCGACGTCTCGGAAGGGACCACGGCGATCATGGCCGCCACCCAGCGGCCCGTGACCGATGCCGCGCTGGCGGAAGGTGCCTCCGCCCCGGCGTGGAGGAACATCCCGTCCTGGGTCCTCGTGGCCACGGAGGACCGGAACATCCCGGCGCGGGCGCAGAACTACATGGCGGAGCGCGCGGGGGCCACGGCGGTGGCCGTCGCCGCGTCCCACGCGGTCAGCGTCTCGCACCCCGGTGAGGTCGCGCGCCTGATCAACACGGCCGCGCAGGCCACCGGCTGAGCGACCGGCCGGGCCCCTCGCCCCCTTCGTGGAGGAAGCGCATCATGAACACGGACAAGCAGGCCGCTCGTGGACTGGCCGACCTGGAGGCGTATCTGTACCGAGAGGCTCACCTCAGTACCGCCCGTCGGCGCGTGGCCGCCTTCACCGGGCAGACCGACGGGCTGACCCACGAGCAGAAGAGGGACATCGAGCTCTGGTACCTCGAAGAGCAGAAGTACGTGGCCCGTATGGTGACGCAGCACATCGCCGACAGCATCGGCGCGGCCGAGGCGGCGAACCACATCCGGTTCGGGCGGTGGCTGCGCGGGACACTGATCGCCATGGCAGTGATCACCATGGTGACCTTCGTGGGCACGGCGGCCGTCATGGCGTCGATGGCCTGAGCCACCGAGGGGCCACCGGCGTGCCGTGAACGCCGGGGTATCGTGACAGTCGGGAGGCGGTCATGGCGAGGGGCGGGACACGGGCCGGACTCATCGGGCGGCGGGACGAGTGCCGGGTGCTCGACGACCTGCTCGCGCAGGCCAGGGTCGGACGCAGCGGGGTCCTGGTGGTGCGCGGCGAGGCCGGGATCGGGAAGACCGAGCTGCTGAACCACCTCCTCGAACGGGCCACCGGATGCCGGGTCGTCAGGGCGGCCGGTGTGCAGTCCGAGATGGAACTCTCCTACGCCGGGCTGCATCAGCTCTGCGCTCCGCTGCTGTCCCATCTCGACGATCTTCCCGAGCCGCAGCGGAACGCCCTCAGCACGGCGTTCGGGCTGCGGGCCGGTGACACACCCGACAGGTTCCTGGTCAGCCTGGCCACCCTGAGCCTGTTCGCCGGGGCCGTCGGCGACGAGCCGTTGGTCTGCCTGGTCGACGACGCGCAGTGGCTGGACCGGGTCTCCGCGCAGACTCTGGAGTTCGTCGCGCGCCGGCTGCTCGCCGAGTCGGTTCTGCTCGTCCTGGCCGTCCGGGAGTCCGGCTCCCGGGAGATCCTCGACGACCTGCCGGAACTCGCCGTACGCGGACTGGACGAGCGTGAGTCCCGCGCACTCCTCGACTCGGTCGTCACCGGCCCGCTCGATCCGAGTGTGCGGGACCGCATCGTCGCCGAGACACGCGGCAACCCGCTGGCCCTGATGGAACTGCCGCGCGCTCTGACCGCCGTGGAACGGGCCGGAGGTTTCGGCGGACTCACGGACCGGCCGCTGTCCGGCGAGATCGAGGCGGGCTTCCTCCGCCGGATCCGGTCACTTCCGCCGGAGACGCAGCTGCTGCTGCTCATCGCCGCCAGCGAGCCGGTCGGTGACGTGTCCTTGCTGCGGCAGGCCGCCGAGCGCCTGGGCATCTCCGTGGACACCGCCGTCACCCACGCCGAGGCGTCGGGCCTGATCACGCTCGGCCCGTGGGTACGCTTCCGCCACCCGCTGGTCCGCTCCGCGGCGTACCGCGCCGTCGGCTTCAGGGAACGCCGGCGCGTGCACAGAGCCCTGGCCGACTCGATCGACGCGAGCCTCCACCCCGAACGCCGCGTATGGCACCTCGCGAGCGCGACGTCGCGCCCTGACGAGGCCGTCGCCGCCGAACTGGAAGGCACCGCCGACCGGGCGCACGCGCGCGGGGGCATCGCGGCGGCGGCGGCCTTCCTGCACCGGGCCACCGATCTGACTCCGGACCCCGTACGCCGCGGAGCCAGGGCCCTGGCCGCCGCGCGGGCCAAGTACCGGGCGGGCGCCTACGACACCGCGCGGCAACTGGTCGACGCTGCGGAACTGAGCCCGCTCGACGAGGTCGGCGCCGGACAGGCGACCCTGCTGCGGGGACAGATCATGTCCGCCGCCAAAAGCGCCAGCGCCGCACTGCCACAGCTGCTCGAAGCGGCCGAGCGACTCCAGCCGTACGACCCCGAACTCACCGGTCAGACCTACCGGGACGCCATCTACGCGGCCCTGACCGCGGGCCGGCTGGCCACCGGCGGCGTCCGCGACGTCGCCGAGGCGGTGCTGAGGGTGACGGACCACGTCCGCACGCCGAGCCGCGAGAATCTCCTGCTGACCGGTCTCGCACGGGTGATCACCGAGGGCTACTCCGTGGGCGTCCCGCTCCTCCTGGAGGCCGTGACAGCCTTCCGGACACAAGGGCACTCACCGGAGGACGGCCTGGGGTGGCTTCCCCTCGTGTGCCGCATGGCCCACAACACCTGGGACTTCGCCGCCTATTCCGAACTCTCGGCGCGGCTGGTCGACCTCGCCCGCGGCACCGGAGCGCTGGCAGTGCTGCCCTCGGCCCTCCTTCTGCGCCTGTCGAACCGGGTGTTCGCCGGCGACCTCCGCCACGCCGATTCCCTCGTCGTGGAAGCGCACGCGATCGGTGAAGCCACGGGCAGCAGCTTCTTCGCGCACTACGGAGCCCTCGTGGTGGAGCCCTTCAAAGGACGGGAGTCCACGACCCGGCAGGCCATCGAAGCCGTCACGCACGACACTGTCCTGCAGGGCGAGGGCAAGGTGACGACGGCTACCCAGTGGGCGGCGGCGGTCCTGTACAACGGCCTCGGCCGCTACGAGGAGGCCTACGCCGCCGCCGGGCGCGGATGTGAGAATCCGCAGGAACTCGGACTGTCCCTCCAGTCCCGGGTGGAACTCGTCGAAGCGGCCGTACGGCTGGGGCGGACCGCGCGCGCGGCCGAGGCCGCGCGGACGATCGAGGAGATGGCCCAGGCCAGCGGAACCCCCTGGGCGCGAGGCACCTCCGCCGCCGTTCGTGCCCTGGTGAGCGAGGGGCGGGCCGCCGACGCCCTGCACCGGGAGGCGATCGAGCAGCTCGACGCCGCAGAGACCCGGATCGACAGTGCCCGGGCACGGCTCCGCCACGGTGAGTGGCTCCGCCTCGAACAGCGGAGGGCGGAAGCCCGTTCCCGGCTGAGCGAGGCGCACGACATGCTTGCCGAGGCCGGGGCCGAGGCGTTCGCGGAGCGCGCGCGACGGGAACTGCAGGCCACCGGAGCGACGGTCCGCAAACGCGCCTCGGCTCCCCCGGTGGCCCTCACCGCGAAAGAGGTCGAGATCGCCCGACTCGCGCAGGGGGGCTTCACCAACCCGGAGATCGCCGCCCGGCTGTTCCTCAGCCCTCACACGGTCGAATGGCATCTGCGCAAGGTGTTCGCGAAGCTGGGAGTCTCCTCCCGCAAGGAGATCGGCTCGCTGCAGCTCGACACCATGACGTTCACCTCCTGACCGGGCCGCCGCACGGCCTTCGGACGCCGGACGCGTCCGGTTCCGCCGGCAAAGCGGGGACGGTGACGATCGCGACCTTGCCGGTCAGCGGGCGGTGCACGGAACACCGCCCGGCGGCGGCCGGCAACCGCCCGCACCGATCCGGCTCCCGGCGAAGGCACGGGGACCGTGATGGAGCCTCCAGTACGGACCGAACGGCGCCCCTACGTGTGACCGACGAGATGTCACTCACAGCACCGTGCGCAGGAGGCGCCGGGAGGTGATGCCGAGCTTGGTGTACACCTTCCGCAGATGCCATTCCACGGTGTGCGGACTGAGGAACAACTGGGCGCCGATCTCGGAGTTGGTGAGCCCGTCCCTGGCCAACTGCGCGATCTGGGTCTCCTGGGCGGTGAGCATCGCCGCGGCGTTGTCACCGCGTCGGGACACCGTCTCGCCGGTGGCCCGCAACTCACGGACGACGCGCTCGGCGAACGCGCCCGCACCGAACCGTATGAACAGTGTGTGGGCCTCACGCAACTGTTCCCGGGCGTCCACGCGACGGCTCTCCCGGCGCAGCCACTCCCCGTACAGCAGATGCGCCCGGGCCAGCTCCGTCGCGACCCGGGTACGTCCGAGCCGCTCGATCGCCTCGCGGTACAGCTCCTCGGCCGCGTCCCCCTGGCTGAGCAGCGCCCGGGAGCGTGCCTGGACGCCCAGCCCCCAGTCCGTCGCGGCGGCGTCCGTGGTCCGGGTCAGCCGCTCCAACGCGGTCCCGGCCGCGTCGTGGCGACCGCTGCGCACTCCGGCCTCCACCAGTTCGGCCAGTGCCAAGTTGGCCGTGACCAGGTCGTGCGGATGTGCGCTGGCCAGCCGGGCCGCGTCGAAGGCTTCCTCGTATCTGCCCAGACCGTTGTGGAGCACGGCTTCGGCCCGGTGCGCGATGGCCACGCCGACACCCTCACCGCGGTTCACGGCGTCCTGGGTACCGGCCTCGATCACCGGTACGGCTTCGCGCGCGCGTCCCTGCCAGGCGGCGAGTGTCATCATGCCGTACGGCGTGAAGCTGCTGCCCGCCGCTTCCTGGACCCGGACGATCTCCGCGATCAGAAGCGCCGCCGCGTCCAGCTCACCGTCGCACGAGGAGTGGACGACGACCCGTGAGTTGAGCGCGAGCGGCAACTCCGTCAGCGCGCCGACGGCGCGGGCGGTCCGCACATGGCGGGCCACCAGCTCCGTCCAGGCCTCGTCGTCCCACATCTCGGCGGCCAGCGTCGAGGCCAGCCACGACCAGCGCAGGACCTTCTCCGGGTCGGTCTCCCGGCCGAACGCGCGCACCGCGTCGCGCGAGGCGGGCACCGCGTCGCGGTACCCGCCGGTGAACCGGGTGGCCAAAGCGTCCAACAGCAGATCGGCACTGCCTGGCGGCCTCGTGGCGCACGGCGACGTCCGCTGCGCCGCCGTCGCCACCTCGCGTGCGTCCGCGCCGGAGGCGAGGCGCCCGGCGAACATGGCGGCCGACAGGGCGTCCAGGAAGGTTTCGCGAGCCAGACCGACATCGAGGGACACCAGGCGCCGCGCGGTGGCCAGCAGCAAGGGAAGTGCCTCGTCGACGCGGCTGGTGACGAAGGCGATCTGGGCCTGGACCAGATCCGCGCGGGCGCCGCCGTGTTCGTCCAGGGCTCCACTGCGGGCCAGCGCGAGCAGATCGCGTGCCGCGGCGGGCGCACCGGCACGGAGTTTCGCCCGTGCCGCGGCGAGGGCACGCGCCGTCTTGCGCCGCGGGTCGGGTGTCAGCACGGCCGCGTGTGCCAGGAACGCGGCCGCCGCGGCGACGCCGCCTCGCGCCAGCGCCCGGCCGGCCGACGACTCCAGCTCCCCGGCGATCGCCTCGTCCGGCCGTACCGTCGCCCGCGCCAGGTGCCACGCGCGGCGGTCGGGGTCGAGGGCGGGGTCGGTCACCTCCGCCAGGACACGGTGGGTCTCCCGGAGCTCCGCGAGCCCGGCCGACCCGTAGACGGCGGAGCGCAGGAGCGGATGCCGGAAGCGCACGAGGGCCCCGACGGCGAGCAGGCCCGCCGTCACCGCCGGGCCCACCGCGCTCGGGTCGATGCCCAGCCGCTCGGCGGCCCGCCGGAGCAGCGTCACGTCACCGATCGGCTCGGCGGCGGCGATCAGCAGCAGTCGCCGCGTGTCCGTCGGCAGCGAGTGGACCCGCGCGAGATAACTCCGCTCGATGCGGCCGGTCACCGGACCGGGACCGGGCCGGCCGAGCCCATCGGCCGGTTCCGCGTCGAGCCGGCCGTGGGGGAGTTCCAGCAGCGCGAGGGGGTTGCCGCGCGCTTCGGCGAGGACACGGTCGCGGATCCGCGCGTCCATCGGGCCGTCGGCCGCCGCGCTCAGGAGCGCGCGGGCGTCGGTGGTGTCGAGGCCGTCGACCGTCAGCTCGGGCAGACCGGCCAACTCGTCGCGGCCCCGACGCTCGCGGGAGGCGAAGACCAGGGCCAGGGGCTCGGCGAGCATCCGCCGTGCCACGAACGCCAGGGTCTGCGCGGAGACCCGGTCGAGCCACTGCGCGTCGTCCACGAGGCAGAACAGCGGCCGCTCGGCGGCCACCTCGGTCAGCAGCCCGAGTACGGCCAGACCGACCAGGAACCTGTCCGGAGCTGGTCCCGCACTGATCCCGAACGCCGTGGCCAGCGCTTCCCGCTGCGGAGGCGGAAGGGAGCCGACGCGTCCGAGGAACGGGGCACACAGCTGGTGCAGTCCCGCGAACGGGAGCTCCATCTCCGACTCGGCACCCGCCCCACGGGCGACGCGGTACTCCGCGACACGCGCCGCCAGGTGATCCAGCAGGGCGGACTTCCCGATTCCGGCGTCCCCCCGCAGGACCAGTACGGCGCTGCGTCCGGCTTCCACCTCCGAGACCAGCTTGTCGAGTGCGTCGCGCTCACGGCGCCGACCACGCAGCTGTCTCGGCCCGTCCCCGCTGCTCACCCTGACCCCTGCACGCGGCGAGCATAACAACCTGGCGCATGACCCCACTCGGGCTGCGCGGCGTCGGCCGAGGCCTCCCGCATCGACTCGGCGATGTCGGTGGGGACGGGCGGGACGGGTTCGCGGCGCACCCCGGTCGCCGGGGACCACACCACTCGCCCGACGACGGGTCGAGGGCGCCTCCACGCGCTTGCAGGTCGACGGTCAGGTCCGGGCCGACGTCGGAGTGGTCGGACCGGTGGTGACCGCCCTGTGTCTCCCGCCGCTCCACCGCGCACTCCAGCGTCGCGCGGGCGGTGAGAGCGGCGGACCCGAGGTCATAGGCGTACGCGAGGTCCTGGAAGCCGCCGATGCCGATGTGGACTCCCACCTGCCCCGTGCGGGCCTCGATCTCGTCCGGTGCGGTGAGCCCGGCGGTGGGTCCGGCCTCGTCGCGTACGACACCGGCGCGCTCCGTCATCAGAGGGCGCACCGGGCGCAGCAGCGCGCGGACGTGCTGGTCGCCGTCGGCGGCCAGCAGCCGGTTCACGTCCGCCTCCGCGGCGCGGACCGCCGCCGGCGACCGCCACCCGGCGGTACGGGTGGCCGTCGGACCGGCGCGGGGCGGTCCCGCCGTCCCCCGGCCGGGACGTGTGCCGAAGCGTCCTAAGCCGTGGAAGGCCTGCCCGGCGTGGCGGGCCACGACCTGCGCGGTGCGGGGGCCGGCCGCCGGACGGGCCCTCCCGCAACGTGTCGGCCGCGTGCCGTTTCCCACGCCGTGTCGCGTGGCAGACACCGGCGGGCGCCCATCCGGAACCACGGATGTCATGACACTGTGTACATCGTCTTCTGCCGTGTGCCGGGCCACCACGACGACCGCGACACCGGCCTCGGCGACTTCGATGGCCGCCCGGAAGCCGGACGCACCGGCTCCCACCACGAGAACCACGAAACCGACGTGGCGAGTTGGTGTCCGAGGGAAGACATGGGAACCCCCTGCGACGGCGGGCGGGCGCGGTCATCGCCAGGGAGGCGACCGGACAGCGGGCCCGAATGTGACGGGTCCGGAGGGACTTCTTGCGTGGAGTGCGTCACAGTGATCGGCCACATGGTGTGGAGCCGGCCCAGGTATCGTTATGGAGATCGTCCCGGACAACGTTGTGGGAGCCCTACATCCCCGGATCCCGAGGAGCCGCGTCGCATGATCGCCAGCCCGCTTCCCGACCTGGTTGGTCGGCATCGTGAGTGTGCGGCGCTGGACGACCTGCTGGTCGGTCTGCGTGCAGGCGGGTCCCGAGTCCTGGTGGTCCGCGGCGAGGCCGGCATCGGCAAGTCGGTGCTTCTGGAGTACGCGGCCGCGCAGGCGTCCCGGGTGAAGGTGACCTGGGCGCACGGCATCGAGGCCGACATGGAGCTGCCCTACGCCAGCCTGCACCAACTGTGCGCGCCGTTCCTGGACGAGCTCGAAGCGCTGCCGGAACCCCAACGCGACGCCCTCCGGGTGGCGTTCGGGATGGCGGTCGGTGACCCGCCCGACCGCTTCCTGGTCGGCCTCGCCGTGCTCACCCTGCTCACCCGGGCCTCGGAGACCCGGCCGGTGCTCGTGCTGGTCGACGATGCGCAATGGCTGGACCAAGTGTCCCTGCAGACCATTGAGTTCGTGGCCCGTCGACTGCTCGCCGAGGCGGTCGCCATGGTGTTCGCGGTGCGCGACCCCGAGGGACGGACCGCGCTGGGCGGTCTGCCGGTGCTGCGGCTCGACGGGCTCGACACCGCCGCGGCCGGCCGGCTCCTGGAGGCCACCGTCGGCGGCCGGCTGGAGAAGCGGGTCCGGGACCGGTTCGTGGCCGAGATGCACGGCAACCCGCTCGCCCTGCTGGAGTTCTCCCGCGGTCGCAGCGCCGCCGAACTGGCCTACGGCCTCGACTCGTCGAGCCACCCGAGTGTGCAGGAGCCGGTGGCGAGCCGCATCGAACGGGACTTCGCCAGCCGCCTCGGCGCGCTGTCGGAGGCGACCCGGACGCTGCTGCTGATCGCGGCGGCGGAACCGGTCGGTGACGCGCGCCTGCTGGTCCGTGCGGCCGCCGCCCTCAAGATCGTCCCCTATGCCGCACCGGCCAAGGTGGCCGGTCTGATCGAGTTCGGCGAGACCGTCCGGTTCCGGCACCCGCTGGTCCGCTCCGCCGTCTACCACGGAGCCGAGCCCGAAGAGCGCCGAGCGGTGCACCGGGCGCTGGCCGAGGCCACGGACCCGGTCCTGGATCCCGACCGGCGGGCCTGGCACGCCGCGCAGGCCGCCGACGGGCCGGACGAGGAGGTCGCCGCGGGCCTGGAGCAGGCCGCCGACCGCGCGCGGCAGCGCGGCGGCATCGCCGCCGAGGCGGTACTGCTGGAGCGCGCGGCCGAGGTGACACCCGACCCGCGGCCACGCGGCCGCCGAGCCCTCGCCGCCGCCGAGGCGCACTTCTCGGCCGCCGCGCCCGACCGGGCCACGGAACTGGCGACGGTGGCCGAACTGTGCCCCCTGAGCGTCCTGGACAGCGCCCGGCTGGCGCGCCTGCGGGCCAGGATCCTCTTCGCCCGCAGCCGCAGCGACGAGGCGGCACCGCTGCTCCTGGAGGCCGCCGCGCAGTTCACCGCCGCGGGGTCCCCACTGGCGCGGGAGACGTACTTGGAGGCCATCAGCGCGACCATCTTCGCGGGCCGGGTCCACGGCCCGACAGGCGCCCGCGCCGCCGCGATCGCCGCCCGCGCGTCCGGGGCGCCCTCCTCCGGCTCCCAGGCCGCCGACCTCCTCCTCGACGGCGTGGCCGCGGTCCTCGCGGACGGGTACGAGACCGGCATCCCGGCCTTGCGCGGCGCCCTGGACCTGCTCACGAACGAGGAGCTCGGCACCCGGGAGGCGACCGTGCGCTGGCTGCTGCTCGCGCCGGTCGCGCTGGAGGCGTTCATCCACTACGCCTGGGACCTGCACGCGTGGGACACGCTGTCGAGCCGCGCGGTGCGGCTGGCCCGCGACATCGGCGCGCTCGGCGCGCTGCCACCGGCCCTCATCTACGCCGGCGGGGTGCACATCCACTACGGCGACTTCGCCGAGGCGGACCGGATGATCGACGAAGCCGACGCGCTCGCCGCCGCGACCGGCCACGCCCCGCACCAGTACGCGACGCTGGTACTGGCCGCGTGGCGAGGCGAGGCGGACGTCGCCGCCGGCCTCATCGAAGAAGCCAGGCAGCAGGCCGAACAGCGGGGGGAGGTGTCCCTGCTGGGCGCCATGGGCTACATCCAGGGCGTGCTGTTCAACGGCCTGGCACGCTACGAGGAGGCCCTGGAGGCCGCCCGCACGGGCATCGAGCACGACGGATTCAACTTCACCGGCCTGTCGCTGGTCGAACACGTCGAGGCCGCCACGCGGTGCGGTGAACTCGACCTGGCCCGCGACTCGCTGGCCCGGCTGCTCGAACTCACCCGCGCCGCCGACTCCGGATGGGCCCGTGGCGCCGGCGCCCGCAGCCAGGCTCTGCTCACCGACGGCGACGAGGCCGAGCGGCTGTACCGGACCGCGATCGAGGAGTTCGGCCGCGGCGGTGTGACCGTGGAGGTGGCACGTACCCACCTGCTGTACGGCGAGTGGCTGCGCCGCGGCCACCGCCGTTCGCTGGCCCGGGAGCACCTGCGCACGGCGCACGAGATGTTCGACCGCATGCGGGCGCACGCCTTCGCCGAGCGGGCCGGCCGTGAACTGCTCGCCACCGGCGAGCACGTCAGGGTACGGGAGGACAAGCCGACGAGCGTCCTCACCCCCCAGGAGTCGCAGGTCGCGACGCTCGCCGCCGACGGCATGACGAACGCGCAGATCGGCGCGGAGCTGTTCATCAGCCCGCACACCGTGGAATGGCACCTGCGGAAGGTGTACACGAAGCTCGGGATCAACTCGCGTCGTGCGCTGCCGGTCGCCCTGGCGAGCACCCCGGCCACGGAGACCCCGTACGAGGAGACCATGCGAACCGGATGAGGGGCCGGTCCCGGGCGCCCCCGGGTGGCTCCCTCTGGGTTCCCCACGGAGCCCTACGGATCGGACCACAGTCAGCAGGAGCGCCCAGGATCCCGTGCTGAGTGCCGAGCAGGCCGGGGCGATCGAGGGGGCGTCGGCGCTGCTCGTGGCGAGGTTGACCCCGGACCGGCTGGCCGATCATCTCGGGCATGTCGTCTTCGTCGCGGCGGCGGCCGCGATGGGCGGTTTCCTGTTCGGCTACGACAGTTCCGTGATCAACGGTGCCGTCGAGGCCATCCGGGACCGGTATGACGTCGGTTCCGCGGTACTGGCCCAGGTCATCGCGATCGCGTTGATCGGCTGTGCGATCGGTGCGGCGACCGCGGGGCGGATCACGGACCGTATCGGCCGGATCCGGTGTATGCAGATCGCCGCGGTGCTTTTCACCGTGAGTGCGGTGGGGTCGGCGCTGCCGTTCGCGCTGTGGGATCTGGCGATGTGGCGGGTGATCGGCGGTTTCGCGATCGTATGGCGTCGGTGATCGGCCCCGCCTATATCGCGGAGGTCTCCCCGCCCGCCTACCGTGGCCGGCTCGGTTCCTTCCAGCAGGCCGCGATCGTCGTCGGGATCGCGGTGTCGCAGCTGGTCAACTGGGGTCTGCTGAACGCCGCGGACGGTGACCAGCGTGGTGAGCTGATGGGCCTGGAGGCCTGGCACGTCATGCTGGGCGTCAGGGTGATCCCGGCCGTCCTGTACGGGCTGCTGTCCTTCGCCATCCCTGAGTCCCCCCGCTTCTTGATCTCGGTGAGCAAGCACGAGAAGGCCCGCAGGATCCTGGAGGAGGTCGAGGGCGGTGACGTCGACTTCGACGCGCGCATCCGTGAGATCGAGACGGCGATGCACCGCGAGGAGAAGGCCGGCTTCGAGGAACTGCTCGGCGGCGGCTTCTTCTTCAAGCCGATCGTCTGGATCGGTATCGGCCTGTCGGTCTTCCAGCAGTTCGTCGGCATCAACGTCGCGTTCTACTACTCCTCGACGCTGTGGCAGTCGGTCGGCGTCGACCCGACGGACTCGTTCTTCTACTCCTTCACGACGTCGATCATCAACATCGTCGGCACAGTGATCGCGATGATCTTCGTGGACCGTGTCGGCCGCAAGCCGCTGGCCATCATCGGCTCGGTCGGCATGGTCGTCGGACTGGCGCTGGAGGCCTGGGCGTTCTCCGCCCACCTCGTCGACGGCAGGCTCCCGGCCACCCAGGGCTGGGTCGCCCTGATCGCCGCTCACGTCTTCGTCCTCTTCTTCGCCCTGTCCTGGGGGGTCATCGTCTGGGTCATGCTCGGCGAGATGTTCCCCAACCGGCTCCGCGCCGTCGCCCTCGGTGTGGCCGCGTCCGCGCAGTGGATCGCCAACTGGGCCATCACCGCGAGCTTCCCGTCCCTGGCCGAATGGAACCTCTCCGGCACCTACGTGATCTACACGGTCTTCGCCGCGCTCTCCATCCCGTTCGTCCTGAAGTTCCTCGAGGAGACGAAGGGTAAGACACTGGAAGAAATGGGCTGACAGCCCTCCCGTACTCGGGGAGAAGGGCCAAGTCCCCGCTGCCCTTCTCCCCGGTCACACCGCCGGGGGCGACGTCTACGCCTCTTCGTCGACCCAGCTCATGAGCTTGCGCAGCTCCTTGCCGGTGGTCTCCAGAAGCAGTTCGGAGTCCTGCTTCTGGTACTCGTGGTACTTCTTCAGACCGCTGTGGTACTCGTCCATCCAGTTCCTGGCGAAGGTGCCGTCCTGGATCTCGGCGAGGACCTTCCGCATCTCGGCCCTGGTGGCGTCGGTGACGATCCGCGGGCCGGTGACGTAGTCGCCCCACTCGGCGGTCTCGGAGATCGACCAGCGCATCTTCTCCAGGCCGCCCTCGTACATGAGGTCCACGATCAGCTTCAGCTCGTGGAGGCACTCGAAGTAGGCGATCTCCGGCTGGTAACCGGCCTCGGTCAGCGTCTCGAAGCCCGCCTTCACCAACGCGGAGACACCGCCGGCGAGCACGGCCTGCTCGCCGAAGAGGTCGGTCTCGGTCTCCTCGGTGAAGGTGGTCCTGATGACGCCGGCGCGGGTGCCGCCGATGCCCTTCGCGTAGGACAGGGCCAGCGCCAGGGCGCCTCCGGTCGCGTCCTGCTCCACGGCCACGAGACAGGGAACGCCGCGGCCCTCCTCGTACTGACGGCGCACCAGATGGCCCGGGCCCTTGGGGGCGACCATGCAGACGTCCACACCGGCCGGGGGCTTGATGAAGCCGTACCGGACGTTCAGGCCGTGACCGAAGAACAGCGCGTCGCCGTTCTTCAGGTGCGGGGCGACCGAATTCTCGTACACTTCGGCCTGCAGCGGGTCGGGGATGAGCATCATGATGACATCGGCCTCGGCGGCGGCCTCGCCGACCGGCACCACTCGCAGACCCTGCTCCTCAGCCGTCGCCCGGGACGTGGAACCCTTGTGCAGACCGACGCGCACGTCGACACCCGAGTCACGCAGCGACAGAGCGTGGGCGTGGCCCTGGCTGCCGTAACCGATGACCGCGACCTGGCGATTTTGGATGATGTCCAGGTCGGCGTCTGCGTCGTAGAACAGCTCAGCCATGAGGCACACCTTTCACGGATTGACCGGTGCTCGTAACACTATCTCACCCGCACGATGCATCGATGCGTTGTACCGGCCGACCGAACAGTGTGAAGTGGTCGGCCTTCTCACAGGGCTTCCCGCCGTGCCACGACCAGTGACAGACCGACCAGCAGCGACGCGATGATGCCGGTGCACAGTACGGCGAACGTCGTGAACGTGGTGGCCAGGACAGCGAGAACCGCGAGGGGAGCAAGGAGGTCGGCCGTGGCGGACAGCCGCGTGACCCGCCAGACGCTGGTGATGAAGAGGGCCACGGGCACCGTGTACGTGGCCGCGGCCTGGACATCGGCGAGGGCGCTGTGTCCCTTGACCTGGGCGACGTTGACCGCGAGTCCTGCTCCCACGGCGGCCGCGGCGTAGTGCCCGTAGCCCCACAGCATGGCCGTGGTCTGCGTCTCTGCAGCGTGTGGTGTGCGAGTGGTGGGGAGCCTTGCTGCCTTCGTGCCGGGCAGGATGCGGAGCGGGCCCGGCGTGGGTGCCCGCCCCGGCCGCCGGTCGCCCGGACGAACGTCCCGCGTCGGGCGTGTGTGTTCCCGTCAGCCGTCGGGGCGGCGGGTGACACGACGTTGAGGAAGGCGATGATGCGGTCCGGAGCGTCCAGGGTCAGGCGGCCGCCGGCGATTGCGGCGAGCGGCCATCCGGGACCCGCCTCGTGCGGCGACGACGGTGACGCCGTCGGCCCGCCAGGCCCGCACGGACGCCACCGCTTCCGCCCCGGGGCTCGCTGCCAGAGCCATGCCACGCGGTAGTCGCCGTAAGGCGTCACTTCTTCATCGCTATGACACTCCGCGCCCCTGACGGCCCCCGCCGAGATCAAGAACAGCACGGTCTGGAGCTCGACCGCCGGCGCCACGTCTCCTGAAGGCACTTTCGGAGTTCTGGGCGCTCGTACCCTCCGCTTTGTGCGGGCCGAGTCAACGCAGGGCTGCGACTGCCACGAGAGGGCCGTTCCGCACGAGGCGAACGGTCTGCCCGGCGACGGTGGCGCTACGCGCCCAGGTAGCCGCCAGGTAGAGGTTCGCGCCGCCGGCCTCGGCGGCGGTGCCGGTGATCTCGATGGTCTTGTCCCTCGTGTTCCACCGCACCGCCAGAGTGCCGTCCAGAGCTTGGTCGGCGATGAGGAGGGCGTTCCCTCTCTGGCGGAGGGTGGTGCCGCCGGTGAGCAGGATGCGCTGCACGCTCTGGTCCTGGTCGACGTAGGCGAGCGGTCCGTCGTAGCTGTATGGTCCGAAGTCGTGGGTGGTCCCGTCGTCTGCCGCTCGCAGGTAATACCCCTTGAGCGAGTCGGCCTTCAGTTCCAGCACCCGCGCGCTCCCCGAGCGCTTCACCAGGCTCAGGCTCGCCTTGGCGCGGGTGCCCTCCGGCACCGGTAGCGGTAGCAGCAGCGTGTCCAGCCGCACCGTGTCCGCCGCGGTGAGGGAGTAGGACACGTGGGAGGCGGGGGTCACTTGGTAGGTGACGGGGGAGTAGTAGCCGTCCTGGAGAGCGGGAGTCGTCGCGTCCGGGTCGGCGGGGATGATGTGCAGCTGGGTGCCGCTGCCGAACGTGGTCCGCGCCGTCGCGCCGTCGAGGGTGGGGGCGGCGTCGGGGAGCAAGTGCCAGTTCTGCTCGTAGGAGTGCTTCGCGGCGTCGGCGGGGGTCAGGGTGTCGGAGATGATCCAGCCCAGGTCGTGCAGGAACAGGGCGGAGCGTTCGTGGCGCACTCCGGCTGTCGCGTCGGTGTGGCCGTCGGCGAGGTCGGCCCACGGCGTGGCGACGTTGGTGACCGAGCCGTCGGCGGTGGGGTCCTGCGCGAGGCCGTCGATGGTGATGGTGTTGTGCGACTGGGTGGTCTTGCGCAGCCAGTCGGCGGTGGGGTCGGTGACGTAGGCGTAGGCGCCCATGGCGGGCAGCAGCGGCCGGTCGTGGGCGTAGACCTGGACGGCGAGCTCGTCGGGGTGGCCGTGGTTGCCGCGGTCGGCGCCGATACGCAGGTACCAGTCCGTGTCGGTCCAGCCGGTGCGCTGTACGGCGACCCGGGTGTCCGGGTAGGTGACCGAGGTGTGGCCGGGCTCGGTGCCCTCGGCGCCGCCGGTGGCCACGTATTTCAGCTGGTCGTCGCCGAGCAGGTCGGCGAGCTTGGCCAGTGAGGCACGCTGGTCGGTGTAGCTGGAGTCGCCGTAGGAGGGGTCGTAGCCGTTGGGGTAGGTCTGGTCGGCGAGGAACCAGGACAGACCGCTCAGTGGGGTTATGGCGCCGACGTCGTAGTTGTTGGCGACCAGCACGCTGGAGGTGCCGACGAACGTGTTCGCGACACCCATGGCGTAGGTGGAGGACGCCTCGGTGTAGCCGCCGTCGGGGAAGAGCGAGCTGCCCAGCTGCTCGACCAGATAGGCCACAGCGTCCTGGCGCCACTGGGTCGCCGAGGCGAACTCGGGGAAGCATGCTCCGAGGTAGACCAGGGCGCTCTTGATGGTGATCATCCAGTTGGGGGTGACGGAGGTGGTGGTGGAGAAGAAGGGCCCGGCGGCGTAGAGCGCCTTGAGCAGGGTGGTGTTGGTGTCTGCCGTCAGCGACGGGCTGGAGCGCAGGATCTCGTACACGTAGCACCAGTTCTGTACGCCCCAGGCCGCGTCCAGGTTCCGGGGGTAGCTCGCGGCGCCGGCGGCCGACCCGTAGGTGTTGGTGTCGGCGATGAAGTCGGTCATCAGGCCGATGAGTCCGGTGGCGATGTCCTCGTCGCCCGCGCCGGCGTAGGCGTCGGCGAGCGGGCCGGCGAAGTAGAACCGGGGCAGCTGGTAGTAGAACTCGCTGTCGACGTTGGCGCCCGTGATCTTCTTCCAGTCGAAGCCCTTCGCGTCCCCCTGCCAGGAGAAGGTGTTCTGGACGGTGTTGCTCCAGGTACGGGTTGTCTCGTCGAAGCTGACCTGGAGCTGGTAGAGCATGATGTCCTGCCGGGTGCCGCTGGTGCGGCCGGTCAGGCTGAGGGTGGCGCTGACCGGGGAGGTCAGGCCGGACAGGTCGAACCAGAGATAGCCCTTGCGGGTGGTGGAGCTGAAGGCTCCGGTGCCCTCGTCGTGCACCTCGATGGTCTCGGTGGCTCCGAAGACGGCGTCCGCGTCCGTGCCCGCCGCGATGTAACAGCTCTGGTCCGCCGCCAGGGTGTGGACGGTGCCGTCCGCGTAGGTGAGCGTCAGCTCCGGCGCGCCGCTCGTGGCGTGTCGGCTCGCGAACTCGGCGGCGGCGGACTCCTTGTTGCGGGCCATGAGCATGAAGCCCACGCCACCGGCACTGATCGTGCCCTGCACGGCCGAGGTGACATCGGAGGTGAGCGTCGTCCAGTCGGTGCCGACGGTGAAGGTGGTCCGGTAGATCTCACCCTTGCCCAGGGTCCATATGTGGTCGAGGAACAGCGGGACGAGTGCCGCGCTGTACACACCGTTGTACGCCCAGGCCGGCGGGACGCGCTCGTCGCGGCCCTTCATGTACTGGAGGAGGGCGGTGCGCGCCGTCTTGTAGTCACCCGCGCGCGCGGCGGCGGCGACCGGCGCCAGCCCGGGGTGCCCGTCGTAGTCGAAGACGGGGCTGGTCGTCCAAGTGCCGGCGGTGGAGTTCCAGGCTCCGAAGAACGCGGCGTCGGAGATCTCGGTGGAGACGGTTGCCGCCGCCGCGCCAGTGGCCGAGATGGCGCTCAGCAGGGGCGCCGCCGCCGCGCCGGCCAGGATCGGGACTGTAAATCGTTCGGCTCTGTCGCACTTTCGGTGGTGACGGAGGGCGATCGGCATCGTTGATGTTGCATGCATGACATCAACGAGCTTGTGAGTACGGTGTTTTCAGGGTTGTCTCCGCTGGTCATCGAGGATGTGCGGGATGAGGACCGGAGGATACTGGTGCGAGCGCGGACGCCGTGCGGGACGGCACCCTGCCCGGACTGTGGTGCTCGGTCGGGGCGGGTGCATGGGTATCACGTACGGACGGTCGCGGACGTTCCCGTTGACGCCCGTCAAGTCGTGGTCAAGGTGTGGGTGCGCCGCTTGGTGTGCCCGACCCCGGGCTGCCGCCAGACGTTCCGGGAACAGCTCTCGGGGGTCCTGGAGCGTCATCAGCGCCGCACACCGCGACTGTCCGCGCAGGTGGGGGCGGTGGTGCGGGAGTTAGCGGGCCGTGCCGGCTCCCGGGCACTGTCCGTACTGGCCTTGGTCGTCTCCCGGCACACCGCCCTGCGCGCGCTGATGCGGCTGCCGTTGCCCGAGAGGCCGGTGCCCCGGGTTCTGGGGGTGGACGACTTCGCCCTGCGCCGGCGCCACGACTACGCCACCGTCCTGATCGACGTCGAAACCCGTGAACGTGTAGACGTGTTGCCGGGCCGCACCGTCGAGGCTCTGGAGGGATGGCTGCGTGAGCATCCGGGCATCGAGATCGAGCTGACCCCGGTTTCGTGGAGTCCCTGAAGCCAGGATTATGATCCTGGCCCGAAGGAGAACCACGAGCTGTGCCAGCACCACGTAAGTACCC
>NZ_JBIVJP010000035.1:0-80776 GCF_044750285.1 Streptomyces sp. NPDC088812 | reverse complement strand
GAACTGCAGACACTCCTCGCCCTCTGGACCGGCGCTTGCCCCACCTGTCACCGCGACATACCCACGGTGATACGAACCTGACCAAGCCCTACTAGAAGAACCTGAGACTAGAAGAACGTGAGCCTAGAAGAACGTGCGGATGTAGTCGACGACCGTGCCGTCCGCCTCGGCCAGCGGGATCAGCTGCCACTTGTCGAAGGACGTGCACGGGTGGGACAGGCCCAGGCCCACCCAGTCGCCGACCTCCAGGTCCGCCTCGCCGGTCGTGCGCAGCCAGGCGTGCTGGTCGGACAGGGCGGTGACCGAGATGCCGGTGGCGGGGCGTTCCGTGCCGTCCCGGCGGACCACCTGGGCGAAGGGCAGGTCGAGGTCGTACGCCGCGTCGCGCTTGCCCGCGTTGACGAAAGCCTGCTCGGGGGAGGGGCGGGAGACCACCTGCGTCCACAGCCGGAACGCCGGCTCCAGGGCGCCCTCCTCCGGGACCCGGTTGAACGGCGTCAGCTTGCGGTAGTGGCCGTCGTCGTGCGAGACGTACGCGCCCGAGCGCAGCAGCTTCAGCACCGGCCGGGAGAGGCCGGGCAGTTCGGCGAGGACGTCGGCGACCGCGTCGAACCAGGCGCTGCCGCCCGCGCTGACGACGATCTCCTCCGCGTCCGCGAACCGCCCCGCCGCGTCGAGGTCCACGGCGAGCGCGACCAGCCGCCGGAGCCAGGCGCGCACCCGCTCGGGGGTGGCCTGCGGGACCTCGCCCTCGTACCCGGCGACCCCGACCAGCCGCAGGCCCGGGGCGGCGGCCACCGCGGCCGCCACCGCCGCGCACTCCGCCTCCGTGCGCACGCCGGTGCGGGCGCCCGCACCTGCGGCCAGTTCGACGACCACGTCCAACGGGCGGGACGTGCCGCGCAGCGCCGCCTGCATCAGCTCGACCCCGCGCACGGAGTCCACGTAGCAGACGACGCGGAAGTCCGGGTCGGTGCGCTGCCGGTCGTCGATCCAGCGCAGGGACGCCGCGTCCACCAGCTCGTTCGCGAGGAAGACCCGCCGCACGCCGTACGCCCGGGCCACCCGGACCTGGTGCGGCACCGCGACGGTGATGCCCCAGGCGCCGTGCTCGATCTGGCGCCGGAAGAGCTGCGGGGCCATGGACGTCTTGCCGTGCGGCGCGAAGGCGAGGCCGTGGCGGGCCGCGTACGTCTCCATGAGCCGCAGGTTGTGCTCCAGACGCTCGGCGGACAGGGCCAGCACGGGGGTCGCGAAGCCGTCGGTGAAGAGGTTGCGGCGCTGCGCGGCCAGCTCGCCGACCGTGAGCCCGTCCGCGTCCGGCGGGAGGCCCTTGAAACGGTGGTCGACGCGTTCCTCGGCGAGACGGGCGAACGCTTCGGTAGCGGTGTCGAGCGCCATGCTTCTCTCCTCATCAGCTACGTTGCAGAATCTGCAACGATCGTTGCGTATGTCGCTCACGGCTGTCTAACATCTCGGCCGAGGCGGGGTCAACGGAACAGTCGCCCTTCACCGCCCCCCTCACGGCCCTCTCACCGCCCCTCTCGCCGCACCCTCGCACGGACCGGGAGCCACCATCGTGACCACCAGCGGACCGCGCAACGCCCCCGACGTCGTGGATGTCGTCGCGCTCGGCGAGTCCATGGTCACCTTCCTGCCGTCCCGGCCGGGGCGCCTCGCCGACGTGCCCTCCTTCCACCGGGCCGTCGGCGGCGCCGAGTCCAACGTCGTCTGCGCGCTGGCCGCGGCCGGACACCCGGTGCGCTGGGTGAGCCGCGTGGGAGCCGACGGATTCGGTGATCACCTGGTCGGGACGATCGGCGGGTACGGGGTCGACGTCTCGGCCGTCCGGCGGGACCCGGCACGGCCCACCGGCGTCTACTTCCGCACCGTCGCCGACCGGTCCACCGACGCGCACGAGGTGGCGTACTACCGCGCCGGGTCGGCCGCCTCCACGATGGCGGTGGCGAACACGGACCTCACGGCGGCGCGGGCGGGGCGCGTGCTGCACCTGACCGGGATCACCGCGGCCCTGTCCCCCGACTGCCTCGCGCTGCTGCGCGAGCTGACCGCGCCCCGCCCCGGCCGGCCGCTGGTCTCCTTCGACGTCAACTTCCGGCGCGGGCTCTGGCAGGGCGCCGAAGGGCCCCGCGTGCTCCTGGAACTCGCGCGCCGCGCCGACATCGTGTTCGTGGGGGACGACGAGGCGAGGCAGGCGTGGGGGCTGCACGGCGCGCGTGCCGTGCTGGAAGCGCTCCCCGAGCCGGGTGTCGTGGTCGTCAAGCAGGGCGCGGACGGGGCGACGCTCTTCGACCGCGGCACCGACCGCGCGCAGGACGGCGCCGCGGATGCGGCCGACGCGGCGGATGCGGCCGGCGCCGCGCCTGCGGCCGGCGCCGCGCCTGCGACCGGTGCAGCGGATGCGGCCGGTGCGGCGGGCGTGGCCGTCATGGCGGATGCGGCCGTCACGGCGGATGCGGCCGTCACGGCGGATGCGGCTGTCATGGCGGATGCGGCCGTCACGGTCACCTTCGCCCGCGCCCCGCGCGTCGACGTCGTCGCCGCCGTCGGGGCCGGGGACGCCTTCGCCGCCGGGTTCCTCTCCGCCACCCTGCGCGGGCTGCCCGCCCGCGACCGGCTGCGCCACGGCCACCTCATGGCCGCCGCCGCCCTCACCGCCCCCGGCGACCTCGCCGCGCCCCTTTCCCGCCACCACGCCGACCGCCTGGCCGCCCTCGACGACACCGCGTGGGGGAGACTGCGACTCGGCCCCGGCTGGACGCAAGCCGAAGAGGCCCTGGAGGAGGTACGCACCCCATGAGCCAGACCGTCGACCGCGCCCTGAGCATCCTTCCGCTGCTCGCCGAGGGCCCCGCCGACCTCGGACAGGTCGCCGACCGCCTCGGCGTCCACAAGTCCACCGCCCTGCGCCTGCTGCGCACCCTCCACGAGCACGGGCTGGTCTACCGCCAGTCCGACCAGCGCTACCGCCTCGGCTCCCGCCTCTTCGCCCTCGCCCAGGAGGCGATGGAGAACCTCGACGTCCGCGAGATCGCCCACCCCCACCTGGCGCGGCTGAACGAGCGGTGCGGTCACACCGTCCACCTCGCCGTGTACGAGGAGGGCGAGGTCCTCTACATCGACAAGGTCGACAGCCGCTACCCGGTCCGCATGTACTCGCGGATCGGCAGGCCCGTCGCCCTCACCGTCGCCGCCGTCGCCAAGCTGCTCCTCGCCGACCTGCCCGAGCCCGAGCGGCGCGCGGTCGCCGAGAAGCTCGACTATCCCCTGTACACGGCCCGTTCCACCCCCAACGCCCCGGCGTTCCTCCGGGAGTTGGAGAAGGTGCGCGAACAGGGCTGGGCCACCGACCTCGGCGGCCACGAGGAGTTCATCAACTGCGTCGCCGCGCCGATCCGCGGCGCCGACGGCCGGGTGGTCGCCGCGATGTCGGTGTCCGCGCCGAACGTCGTCGTCACCGCCGACGAACTCCTCACCCTCCTCCCGCAGGTGCGCCGCACGGCCGACGACATCAGCGGCGAGTACTCCGGCAGGACCCCAGTGAAGGACACCGTATGACCGACAAGACCGCGCTCACGCCGAAGACCCACACCACCCCGCCGGCGAGGTTCTCGCACGGCGTGCGGAAGGGGAACATCCTCCAGGTCGCCGGGCAGGTCGGCTTCCTGCCCGCCGAGGAGGGCAAGCCGCCCACGCCCGCCGGCCCCACCCTGCGCGAACAGACCCTCCAGACCCTCGCCAACGTCAAGGCGATCCTGGAGGAGGGCGGCGCGAGCTGGGACGACGCGATGATGATCCGCGTCTACCTCACCGACGTGGACCACTTCGCCGAGATGAACGACCTCTACAACGCCTACTTCGAGGAGCAGGGCCTCACCCGGCCCCCCGCCGCCCGCACGACGGTCTACGTCGGCCTGCCCGCCGGGCTCCTCATCGAGATCGACGCGCTCGCCGTCCTGGGCTGACGTCCTCTCCGGCCGGCGTCGGGGCCGTACCGAGTCTGTTCGTATGGCCCGTTGCGCGCCCGGGGCCCCATGTAGGAGTCTCATAACGAAGTCAGGGGCTGACTGTGTACGGCACAGGATCGTCGACCATACTGCCCGCTGTGGAGCAGCGCATAGGTTCGAGCAGCCAGCCCCTGGAGGGCGCCGGATTCGACCCGGCATTCATCCCCGGGCTCACCTCGCCCGTGACCGCGGAGCCGAAGGGCGGGAAGCCGGGGGGCGTCGACCCGCAGGACGCCGTTCCGGGGGACGCCGCGCCGGAGGACTCCGTGCGGGAGGACTCCGTGCGGGAGGACTCCGGGGCGGCCGTCGCGGAGGACGATGCCGCCGCGGCCGAACCGGCCGCCGACGGGGAGGAGTCGGAGGAGGAGACCTCCGACGGTCCCGTCTTCGAGGCCGCCGACCGCCGGGCCCGGATCGTCGCCGACGCCAAGGGCGTCCGTCTCCGGCTGGACGCGGAGGAGTGCGAGTTCCGCTGGGACGAGATCGGCGCGGTCGAGACGGAGACCCCGCGCTTCGGCAAGCGGTACACCATCACGGTGCACACCCCCGACCGCCGTTGGTACCCCATCGAGATCGAGGCGACGGCCAGGGGGCGCTTCAAGGAGTGGGACGACCAACTGGACGCGGTCCTGGACGCCTACTTCGATGAAGGCGTCGAGGATGCCGGGGACGCCGAGGACGCCGAGGACACTGTCGACAGCGTGGACGCCGGTGACGTCACGGAAGCCGACGACGCCGAGGACACCGGGGGCCCCGAAGCTCCCGAGGACGTCAAGGACTCCGAGGACGTCGAGGTCTCCGAGGGCTCCGGGGGCTCCGAGGAAGTGAAGGACACCAAGGGCGCCAAGGGCGACGCCGGCTAGGTCCCCGATGCGGACCTAGCCGCAGTACTGGGTCTCCTTGCCGATCGACCGGTACATGCAGTCCGCGTTCTCCAGCAACTGGAGTACGGCGTCCCGGTTCCGCGCGGTCTCCCGCTCGATCACCTCGTCGGGCGGGTAGAACCCGCCCCCGCTCGCGGAGCCCGGGTACATCTCGAAGGTGTACCCGAAGATCCGGTGCGTGCCCCAGAGGTAGTCGTCGATCGACCCGTCCGTGATGTACAGGTCGCTCGACTGCTCCGGGGTGTACCCGTTGCTCGCGGCCATCGACTGCCCGACGGTGGCGAAGGCGTTGCGGTCGTCGGCCGTCATCCCGGTGGCCGTGTCGGCGGTGGTGTACCCGAAGGGCCACAGCACCAGTTCGCTGTAGGTGTGGAAGTCGATGCCGGCCTTGATCTGCTGGACGCCGCCGACGACCCGGCCGCGCACGAAGTCCGCGACCACCTTCACCTCGGGCGCCGACTCGGCCGCCGCCCCGCGGTACGTCTCGGAGGACGCCGAGCCCGACGAGCCGCCGCAGCAGCCCCACCGGTAGGCCCAGTTGCGGTTGAGGTCCGTACCGACGTACGAGGAACCGGAGTTGGGCTGGCGGTTCTTGCGCCACGAGCGGTAGGAGCCGGTGGCGATGTCGTACTCGCCGCCGTCCGGGTTGAGGTCGGGGACGATCCAGATCTCCCGGCCGTTCACCGCGTCGGTGACACGGGAGTCGGTGCCGTACCCGGCGCCCAGCTCGCGGATCAGGTACAGGGCCATCTCCACGGTGAGGTGCTCACGGGCGTGCTGGTGGTGGGTGAACAGCACCTCCGGCTCGGCCTCGTCGGTGGCCACGTTGTCGCTGATCTTGACGGCGACGATGTCCCGGCCCTGGTACGACGTGCCGATGACCCGCTTGCTCATGATGCCCGGGTAGGCGGCGATCCGCTGGTCGATCTCCGCCGTCATCTCCGCGTAGTTGTGGTACTGGGAGTCGGCGGAGGGGAAGTCGTACAGCCGCACCTCGCCCTCGGCGACGCGGTCCGGCGCGGAGCCGGCCGGTGAGACCTCGTAGCCCTGGGCGCGCAGCTTCTCGATCTGGTCCGCGCGCCCGGAGACGACCACGGTCTCCTCGTCGGCCTCGTCCACGCTCACGCCGGACGCGGCGATCGCGGTGCGCGTCCGGGACGTGCTGTGGTGGACGTGGATCTCGTACTGGCGGACGTCGTCGGCGGAGGCCGTGGCCTCCGGGGCGCCGCCCGCGGCCGCGGGCGTGACGGTCGCCGAGACCGGTGCCGCGAGGGCGAGGGCCATCAGGGCGGCGAGCACGGCGGTCCGCCTGCCGCCGCGGATGCCTGAGCCGCGTATACGGAGTCGCATGAACTCTCCTCGGTTCTCCGGAAGTCCGGGATCGCCGGACCTGTGGGGGAGTGGAGCGGGGGGTGGTGCCTCGTGCGACGTGCTGTGCGACGGGCTGTGCGCGGGTCCGCTCATCGTCGAGCTGTGACATGGTCAGGTCAAGTGTGGACGGATGGGCCGGTGACCGGAATCCGCCTCCGCGAGGGCTCGGTCGGCCGCGCAGTGTAGGGCCCGGCGGCGGTGCCGACCGGGTCCTCGAGGAAGGTCACCCGCAGGTGTGAGGCGGGCGTGCATATATGTACGGACCGGGGAAGGCTAGGGGTCCGCACGGAAGAGGAGCCGTATCCTCCGGCCCTCCGAACCCACCCGAAGGACTGGCTGATCATGGGCGGATCAGCGCCACGACGGGACTGCCGCCTGCCGGCGGAGACGACCAGTTTCGTCGACCGGCGGACCGAACTGGCCGAAGGACGCGAGCTGTTGTCCAGGGCCCGGCTGGTCACCCTGACCGGTCCCGGCGGCGTCGGCAAGACCCGTCTGGCCGGACGGCTCGCGGCCCGCGTCGCCCGGGCCTTCCCCGACGGCGTGCGCTTCGTGCACCTCTCCGGTCTGCACGACCCCGCCCTCGTCCCGCTCGCGGTCGCCGACGCCCTGGGCCTGCGCGACCACTCCGACCGCCCCGCGCTGGACGCCCTGGTGGAGCGGGTCCGCGACCGCCGTCTGCTGCTCGTCGTCGACAACTGCGAACACCTGCTGCCGGTCTGCGCCGCCCTCGCCGGCGCCCTGCTGCACGGCACCCCCGGCGTACGCCTCCTCGCCACCAGCCGGCACCGGCTCGGCCTCACCGAGGAACACCTCCTGGACGTACGGCCGCTGCCCGTCCCCGATCCCGACGGCGACCTCTCCGCCGCCGACGGCTACCCGGCCCTCGCCCTCTTCGCCGACCGGGCCGCCGCCGTCGTCCCCGGCTTCCGCCTCACCGCCGCCAACCGCGCCTCCGTCGCCCGCCTCTGCCGCCGCCTCGACGGCCTCCCGCTCGCCATCGAACTGGCCGCGGTGCGCATGCGGGTCCTCGGCGTCGACCAGCTCCTGCGCCGCCTCGACGACCGCTACCACCTGCTCACCACCGGCAGCCCCACCGACCCGCCCCGCCACCAGACCCTCCGCGCGGCGGTCGCCTGGAGCCACGACCTGTGCGGCGCGACGGAACAACGGGTCTGGGCCCGCCTGTCGGTCCTGGCGGGCAGCTTCGACCTGGAGACCGCGGAGGCGGTGTGCGGGGGGCATCCGACGGAGGACGTGCATCCGACGGAGGACGGGCATCCGGCGGAGGACGGGCGCCCGACGATGTACGGGCCATGGGCGGAGTCCGGGGCGCGGTTGGAATCCGTGCAGGCGGAGTCCGGGTCGCGGTCCGAGTCCGGGGCGCAGGCGGAGTCCGGGCCGCAGGCGGAGTCCGCGCCGCAGGTGGAAAAGGGTCGGCCGACGGATGGGGGTCGGCCGACGGACGGGGGTCAGCCGACGGATGGTGAGCAGTCGACGGAAGAGCGGCAGCCGGCGGACGGGGGTCGGCCGACGGGTGGGGGTCAGCCGACGGAAGAGCGGCAGCCGACGGGAGGGGGCCGGCCTCCGTCCTCGCCGACGACCGCACCCCCCGCTCCGCCCCTGCGCGCCCACGACGTCCTCGACGCCGTGGCCGGCCTGGTCGACAAGTCCGTCCTCAGCCGTGAGACGACCCCCACCGGCACCGTCCGCTACCGACTCCTGGACACCCTGCGCGACTACGGCCTGGAACGGCTGGGACAGCACCCCGGGGAGGAGCACACCACCCGCCTCCGCCTGCGCGACTGGATGCAGCACAGGGCCACCACCTGCGAACGGGACTGGTTCGGCCCGGACCAGCCCGGCATCGCCGCCCGCCTCCGCGCCGACCAGGACAACCTCCGCGCCGCCCTCGACTTCAGCCTCACCGCCCCCGGCGAGGCCCTCGCCGGACTGCGCCTGGCCGGCACCCTGTGGTTCCACTGGCACGCCTGCGGAGCCCCCCGCGAGGGCCGCTACTGGCTCGACCGCGCCCTCGACGCCAGCCCCGGACCGACCCGGGAACGCGCCCGCGCCCTGTGGGTCGCCGGGCTCCTCGCCGGCTGCCCCGAGGACCTCACCCGGGGCCGCCGCCTCGCCGAACAGGCCCGCGACCTCGCCCACCGGCTCGGCGACGCCGCCGAGGCCGCCCACGCCGAGTACGCCGTCGGCGTCATCCGCCTCTTCAGCGACGACCTGTCCGGCGCCCTGGAACACTTCCGGGCCGGCGTCGAACGCGGCCGCGTCCCCGGCCAGCACCTCGGTCTCGTCGGCCTCGACCGCGTCGAACTCGCCTGCTCCCTGGCCCTGCTCGGCCACGCCGACGAAGCCGTCGCGGTCTGCGAGGAGACCCGCGCGCTGTGCGTCGGGCACGGCGAGCGCTGGGTGCTGTCGTACGTGGAGCGGATGATGGCCCTGGCCCACAGCGTGAAGGGCGACTGGCGGCAGGCGGAGCGGCACGGCCGTGAGGCGCTGCGCCTGAAGTTCGCGGTGCACGACGTCGTCGGGATGGGCCTCACGCTCGACCTGCTGGCCCGGGTCGCGGCCGAACGCGGCGCCCACGGGCGCGCGGCCGTCCTACTGGGCGGCGCCGACCGCACCTGGGCGGACGTCGACCGCAGCCGCTGGGGATCGGCGGCCCTCAACTCCACCCGGCGCGGCAGCGAGGAACGCGCCCACCGGGCCCTGGGCAGCACCGCCTTCCGCAGGGCCTACGACCGGGGCGCCGCCCTCTCCCTCCCCGACCTCGTGGCCCACGCCCTGAGTGACGACGACCCCGTCCGGCGGCGCCCGCCGTCCCCGTCGGTCCGGTGCCCGGAGGCCCCCGGGCACCGACGGCCCGACAGCCTCCCGACCGCCGTCCGCACACCCCGTCCGCACGCACCCGCCGCGAGCCCCCGGCCGCCGGGCGACGCCCCGCCGGACGCCGTCCGCCTCACCCGCCGCGAGGCCCAGGTCGCCGAACTCGTCGCCGAGGGCCTCGCCAACCAGCAGATCGCCGACCGCCTGGTGATCGCCCGCCGCACCGCCGAGGGGCACGTCGAACGCGTCCTCAGCAAGCTCGGCTTCAGCAACCGCAGCCAGATCGCCGCATGGGTGACGGCCCAACGGTGAGACACCCACAACCTCCCGCCACCACACACCCCTCCTCCGACCCACACACCTCCTCGACCCACACACCCCTCCCGCCACCGCC
Source organism: Streptomyces sp. NPDC088812 (assembly GCF_044750285.1). Taxonomy (NCBI): domain Bacteria; kingdom Bacillati; phylum Actinomycetota; class Actinomycetes; order Kitasatosporales; family Streptomycetaceae; genus Streptomyces; species Streptomyces sp. NPDC088812. The sequence goes on along the minus strand of NZ_JBIVJP010000035.1, from coordinate 71,258 downwards.
CACGCACCGCTCCCGCCACCGCCCACCCGTCTCTCCCGCTCCGCCTCCCGCCTCTCCTCCACCTCCCGCCTCTCCTCCGCCTCCCGTCTCTCCGCCCACCCGCCTCTCCACCCACCGCAACCGCCTCGCACACCGAAGTTGAGGGCCAGATGACCGCTCGACCCGTCCACCCGCCGGTGGCATTCGACCACCGCATGGCCGCCCCCACCACGGACGACGCCTTCCTGGCCGCCGCCCTTCCCTTCCTCGCCGAAGGACTCGCGACCCCTGACGAACCCCCGCCCCTGGCCATCGCCGCCCCCGCCAAACTGGACCTCCTGCGTGACGCCCTCGGCGCCGACGCCGAACGGGTCGGCTTCGTCCCGCACACCGACTGGTACTCCGGCTCCGCCGCCAACGCCGTGGCCCGGGCGGCCGAGCACCTGTCCGGGCACACCGGTCCGGACGGCCGCGTCCACCTGCTGATGGAGCCGGTGTGGAACGGACGGGCCGGCCGCTCACCGCGCGAGAGCGCCGAGTGGATCCGCTACGAGGCCCTCGCCAACCTCCTCTTCGCCGACGCCGCCACCACCGCGCTGTGCGTCTACGACACCCGCACCGCCGGCTCCGCCCTCGTGGCCGCCGCCCGCCGCGCCCACCCCGGCACGGGCGTGTACGAGGATCCGCTCCGGCTCGTGGCCGAGCTGGAGGCCGTACCGCTGCCCCCGCCCCCGCCGGACGCGCGCCGCCTCGCCGTGCCCGAAGCGGACACCGTGCGGGACTGGGCAGCGGGACGCGGGATGGGCGCCGCCGACGCCGAGCGGTTCGCGGCGGCCGTCGCGGTGGCGGCCGCGCTCGGCCCGGTCACCGGCGCCGTGCTGTGGGGCGAGCCCCCCGGCTGCGTCTGCGAACTGACCCTGGCCCGCCGGATCGACGACCCGCTCATCGGCTTCGCCCCGCCGACCACCCCCGGCCTGGAACCCGGCCAGGGCCTCTGGTTCGCCCGCCAGGTGTGCGCCTACGTCGACCTCCGCGACGCCGACGACGGGGGCACCGCCGTACGCCTCCAGTACGTCTGACACGTACACCTCCGTACGGAGCCCCAGGGACCCACGGGCCGTAGGCCCCCGGTCTCCCCGCAGATCCCATGGGTCCCATCGCGCCCCCGCAGGTACGGAATCGGGTAGTCCTCCCCGTGTACGGGCCGCCCGGCCCGGCCATCCTGAAGCCATGCCGGAACTCTCAGGGGGGCGCCTTCCGGAGCCCGACGCTCCGTACGGCGCCTGTCTGCAACCGCCCCTCGGGGCGGGCCATCTCAGCGTCGGGTACGACCTCCGGCCGCACGCGGTCGGTCAGGCGCGCGCCGAGGTGCGCCGGCAGCTGGAGCTCTGGGGGCTGGCGGACCGGGGCGACCTGGCCGACACGGCCGTCCTGCTCGTCAGCGAGCTGGCCACCAACGCCCTGCTGCGCCATCACGGCCGGGACGGCGCGGGAGGCCCCGACGCGCGCCGCTTCCGGCTCACGCTGTCCGCCGCGCACGGTGTCCTGCGCTGCGAGGTGACCGACGCGGGCCGCCGCACCGCGCAGGTGACGGAGGCGGGCTGTGCGCAGACCTGCCGGGGGATGTTCCTGCTGGAGGCGCTCGCCCGTCGCTGGGGGTGCCGTCAGGACGGGGCGGGCACGACCGTGTGGTTCGAACTCGGCACCTGCGGATGCGGCGACTGCGGCCGGCGTCAGCCGTAGCGCCGGCCCCGTCCACGACCCGCAGCGGACCCCCGGGCCGGCGCCCGACCGCCCCTGCCGGACGGGTCACGGGAGCCGTCCGGTGCTTGACCACATCGGGTGGAGATCGCGCACGCCCCCTTGCCGGACCGGCGCCGGTGGGCTTTCTTGACCGTCATGGCGGACACCACGGGCAACCCCACGGACTCCCAGGCCTCCCAGACCCCCCATACCTCCCAGGCACCATCCGGCGACGACGGCCCGCTCCCCCGCAAGGCCGGTTGGCGTCACATCGGCCCCGGCATCGTCGTCGCCGCGACCGGCGTCGGCGCCGGCGACCTGGTCGCCACCCTCATCGCCGGCAGCAACTTCGGCTACACCCTGCTGTGGGCGGCGATCATCGGCTGCCTGGTCAAGATCTCCCTGGCGGAGGCGGCCGGCCGCTGGCACCTGTCCACCGGCCGCACCCTGTTCGACGGCTGGGCGAGCCTCGGCCGCTGGACGACGTACTTCTTCGTCGCCTACGTCGTCGTCTGGGGCTTCGTCTACGGCGCGGCGGCGATGTCGTCCAGCGCGCTGCCGCTCCAGGCCCTCTTCCCCGGCGTGATGGACCTGAAGTGGTGGGCCGTCGCCTGCGGGCTGGTGGGACTGGTGTTCGTCTGGTTCAACAAGTACGCGGTGTTCGAGAAGGTCATGACGGTCCTGGTGGGCGTCATGTTCGTGGTGACCGTGTACCTGGCGATCCGCGTCACCCCGAACCTGGCCGACGCCTTCGCGGGCCTGCTGCCGGTCCTGCCCGACGAGAAGGACTCGGTTCTCAACACCCTCGGCCTGATCGGCGGCGTCGGCGGCACCATCACCCTCGCGGCCTACGGCTACTGGGTCAACGCCAAGGGCTGGACCGACACCGGCTGGATGAAGGTGATGCGCCTGGACAACCGCGTCGCCTACGCCACCACCGGCGTCTTCGTCATCGCCATGCTGTTCGTCGGCGCGGAACTGCTGCACTCCGCGAACATCGCCATCGCGAGCGGCGACAAGGGACTTGTCCAGCTCGGCGACATCCTGGAGGAGGAGTACGGCACGGCGACGGCCACGTTCTTCCTCATCGGCTTCTTCGCCACCTCCTTCACCTCCCTGATCGGCGTCTGGCACGGCGTGAGCCTGATGTTCGCCGACTTCGTAGCCCGCTACCGCAGCCGCGAACGGACGACCGGCGCGGAGGTCGCCTCCGGCGAGCGCGAGCGTTCCCGGCCGTTCCGCGCCTACCTGCTGTGGCTGACCTTCCCGCCGATCGTCCTGCTCTTCCAGGGCGAGCCGTTCCGCCTGATCATCCTCTACGGCGTGCTCGGCGCGGCCTTCCTGCCGTTCCTCTCCCTCACCCTCATCTGGCTCCTCAACTCCGCCCGCACACCCCGCGAGTGGCGCAACGGATGGATCAGCAACGGCATGCTCGCGGTGGCCGCGCTGCTGTTCCTGGTGCTGTGCGTGAAGCAGGTCTGGGACCAGCCGTGGTCGGAGTTCTTCTGAGGGGGGCGAGGGGTGTGAGGCCCGCTCCGGCACACCGGAGGAGATGTTCCAGGGAGACGGAAGAATATGGCCCGACTCGTTCACCGCGCCGCCCGAGGAGCCCCCCGATGACCCACCAGCCCCCGCCCCCGGGCTTCGGCCCGCCCCCACCGCCGTACGGCGCCCCACCACCGCAGTACGGTGCTGCCCCGCCACCGCAGTACGCCCCCCAGCCGCCCCCGTACGCCCCACCGCCGCCCCAGTACCCCGCCGCCCCGGCGCCCCACCCCGCGCCGTCGGGGCCGGAGTTCCTGGCGGTCGACAAGCACAACTCGGTCGTCGTCGACGCCTCGGGCGTCGCCTTCGAGATGTACGGCGTGTCGGCGGACTTCGACTGGCCCGAGATCCGCAGCGTCCACTACAAGGCGAGCCCCAACGGCAAGGCCCTGATGGTGGCGGTCGTCCACGCCGACGGCAGGGTCTACGAGGCCGTGGTGGACGCCAGGCCGCGGGAGAAACTGGCGGACTGGTTCGCACAGTTGGCGTGGGTGCTGGGGCACTACCGGCCGATGGGGTAGCCGGGAGAGCTGGATAGGGTGCTCCACCGACTGCCGATCAACAACGGAGACGTCGTGAGCACACCCCCACCTCCCCACCACCCCCCGGCCGGCCACTCGGCGTACGCGCCCGCGCCGCACCCGCACCCGCAGCCGGGTCCGGCCCCCGCCCTCCTGTGTCAGATCTGCGGAGCCGCCCCGGCCGTGCCGGTGACCGTCCGAGGCCATCAGGGCATGATCGTGCTGATGCGCTTCCTGCGGCGGCAGGGTGCGTACTGCCGGCTCTGCGGGCTGGCCGTCTTCCGTGAGATGCAGGCGGACACCCTGCTGCTGGGCTGGTGGGGCCCGCTGTCGCTGCTCATCACCCCCGTCACCCTCCTGATGAACCTCGGCGCCCGGTCCGCCCTGCTCCGTCTCCCCGAGCCGACGGCCTGGGGCGGCCGCCCACCGCTCGACCCGGGCAAGCCCGTGATGCGCCGCCCGGCAGGCGTGATCGCCCTCGTGCCCCTCTCTCTCCTCGGCCTTCTCGTGACGGCCGTCCCCGCCCTGGTGCTCATCGGCTGGGTGGCCGGAGACAGCACCCCGAAGCCCCTCACCGCCGGCTCCTGTGCCCGCAACGACGGCTCCTGGCCCGACCAGGACCTGAGCGAGGAGCCGTGCGGCTCGTCCGACGCCCAGTTCCGGGTCCTGGAGCCGGGGACGGCAGGCTGCGAGGAGGGCGACTACCTCGCGTACCCGGAATACAGCGAGGACGGCACGACAAGCCTGTGCCTGCGGCCACTGGACTGACTTTCCGGGGGCCTTTCGACGGAGGGTCAGTGCCCTCTGGACAAGACCGAAGCTGCCAGGCCAATAAGCCGTCGGTCAGCGTGGAGAACTCCGGATCGCGAAATGCGTTACCCCGGGACGGGGAGCTGCTCTAGGCGGTGGATGATGTCTTCCAAGTCAGACAGTGCCTTGATGCAGAATTCCTGATCCTGAGTGTTGATCGATTGCACGACATCGCTGAACTCGGGATCGGCCAGCCCTTGACTCTCATGCAGAAGTCGGGTGGGGGCGAGCACCCAATTTCTCCGAGACCTGTCGAGTGCCCAGTCAACTTGAGTCGGAAGTTCTCGTACGGCCGCGCCTGGTAGTATTTCCAGCTGGGGGGCATGGCATTTGACGTGACGGTGAATGCCGTACTTGCAAAAAGGGCGGAATCCTCGCCTTTGGCGAACTCGATACGAAAAAGGGCACCCTGATTGGAAGGTGCGAATATCTCAAGAATGACGTATTCTTTCCCTTTCGTAAGTGCGTCGACCCCCTGTCGGGTTCGCCGGTCTGCGTTGCTGGGGAGGCTGAAGCGGGCGCGCAATCCTGTCACCTCCTGTTCATGACGGCTTTGTAGTCGTACTGCAGGACCTTTTCCGTCAGGTGACTGAATCGTCCGTGTAGTGTACTTACCCCAGTCGCTGAGGCTGCTTCCGTCCTCGACCATTAGGTCGCGCACCACCATATTGTCTAGATCCTCGCCGCGGATGATGAGACGGGACTCGTTGAGTGTTTGTTGGGTCAGCCATCCATCTTCTCTGAAGATGGATTCTGCGGATTCACGTCGCAATCGATCGACGAGTTTTTGACCTTCTGCGGATCCGGAGATGAAGTTTTCATTCGACTCCTTTCCTTCCTTGCCGGTCCGGTTCAGGCATGTCTCGGGGTCCCGCTCGCCGTAGGACAGGCGCAGGGTCATGTGGCCGTGTGTGCCGCCCTCGGCGACGCAGCGGTCCCGGTCGTCGTACGCGTAGGTGTAGCCGCGGTCGTTCGTGTCCGTCCAGGACGTGACGCGGCCGGACTCGTCGTAGGTGAAACGCAGGGGCAGGCCCGAGGAGTTGACGACCTGCGTCAGGTCGCCGTCGGTGTAGCCGTAGCGCGTCAGCACCTGGTCGGCCGCCGACAGGCGGAGGGCGGTGACCCTGCCCGCCTCCGTGGCGATGCGTACGTCGTAGCCGGCGCTGGAGACGATGCCCAGGGGTGTGCCGTCGGTGTCGTACTCGAAGGTGAGCCAGTTTCCGTTGCGGTCGTCGATCTGTTCCAGGACGGCCAGGTCGTCGCCGCGGTCGGCGAAGTGCCAGACACGGCGTGAGCGGGGGTCGGTGACCGTGTAGCCGCCGTCCTCCCGGTCCAGCGGCCAGCGCGGGCCGTGACCGGGGAGCGTGGGCAGGCCGGGCGCCGGGTGCGGGTAGGCGAGCAGCATGCCGTCCTCGGTGACGAAGACGACGCCCTCGGCGTCGATCTCCAGGCGCTGGTCGACCGTCGAGGACCAGGACGGGCCGAACCAGCGACCGAAGTGGTAACCCGACTCCACACGTCGCCGGAAGACCAGGGGGAGGGCGCCCGGCAGCGTCACGTCCGTCTGCTGCAGGTACATCTTGCCGTGGTGCCTCCGCAGAGGGGAGGGAGGGAGGCGGCGGCACCTCCGTCACGGGTCCTGCGCCGCCTGGCACGGTCAGCTCCGCGTACTCGTCAAGTGAGGACTTGGGTGTCCGCCTGCCGGGACCGGCTCCCCCGTCTGTGGCCATGCCCGCGATCACCACACCGGCGTCTTGCCGGATGCAACGCGGATCCGTTGCGATACGCCGCCATGGCCGGATATCGGCGGCCGGGCACCCGGCAACGGAGGGCCCGGCGATGGAGGGCACGGGGAAGGAGAGCCCGGCGATGGAGGGTACGGGGAGCAGTCCGCAACGGCGGGCGGCTCGGGCGGTGTGCTGCGTCAGGGGGGCTGTGCGGTGGCGGTACGTCGCCCACGGTTCCGGGCCGGATGCCGACGGTCGGGTGCCGGCAGCGGGGGCTTCCGTCGCGGGGGCGCCTCGGTACGGGCACGTGCGGTGTGGTGGATCGGTGCGGTCGGTGCGGTCGGTGCGGTCGGTGCGGTCGGTTCGGCGGGCGCCGAGGCCGGTTCGTGGGGCGCCGTGTGGGCAACCTGTGCCGGTTTGGCGGTACTTGCGCGAAGAAGAGTTGCTTCGCAGCCGTGGAAGTGCCACGGAAAGTGGTTCTCCGGCCACAGGGCCGTGGATACAGTGCTGAGGTAGTCACGCAATGAAGTCACCCCGGTGCGCCGGAGTAACACCGGTGGGCCGGACCGTGGAAATCGGGGAGCTGCGCGTGCCAACAGCCATTGCCGTGACCGGCGCCGACCTGGCGCTGCCACCGCAGGACGAGCGGACCCTGCCCGCCGCCGTGCTCGACGGCCTGGACCGCCGGCCCCTCGACCAGGCCGTCGCCGACGTCCAGACGCTCGTCGAACAGCACGGGCACCTCATCGTCGTCTACTCACGGGCCGTCCCCGCGGCCGTCGAACACCGGCTGCACACCGTCCGCTCCCTCCTGGAGAGCGACCGCATCGCCCTGTTCCGGCCCGACCTGCCGCCGCTCGGACTCGCCGTGCTGGCCCGCCAGCTGCGCCAACTAGCCTCCTGCGACCTCAGCCCCGGCGTCCTCGCCTCGGCGGGCCGGCTGCTCACCCACTACCTGCACGCCGGCGCCCTCCTCGGCTCCGTCGCCCGGCTCGACCGGATCCCCGTGGGCCTGACGTCGCACGCCCGGTCCTGGGTCCCGGGCAGCCAGTTCGGGGTGCTCGCCCATCCACAGCCGCAGCTGGTGAAGGCCGGACCCGACACCGTCCTCCAGGGGCCCGAGTTCGGCACCTGGATGCTGGTCGCCCGCGGACAGCTCCCCGCCGACTGGGTCACCGGCACCCTCGCCCCCGCCTGGCGGGTCCAGGGCCTGCGCGAGACGGAGCTGCCCGCCGAGTCCGCCGACTGGTGGGGCACCGGCAGGCTCGTCGAGTTCTGCGCCTACCTCCCCGACCTGTCGGTCCTCTACCAGCTCGTCACCTCGGTACGGCAGACCGTCTGCCACTGGTGCGGCATCGACGTCATCGGTGACCGCTGCGTCTTCTGCTCCGCCACCCCGCCGCCCGCCCACGAGACGACCCACCCCGTCCGCGCGCTCACCGCGGGCGGCGGCCGCCACAGCCGCGCGCTCACCGCCGGCGGCTGACCCGGGTCCACCGCCCCGCCCGTTCCCGTCCGCACGACCCGACCCCCAACGAGGTTGCACGGTTCATGAACTCCCGTCAGCGCCGCGGCGTGATCCTCCTGCTCCTGTCCGTGTTGTGCGCCCTCGGCGCCTCCGCCGGCGTCCTCTCCGTCATCGACGACGTGGAGTCCAAGGTCGGCCCCGAGGTCGCCGCCTACCGGCTCAAAACCGACATCACGCCCTACACTCCGCTCAGCACGGGCCAGTTCGAGAAGATCAAGATGCCCGAGCGGTGGCTGTCGGAGAACGCGGTGACCGATCTCGCCGCCATCCGCGGCAAGATCGCCGTGACGACCCTGAAGAAGGGTTCGCTGCTCCAGAGCGACATGATCGTCGACCAGCCCGCCCTCCAGCCCGGCCAGCAGGAGGTCGCCATCATGATCGACGCGGCCACCGGCGTCGCCGGAAAGATCACCCCGGGCTCCTCCGTCAACGTCTACGCCACCTTCGAGGGCGCCAAGGAGAGCGACCCCGACCAGTCGAAGATCATCGTCACCAACGCCCGCGTCCTCGACGTCGGCGAGCTGACGGCCCTCGAACCCGACGCCGACAACCGCGCGCAGCAGCCCACCGACGCCGTCCCCATCACCTTCGCCCTGTCCACGCTCGACGCCCAGCGCATCACGTACGCCGAGTCGTTCGCCAAGCGCGTCCGGCTGGCGCTGGTGGCGCCCGGCACCGACACCGCGGTCCCCGACCAGGACCGTACGTACGAACTCGCCACGGACAAGTAAGGGGCCGCCGCCATGCCCACGAGGATCTTCCCGGCCGTCGGCGACGCGGACGCGGCCCGTTCCCTCACCACGCTGCTCAGCCAGCTCCCGGACGCCGAACCCGTCACCCCCGTCACCGACTCCACCCAGCTGGTCGACGCCCTCGGCCGCCTCGCCGCGGAGTCCGTCGACGAACTGCCCGAGGTCGTCGTCGTCCACGAACGCATCGGCCCCGTACCGGCGTTGGAACTGGTCCGCGACGTCGCCCTGCGCTTCCCGGCGGTCGGCGTCATCCTCGTCACCACCGACGCGAGCCCCGGCCTCTTCGCCGCGGCCATGGACTCCGGCGCCCGCGGCCTGGTCACCCTCCCCCTCGACTACGAGGAACTGGCCAGCCGCGTCCAGGCGGTCGCCCGCTGGTCGGTCGGCGTACGCCGCCATCTCGGCCACGGGGGCGACGTGTTCACCGGCGCGGGCGGCACCGTCGTCACCGTCAGCGGCGCCAAGGGGGGCGTGGGCGCGACCCTCACGGCCGTCCAGCTCGCCCTCGCCGCCCAGGCGTCCGGCCGTTCCACCGCCCTGGTCGACATGGACCTCCAGACCGGCGACATCGCCTCCTACCTGGACGTCCAGTTCCGCCGCTCGGTCGTCGACCTCGCCGCCATCACCGACATCTCGCCCCGCATCCTGGCCGAGGCCGTCTTCCGCCACGACACCGGCGTGGCCCTCCTCCTCGCCCCCGGCGAGGGCGAACGCGGCGAGGAGGTCACCGACCGCGCGGCCCGCCAGATCGTCACCGCCCTGCGCTCCCGCTACGAGGTCGTCGTCGTCGACTGCGGCGCCCAGCTCGGCGGCGCCGGAGCCGCCGTCGTCGAGATGGCCGACACGGCCCTGCTGGTCACCACCCCGGACGTGGTGGCCGTACGGGGCGCCAAACGCGCCGTCCGCATGTGGGACCGCCTCCAGATCCGCAAGGCCGAGGAGACCACCGTCGTGGTCAACCGGCACAGCCGCGCCACCGAGATCCAGCCCGCGCTCATCCAGAAGATCACCGGTACGGCCATCGCCACGACCACGATCCCCGCCCACTTCAAGGAACTCCAGGCCGCCGTCGACGCCGGCCGCGTCCACGCCCTCGACGCCAAGGGCGCCGTCCGCCAGGCGACCTGGGCGCTCGCCGGCGAGCTGGGCCTGGTGAAGACACCGGAGGGCACCGAGCGCCGACACGGACGGGCCCGCGGCGCGGTCCGGGGCGGGGACCGGGGGTCGGTGGGGTTCCGGCGGAGGAGGGAGTGAGGGTGATGTCACGGCGGCGCAAGGACGACCGGGGTCAGGTCACGATCGAGTTGCTCGGCATGACCCCGCTCATCATCGTGACCCTGGTGGTCGTGTGGCAGTTCGTGCTGGTGGGGTACACCTTCACGCTCGCGGGGAATGCTGCCGACGAGGCGGTGCGGGCGGCGACGGCGGCGCATCGGGGGGAGCGGCAGGCCGTGTGCGAACAGGCGGGCACGCAGAAGCTGTCGGGCGCGTGGCGGTCCGGCGCCCAGGTCGACTGCGGGTGGTCAGCGGAGTACGTGACGGCCCGGGTCACCCTGCGGGTCCCCGTCCTCTTCCCGGGCACGGTCTCCTTCCCGTTCGACGTGCACGGTCAGGCGGGCGCGGTCGAGGAGGAGGACGACTGAGATGGCGTACGAGCACCGGGACCGGCGGTGGGACGGCTTGGGAGGCGGCTGTGACGGCGGCCGCCCGGACGGTTTGGGGGGCGGCTGTGACGGCGGCTGCCCGGACGGTTTGGGGGGTGGCTGTGACGGCGGCTGCCCGGACGGCTTGCGGGACGGCTGCGACGGCGCCCGCCCGGACGGCCGGCGGGGCACCTTCCGCGGGGGATGCCGGGACCACTGCCGCGACCGCGTCCGCGAGCTCCGCCGCGACCGCGTCCGCGATCTCCGCCGCGACCGCGTCCGCGATCTCCGCCGTGACCGCGTCCGTGATCTCCGCCGTGACCGCGTCCGCGATCTCCGCCGCGACCGGGGCCAGGTCGCCCTCGAATACCTCGGGTTCGTGCCGGTCCTGCTCCTCGTTGCCCTGGCCGCCGTCCAGTTGGGCCTGATCGCGTACACGGCCCAGCAGGCCGGGACGGCGGCCCGGGCCGGAGCCCGCAGCGCGTCCCTCGACAAGGGCGCCCAGCAGGCCTGCCAGGGCGCGGTCAGCTCCTGGCTGGCCGGCGGCACCAGCTGCACGAGCGCCGGTCTGGGCGACGAGGTCCAGGTCACCGCCGGTGTCACCATCCCGTCCGTCATCCCCGGGATCGGGGACTTCGGCCAGGCCCGCAAGACGGCCACGATGCCGGTCGACCACTGAAGGCCAGCGAAGGAAGGCACCGGAGATGAGCCTGCGCGCACGCATCACCTCGCCCGAGGAGAACACCGGCCGGGGCGAGGACGGCCACCTGGTCGCCTCCTACCGGGCCAAGCTGCTGGAGGAGATCGACCTCGCGGAGATGAGCGCGCTGGCGGCGGCCGAGCGCAGGGCCCGCCTGGAGCGGGTGCTGGGGCACATCATCAGCCGCGAGGGCCCCGTGCTGTCGACCACGGAACGCTCCCAGCTCATCCGCCGGGTGGTCGACGAGGCCCTCGGCCTGGGCATCCTGGAACCGCTCCTGGAGGACGCGTCCATCACGGAGATCATGGTCAACGGCCCCGACGCGATCTTCGTGGAACGGGCCGGCCGGGTCGAGCAGCTCCCCCTCCGCTTCGCGTCGAACGACCAGCTGATGCAGACCATCGAACGCATCGTCTCCACGGTCAACCGCCGCGTCGACGAGACCAACCCGATGGTCGACGCCCGCCTCCCCTCCGGGGAACGCGTCAACGTCATCATCCCCCCGCTGTCGCTGACCGGCCCCACCCTCACCATCCGCCGCTTCCCGCGCTCCTTCACCCTGCACGAACTGACCGGCTTCGGCTCCCTCGACGAGCACATGGTGTACCTGCTGGCGGGCCTGGTGCAGGCGAAGTTCAACGTGATCGTCTCCGGCGCGACCGGCACCGGCAAGACCACGCTGCTCAACGCCCTCTCGGGCCTCATCCCCGACGGCGAACGCATCATCACCATCGAGGACTCCGCGGAACTCCAGCTCCAGCAGTCGCACGTGATCCGCCTGGAGTCCCGCCCCCCGAACGTCGAGGGCAAGGGCCGCATCACCATCCGCGACCTGGTCCGCAACTCGCTGCGCATGCGCCCCGACCGGATCGTGGTCGGCGAGGTCCGCGGCGGCGAGTCGCTCGACATGCTCCAGGCCATGTCGACGGGCCACGACGGCTCCCTCGCCACGGTCCACGCCAACAGCGCCGAGGACGCCCTGATGCGCCTGCAGACCCTGGCCTCCATGTCGGACGTCGAGATCCCCTTCGTCGCCCTCCACGACCAGATCAACAGCGCCGTGGACGTCATCGTCCAGCTCACCCGCTTCGCCGACGGCGCCCGCCGCATCACCGAGATCGCCCTGCTCGACAGCCACGGCAGCGAGCCCTACCGGCTGGCGACGATCGCCCGCTTCCACGCCCGGCCGATGACGGCGGACGGCCGCATCCACGGCTCCTTCGCGTACTCCCCGCTCCCGCGCCGCGCCGCCGACCGCCTCTACATGGCGAGCCAGCCCATCCCGCAGGCCTTCGGCGTGGCCCGCACGCTCGACGAACTGACGACCAGAGAAGCCCGGTAGACAAGACAAACAAGCCGGATAAGACAGCCAGGACGGACAGGACACGGCCCCATGGACTTGAACACCCTGATCACCCTCACCACCGGCGTGACCCTCCTGGCCTGCGTCCTGGCCGTCGCGGGCCTGCACACCTACGGACGGGGCCGCGCCCAGCGGGCGGCCCTCGTCGAGCGCCTCTCCGCCACCGGCCAGATCCCCCTCACCGGCCGCCGGCGCCGCTTCCGCACCCTGGACCGGCGGCTGCGCCGTACGAACCTCGGCCGCACCCTGGAGCGGAAGCTCAACGCGACGGGCCTGGACGTGACGCCGGGCGAGTTCTTCGTCTCCATGCTGGCGGCGGTCGCCGCCCTGTGGCTGATCGGCCAGGCCGCCCTCGCCCCCTTCTTCGGCCCCCTGGCGGGCGTCCTCGGCGTCTGGGCGGCCTGGCAGTTCCTCACCTGGCAGCGCCAGAAACGCATCGAACGCTTCATCAACCAGCTCCCCGAACTCGCCCGCATCCTCGCCAACGCCACCCACGCCGGCCTCGCCCTGCGCACCGCGATCGGCATGGCCGCGGAGGAGCTGGAGGCCCCGGCCGGCGAGGAACTGGCCAAGGTCGCCAACCAGCTGGCCGTCGGCCACTCCCTCGACGACGCCCTCGGCGAACTCGCCGACCGCCTCCCCTCCCGCGAACTGGTCGTCCTCGTCACGACCCTGGTCCTCTCCAACCGGGCCGGCGGCCAGGTCGTCGGGGCGCTGCGGAACCTGACGGAGACGCTGGAGGAACGCAAGGAGACGCGACGGGAGGTGCGGACGCAGCTGTCGCAGGTGAACATGACCTCGTACGCCGTGCCGGTGCTCGGGGTCGGCGCGCTGTTCCTGATGAACAGCGTCGAGGACGGCACCCTCGACCGCATGACGGGCTCCCCCCTCGGCCAGGCCGCCGTGATCATCGCCTTCGGGCTGTACGCCGTCGGCTTCGTCCTCATCCGCCGCATGTCCCGCATCGACGTCTGAGGCCGGGGAGGAACCGCCCGCCATGGAACTGCTGCTCGCACTCGTCATGGGCCTCGGCGTCTGGGGCGTCTTCACCGGCCTGCGCATGTACCGGGCCGACGCCAAACTGCCCAGCGACCTCGCGCTGGCCCTGGAGATCGGCTCCAGCCGCACCGGCGCCGTCGGCTCCCTCGTCGACCGCCTCGGCATGCGGTACGCCCCCGCCGTCCTGCGCCTCATGGGCCCCGCGCAGGTCGCCCGGTACCGGCGCCGGATCGACCTGGCCGGCAACCCCGGGGGCCTCACCCTCGACCGCTACGCCGCCCGGCGCGCGGTCTACGGCGCGGTCGGCGCCCTCGGCGGCCTGGTCGCCCTCCTCCAGGGCAGCTACTTCCTCGCCCTCCTCATGGTCGCCTTCGGCGTGTTCTGGTCCGAGGTCGGCATCTGGTCCGCCATCCGCGTCCGCAAGGACGCGATCGAACGGACGCTGCCCGACTTCCTGGACGTCCTCGCCGTCGTCGTGAGCGCGGGCCTCGGCTTCCGCCAGGCCCTCGACCGCGTGGCGTCCCGGTACGAGGGTCCGTGGGCCGACGAGATCCGCATCACGCTCCGCCAGATGGACCTCGGCATGAGCCGCCGCGAGGCCTTCGCCGAACTGCGCCGCCGCAACGACTCCGAGCAGGTCGCCATGTTCGTCACGGCGCTCCAGCAGGGGGAGGAGCTGGGCGCGCCGATCGTGGACACGCTGGTCTCCATCGCCAAGGACATGCGCCGCACCGACGCCCAGAACGCCCGCCGCAAGGCGGCCCGGGCGGTCCCCAAGGCCACCTTGATGATCACCACGTTCATGGTCCCGGCCACCATGCTCCTCCTCGGCGCGGGCATGCTGCTCGGCTCCGGCACGGACTTCACCTCGATCACGGGCGAGTAGGGGGAGCGGGGTGACGGTCATGACGGCGACCACCAAGGGGCACGACGACCGCCCGGACCGACGCGCCGGCCCGGGAGCAGCCGGTGAAGCACCCGAGGGGGCGGTGCCCGAGAGCGGGCCGCCCCCCGCGACCCAGCCGCCCCCCGCGACCCAGCCACCCCTCATGACCCAGCCACCCCTCACCCTCCAGGTCAACGCCCTCCAGGCCATGTGCCGCCAGGTCTTCGGCTTCCGCCTCGCCATGATCGCGCTGGCCGCACCGGCCGCCCTCCTCAACGCCTCCCCGGGCCTGGGCGCCCGGCTGGTCGGCGCGGCCGTGGTCGTCACCTTCATGGGCTCGTACGCCCTCTTCCGCGACTGGGAACGCTTCGGCCCGCTCCTCCTGCGCCACCCCACCCTCCTGGCCGTGGACACCCTCTTCGGCACCCTCCTGCTGATCTCCGCCGGCCCGGACACCACCCTCGCCTACGTCAGCGTCTGCACGCCCCTCCTCGCGGGCATCGTCTACGGCTGGCGCGGGGCGGCCTGCTTCGCCTCGTTCCAGTCGCTGATCCTCCTGCTCGTCCACGCGACCCTGGAGCGGGAGTCGGGCGCGAGCCTCGCCGAACGGCTGCTCCTGCCCGGCTTCTGCGTCATCACCGGCGCCGTCGGCTCCACCCTGCGCAACCTCATGCTCCGCTTCGGCACCGCGACGCACGCCCTGACCACCGTCAAGGCCCGGCTCGCCGCCACCGAGGCGGTCGCGGCCGAACGCGCCCGCCTGGCCCGCGAGATGCACGACTCGGTGGCCAAGACCCTCCACGGCGTCGCCCTCGCCGCGGACGGCCTCGCCCGCTCGGCGGCGGCCGCCGGCGTGGACCGGACCCGTGTGCAGCACCAGGCCGCGCTGATCGCCCGCGCCGCCCGCCGGGCCGCCGCGGAGTCCCGCGAACTCCTCACCGACCTGCGCCGCGAGACGGACCCCGCGCAGGGCGTCGACGTCCTGGCGGAACTGGCGGCACGCACCCGCGACGTCGCCGACCGCCTCGGCGTACCGGCCACGTACCACCCGACGGGCGACCGCGCGGCGTTCCCCGTCCCGCCGACCGTGGCCCGCCACCTCCTCACGATCGCCTCGGAGGCCCTGGAGAACGCGCACCGCCACGCGGACGCTCACCGCGTCGAGGTACGGGCCGGCGTCCACGGCGGCGTACTGCGCCTGAGCGTCCTCGACGACGGCCGCGGCCTCCCACCCGGCACCACCCTCGAACAGCTCCGCCGCGGCGGACACTTCGGCCTGGTCGGCATGGCGGAGCGGGCCGCCTCCGTCGGCGCCCGCCTCCACCTGGGCGCCGGCCCGCACGCCCGCGGCACCAGCGTGCTCCTCGAACTCCCGCTCACGGCCCTCGAATGACCCATGGCACCCGCCCGCCCTCGGCCCATGGCACCCCGCCCGCCCTCCACCCGTGACACCCCGCCCGCCATCCCCATGACGAAAGGAGGCCGCCTCCGATGCCGGACCGACCACCGCAGCCGCAGCCGCAGCCGCAGCCTCAGCCTCCGCCTCCGCCTCCGCCACCGACCCCCTTCGGAGACGTCTCCCGGCCCCACCCGGGCCCCCGCCCACCCCTGCGCGTCGTGATCGCCGACGACAACCCCGTGGTCCGCGCCGGTCTCACGGCACTCCTCTCCGACCACGAGGACATCACGGTCGTCGCGGAGGCCGCCGACGGCCGCGAGGCCTACGAGGCCGCCCACCGCCACCGGCCCGACATCGTCCTGCTGGACGTCCGCATGCCCGGCGTGGACGGCCTCGCTGCGCTGCCCCACCTGGTGGGGATCGCCCCGGTCGTGATGCTCACGTACAGCGGCGAGTCGGAGGTCGTCGAGGAGGCACTGCGCCGGGGCGCGGGCGGCTATCTGGTCCACGGGGAGTTCACCGTCGAGGAGTTGGTGAACGCCGTCCGGGACGTCCGGGAGGGCCGGGCCCACTTCACCCCGACCGCGGCGACCGCCGTACTGACCCGGCTGAGATCGATGAAGAGTGCGACTGCACACAATGGCGTAACCCAACCACCCCCATTTCCAGCGACTTCTCCCAAACTGCTTTCGCAACTGCAATCGGCTGTGGGACAGTCACGTCGGGGCTCCGAACTCAGCGTGAGGGAGGCGGAGATCATGGACCTCATCGCATCCGGCATGACCAACCAGCAGATCGCCGCCACCTGCTTCATCAGCGAGAAGACGGTCAAGAACCACATCAACCGCATCTTCGCCAAACTGCACAGCAGCAGCCGCTCCGAGGCGGCCGCCAAGTGGCTGGGAACGGCGGTGACCCCATGAGGCCCCGCCACCCCTTCGCCTGGGCCCGGATCTGGGCCCAGGGACCCTTCACCCGGCCGTCCGCTCCGCCCTACGTTCCCAGAGCCGGGAACGCCTCAAACGGAGAGGAACGCCATGAGCGACCTGAGCGACCTGCTGCTGAGGACCACCGTCGCAGCCCGGGTCCGGGTGAGCGGCTGGAAGAACACGACGGCACAGGCCGTACGACGCCGTGGCGACCGGGGACAGACCGCCGTGGAGTACCTGGGCATCATCGCGGTGGTGGTGGCGATCGTGGTGCTCATCGCCAATACGAACCTGGGCGCCACCATCGTCAACAAACTCACGGCTCAGATCGCCAAGGTGGCACCCTGACCCGAGCGCGTACGTACGGCGACGCAGGGCAGGTCTTCCCCGTCTACATCACGGTGGTGGGGGGCCTGCTCTTTCTCGCGTTCGCGTACTTCGCGGTCGGCCAGGCGGCGGTGAACCGGAACGGCGCCCAGACCGCCGCCGACGCGGCGGCCCTGGCGGCGGCGCAGGAGACCCGGGACCAGTTGGCCGACCAGTGGCTGCTGGTCGTCCGGGATCCCACCCAATGGCAGGACGTCTTCGACGGCAACGGCGCCACCGACTCCTGCTGGCGGGCGGCGCAGCTCGCGGCGCTGAACGACGCCGGCAACGTGCAGTGCGGCCCGGACGGCCTGCTGGGATACAAGGTCACCGTCCAGGCGAACCGGTCCGCCGGGGACTCCGTCATCCCTCTCACGAGCACGACGCGGGCGCATGCCTCCGCGACCGCCGTGATCGAGCCGCTGTGCACGTTCGAACTTCCGGGCGAGGACGCGGAGGACGACGTCCTGCCGGGGCTCACCTGTGACGACGAGGACTGGGAACTCGACCCGGATGACCTCACCGATCTGCCGGGGCCCGAAGACCTCTTCGATGTCCACCTGGTCGGCTGACGAGCGAACGACGAGTGGAGAAGGAAGCAGAGTGATGAGCATGCGGTTCACTGCGGAGGCCCGCAGGGGGATGGTCACGTTGGCCGTCGTGGCCGGCCTGGCTCTGGGGTCCACCGCCTGCGGTAGTGGCGGCGGGGACGACGACAAGAAATCGAACAATTCGGCGTCCGCTTCGCAGAGCAGTGGGTCCGCGCCGAGTGCTCAGGAGGGCCAGTCCGACTCGCCGCTGGCCGAGATCAAGGGCCCGAGCGGGCTCCTCCTCCAGATCACCTCGGCGGTCCGTGACTCCGGCGGTTTCGTCACCGTCAACGGTGCGCTGAAGAACGACGGATCGGAAGTGGCCGTCATTCCGGTGGAGTTGAGTGGCAACGAAACAGAGATCATGAACAACGGAAGGTCCCTCGGCGGAGCCACCCTCGTCGACTCCAAGACCAAGAAGCGCTACTACGTCCTGCGCGACACGGAAGGCCGCCCCCTGACGACCACGGGCTTCTCGACCCTCAAGGCCGGGGAATCGATCGACGTGTTCCTCCAGTTCCCGTCGCCGCCCGCCGACACGACCGACGTCTCCTTCCAGCTGCCGCTGTTCCCCAGCGCGGTCGTCAAGATCTCCGGGTGAGGCCGGTCATGACCCGCACCCGGACGGCGTCCGCCCCCCTCGCCCTGGCGATGGTCACCACCGCGTTCCTCCTCACCCCCGCGAGCCCGGCCCGGGCCGACGGCCCCAGCGTCCCGCCGGGCACCGAACCTACCGCCACCGCCCCCGTGGAGGTCGACCCGAACGACCCCGACCTCAAGCTCCCCGAGGGCGCCACCCTCGCCGAGCCCAAGGTGCTGGACATCAAGCAGGTCGTCGAGGACCAGAGCGGCGACGAACGCCGGGAGGACACCAACGCCGACGTGACCTTCGCACTCCAGGCGGAAGTCCTCTTCGGCAAGAACAGCGCGAAGCTCAGCGCTGCCGCGCAGGCGCGGATCGCCACGATCGCCCAGGAGATCAACACACAGAAGGCCACCCAGGTCCGCGTCTTCGGCTTCACGGACAACCTCGGCTCCTCGGCCCACGGCGACGTCCTGTCGAAACAGCGCGCCGACGCCGTCCAGGCCGCTCTCGCGGGCGACCTGAACGACCCGAACATCACCTTCGAGGTGCGCGGCTACGGCGAACAGTTCCCCATCGCGGACAACTCCACCGAGGCCGGCCGCAAGAAGAACCGCCGAGTGGAGGTCACCTTCCCCCGCACCGCGAGCTGACCCGGGCCGCCACTCACCGCTCCCGCCGTCCCTCGCCCCTCCCGTCGGCCACCTCCACCCGCAGCGTCACGCCCACGCGGACCCCCCACCCCGCCAGGGCCCCCGCGGCCGCCTCCACCACATGCCGGGAACGCGGCCGGGGCAGCCCCAGCCGCCCCGGTGGCATGGTCCGGACGGCGATCACGGTGAGGTGGCGGTCGAGATAGGCGACGTCGATGGGGACGCGCATGCCGAAGGTGTGAATGCTCCCGGCGGGGGAGAGCAGCAACGCCCCCTCGACGCGGTCCCGGCCGAGCAGTCCCCGCGTCCGTGCCCGGTACGAGGTGGCGATCTCCAGGGGGACCCGCAGGCCCGCCTCGCCGCCCACGACGAACTCCCCCCGCCCGTCACGCCAGCGCGCCATACTCGTCTCCCCTCGGCCGCGTAGCTACCCTCTGCACGGTAGCGAGCCGGGACACGAAGGGGTGGCCGTCGTATGCGCAGGATCGTTCTGATGTCATCGGTTTCCATCGACGGGTACTTCGAGGGCCCGGACCACGACATCTCCTGGCACCGGGTCGACGACGCACTGCACCAGCACTTCAACGACATCGTCAGAGACCTGGACGGCCTGATCCACGGCAGGGTCACCTACGACCTCATGGCCGCCTACTGGCCCACGGCCGACGCCGACCCACGCGCGAGCGCGACCGAGGCCGAGTTCGCGGGCATCTGGCGTGACATCCCGAAGTACGTGTACTCCAGGACGCTGGAACGGGCCGACTGGAACACGACGATCGTCCGGGAGGTCGTACCCGAGGAGGTCACCGCCCTGAAGAACCAACCGGGCACGGGCGACCTCGTTCTCGGAGGCGCCGACCTCGCCGCCACCTTTCTCCGTCACGACCTGGTGGACGAGATCCGTCTCTACGTCCACCCCGTGCTCCTCGGCCACGGCAAACCCCTCTTCCCACCCACCGGCACCACCATCCCCCTCCACCTCACCGAGTCCCGCACCTTCCCCAGCGGAGTGACCCTGCTGCACTACACGGTCCTCCGCTGATCACGG
Organism: Streptomyces sp. NPDC088812; assembly: GCF_044750285.1. NCBI lineage: Bacteria > Bacillati > Actinomycetota > Actinomycetes > Kitasatosporales > Streptomycetaceae > Streptomyces > Streptomyces sp. NPDC088812. Next base: position 51,494 of record NZ_JBIVJP010000035.1, on the reverse strand, counting down.
CCGCCGCGTACTCAAGTGCGCCCATGACTCAGTCGAGTTGTGTGCGCAGAGTCAGCCCACGCACACCGTACGCACGGTAAAGTCACAGCACATTGTGTGATCGGTGGAGTGCAGCGGGGGCACTGACGTGGCGTGGGACGAGTGGGAGCAACTGAAGGCCGACGCGGTGGAGGGCGGAGCGACGCGGATGCGGCTCAACCAGATCCCCGCGGACCCGGGTGGTGGCAGCGGCGCCGGTGACCTGGTGGTCAACCAGGACGACCTCGGTGCCGTCGGCCACGACGCTTTCCTCCTGTACGAGGACCTCCAGACCGGCGCGGACATCGCCGGCGCCGGTGCGAACAAGGACGGCGTGGGCTCCTCGAGCCAGGCCGCCGCCGCCCTGAAGTCGCACGGCTTCGCGACCGGCGGCGCGCTGGAGACGACGGTCGACATCTGGACGTCGCAGCTCAAGACGGTGCTCCAGGCATGCGCCCACATCTCGGACCACCTCGACTTCAGCAAGAAGCTGCATGCCCAGGAGGACGCCAAGATCGGTGCCGTGATCCTCGGCACCGACGGCGGGGCCCTGCCCGTGTCCCAGATCGACAAGTACTTCCAGTAGGAGCGTCTCGGTGGCCCTCACCTACACGGACCTCGTCGAGGTCGACCTCGGCAAACTCGGCACCGCGGTCTCCGACTGGGGCAAGAGTGTGGACGCGCTCAAGACCGCGGCGGAGAATGCCCGCACGGGCATGCAGGCCAAGTCGGACAAGGCCCGATGGGCCGGTGTGAACGCCACGGTGACCCGGGAGTTCGTCACCAAGACGGTGAAGGAGATCGACGACCTGCACACCGAGGCCGAAAGCATCCACAAGGTGCTCGTCGACGGCCACACGGAACTGGTCTCACTCCAGAAGAAGATCCGGACCGCGGTCCAGCAGGACGCGGTGAACCTCGGGGTACGCGTCGAGGACATCGGCGAGGGCAAGGTCCGCTGCTTCTTCCCGCACATCCGGGGTGACAGCGACGAGCGCACCCAGGAGCAGCTCGACGCCAAGCAGGAGCTGGAGGACCGCATCAACCGGCTCGTCGCCCACGCCACCGAGATCGACACGTCCCTGACCCGTGCGCTGGCCAAGAGCCACGGCAATGACAAGCACAACGCCGGTCACGCATCGTACGAGTCCCTCGACGACGCCCAGGCCGAGCGCGCGGCCGAACTGGCGAAGCTCGGGCCGGAGCTGAGCGACAAGCAGTTCATGGAGCTGAACTCCATCATGAAGTTCAACGCCAGGGACGCGGACTTCTCCACGGATTTCTACAAGTCCCTCGGCGGCCCCAAGGAGGCGCTGGAGTTCTACGGCCGCATGTCCCTGGACGGCACGATGGGCGACAACAAGGAGCGGCTCGCCCTCACCCGGCAGCTCCAGCGGAACATGGGCCTGGCCCTGGCCTCGGCGACCGACCCCGACAACAAGCCCCACCTGCCAGCGAGTTGGTCGACGGAGTTCCGCAAGCTGGGCACCCAGCGGGTCGAGCTCTACCCCGGCGCGGGCATGTCGCCGTACGGCTACCAGCTCCTGGGCGGAATCCTGCGCTACGGGAATTACGACGCACGGTTCATCAACCCCATCGCCGAACACGTCGTGCAACTGCACAAGAAGGACCCGTACCGGTTCATGGAGAACAAGCCCATGATCGGCGGGTCCGACCTCGACTGGGGCTTCAACCCGTCGGGAAAGAACGGCGCCGGCTACGACCCGCTGACCAGCGTCCTGGAGGCACTCGGGCACAGCCCCGAGGCCGCGAAGAGGTTCTTCACCGACCCGCCCACCGCCTACAACGAGGACGGCACGGTCGACAAGGACGGCACCCTCGACTTCACGTCGTACTTCGACGAACTGAACGACAAGAACTTCGAGTGGGCCCCCGACAGCCTCGTCCACCCCGGCAGCGACGAGGCGAAGCACGCCCGTGAGATGGGCCCAGATGCCCTGGGGCACGCGCTGGAGGCCGCGACCACGGGGGCGGCGTGGGACGCGGATCCGCCGGTGCTGCACCGGGACGAGGAGACGTGGAAGGTCATGGACAAGGTGATCGACCGCTACAACGTCGCCTCTGAAGCCGGGGCGCCGCCCGAGGTCATGAAGGACAGCCTGGCCCGCATGGGCGCGGCGTACATCGACGACATCAACTACTCGATCAAGGACTTCGGTGCATCGGGTGACGAAGTGGGGCGCGGCCGTATCTTCGCCAACAGCAGTGACGGCTCGACACGTATGTCTTTCGGAGAGCAGGACGCACGGAACTTCATGATGCTGGTCGCCGCGGACCAGGACGGCTACCAGACCCTCTCTGCCGCTCAGCAGGTCTACACCGCAAGCGGACTCGCGGCTCTTGAAGGCGACCGGGAAGACGGAATTTCCTTCGCCCACAACTCGGCCAAGGTGAACGGAATCCTCGACGAATCCCGGTCACACCAGATCCGCGAGGACTTCAAGGACGACGCAACCGCTGAGAACATGGAGTTGGCAAAGCAGGGTGAGTGGCGCAAGAGCCTGATGACCGGCGTCGTAACGGCGGCCGCCGCTGGTGGCACGGCCTTGATCCTAGGTCCGGCCGCCGGCGTCGTCGCCACCACCGTCGTCCCGATCGTGCTGGAGTCGGGTGCTTCGACGGTCAGTACGGCCTATGGCAACCACACGATGCAGTACTTGCAGGACAACGAGTACAAGAACGATCCGCAAGCACTGCAGGAGGTTCAGAACCTCGAGACTGTCGGTGAGCGTGGAGTCTGGGTGCCTGTCTCCAACTATGCCGATGCCATTGGCATGACTCAACAGGAAAAGGACGCTCTCGTTACGGAGATTGAAGGTTCGTACAGAGATGGTAAGGACGCTATCTCGGACGCGGAGAAGGTGTCGTAGTGATGTTTACCGGAAGGGCGTCCGGGAGAGTCGGCATGGTGGTCGCGGCGGTGGTTGTGCTGTCTGCCTGCTCCGGATCCGGCGAGGGAAAGAGTAAGGACAGGGGCGATGCACCGCAGGGTTGGAGCGTGTGCAACGAGTTGTTCGGATCCAGCAGGATCGATGCGCTGCAGGCCGAATTGGGGGACGGAACCCTGGAGCCCCTGAACTCAACCCCTGTGAGTGAGTTGATGTCCGGACGGGCAGGTGTCGCGAAATCCTGGAAGCCAGGCAGCGAAGTACATTACGCCAATACCGCACACCCCTGCGATCTCGGCATCGACGGAACGAGCGCGCGGTTCAACTCCTACGTGCGCTGGTCCGTCGACACTCCTGAGGACATCGAGAACGGTGTCGCGTCCAGGGACGGCTGGCAGTCGACAGGTGGCGATGTCCATGTCGTGCGCGAGGATGCCGGCCTGCACCTCACCGCCGTGTTCCCTTGCAAGATCAAGGGGTCCCACCAGGATCAGGAAGCGGAACTCCCCCTGGAAGTCGAGACCGAGGTGCGGAACGTCCCCGGTTTCGACGCCGATCTCCTGAGCGAGATGACCGCCCGGCTCGCCAGCGTGCTCGCGAAGGGCCTCCCATGCGCCAACTCGCCACGCATTCCTGAAGCATTGTGAGGGGATGACAAGGCCCAGCCCCTCGGAAGACCTACCTCCTCACGGAAGGCGGGGAGGTGAGTGACCCTTCACCGAGGTCGGCCCGGCCTTCACCGAGGTCGGCCCGGCCGGTGCGGCGGGAAACTTGTTCCCCGGTCGACAGTTCCGCCGCCGACGGCGCCCGAGCGTGCGTCTCGGCACCGTGCCGACCGTCTCCGCGGATGCCCCTCGGTCTTCCCCGGGCCCTCGCCGCACCCCGCCGCGGGATTGGCCAGGAAGCTCCGCCCGAGCGCTCGCACGCTCACCCCACGCCAACCGGTCGTCGAGGTCGGGCCGCTGGTGGAAGAGCCCGAAGAGGGCCGTGCCGTCCTCGGTGGCAGCCGAGTGGAACGGTGTATTCCGTCTTACTCCGCGACAGAACGCCCCGCCATCTCCACAGGGTTTCCCCATCGTTATCGCCGGCGGCTCGCATCACCCGTCTGCCTCACATAGGTTCAGGGCCGTGCAATTCGCGCCAGCAAAGCTGCGCGGGCGTCACCGCGCGGTGGAGGGGGCTGTGCGGTGACGTTCGCGTCAAGGTGGCGTGCGTCCCCGGGGTAGCCCGTCGGGGGGACGGTCGTGCGCCTGCCTGATGTGGGGCGAAGTGGGGTGGATACCTCCACTTCCGTTGCCGTATGACTGATTGACTTGAGAATCTACTGTCTTTCGGCCATGTGTCATCTGAAAACCCGGTCGCGCAGGACCAGCGCCGCGTCGCCGCGCGGCTTCGGAGAGTAATTGTGGCGCGCTGATGCACGCACCATCCCTCACGAAGGGTTATGGTGGGAACCCCCCCCTCGGGCCGGTCCGTCTCCCCCCCACGGACCGGCCCGTTTTTTCTGCCCGCGTGCGCGGCCCCCGGCGGCCGGCCCGGAGCGTGCGTCCGGCGTGTGCCACACCGGGTCTCCGTGCCGCACCGGCCCCCATGCCGCACGCGCCGTACCGGTCTCCGCGCCGTACCGGTCTCCGCGCCGTACCGCCCCCATGCCGCACCGCCCCCCGCACCGCGCCGTCGGCGGCCCCCGAGCTCCACGGGCCAGGCCCCGCAGGGGTAGGCTTCCGCCTCGCGGGGACCGCATTCGCCCGGAGGGACCGCATCCGCACGGAGGGGCTGACATTCACGTGAACCTGCGCGACAAGCTGCGCGGCCTGCTGGTGAGGCTGTACGCACGCCGGGTGGAAGGACACCTGGACCACGCTCAGGTGCCCAAGCACATCGGCGTCATCATGGACGGCAACCGCCGCTGGGCGAAGGCCGCGGGCTCCACCACCGTGCACGGCCACCGGGCCGGAGCCGAGAAGATCGAGGAGTTCCTCGGCTGGTGCTCGGAGACGGACGTCAAGGTCGTCACCCTCTGGCTGCTGTCCACGGACAACTTCGACCGCGCCGAGGAGGAGCTCGTCCCCCTCCTCGGCATCATCGAGGACGTCGTGCGCACCCTCGCCGCCGACGGCCGCTGGCGCGTGCACCACGTCGGCACCCTCGACCTGCTCCCGGCCGGCATGCAGCGCACGCTGAAGGAGGCCGAGGAGAGCACCGCCCACACCGACGGGATACTGGTCAACGTGGCCATCGGCTACGGCGGCCGCCAGGAGATCGCCGACGCCGTCCGCTCGATGATCGTCGACGCCCAGGACAACGGCGTCTCGATGGAGGACCTCGCCGAGTCCGTCGACATCGACATGATCGGACGTCACCTCTACACGGGCGCCCAGCCCGACCCCGACCTCGTGATCCGCACCAGCGGGGAGCAGCGGCTGTCCGGATTCATGCTCTGGCAGACGGCCCACTCCGAGTACTACTTCTGCGACGTCTTCTGGCCGGCCTTCCGCAAGGTCGACTTCCTGCGCGCCCTGCGCGACTACGCGGCCCGCCACCGCCGTTTCGGCGGCTGACGCACCTCCGGACGGCCACCCGTTCGGGCGTACCCCACCCCGCCCCGGAGCCCGCCCGCACCACCGGGGAAAGTGTCGCGAGTGCCCCGGTCGGTGCGGAAGTAACGAGGAGTTCACCGGCGCGCCGTTCCGGGCCGTGGCATGGCGTCGCGTGTTCGAGGGCATAGTCCAAGCAGGTCGACGCCCGAACCACGGGTGTCGCATCCTCAGTGGGCGGCACGGGGCCGTCCGCCCGGGAGGCCCTTTGCACCAGCCCGATCGTGCGGTCAGCACGGACGCAGCGGAGGGCCGGTTTTCGGCCCGTGCAGGGGCGCCGAACTCCGGTCCAGCTCCACTCCGTCGCTCCCCGACCTCATCCGAGGGGGTACGTCCTTCCGTGGTGACCAGCACAAAGCGCCACAAGCCCGACCGGCGCACCTACGTTCTCGACACCAGCGTCCTGCTGGCCGACCCGAACGCCCTGACCCGCTTCGACGAGCACGAGGTCGTGCTCCCCATCGTCGTGGTCACGGAGCTGGAGGCCAAGCGGCACCATCCCGAACTCGGCTACTTCGCCCGGCAGGCGCTGCGCCTGCTCGACGACTACCGGGTGCGGTACGGACGCCTCGACGCGCCCATCCCGATCGGGGAACTGGGCGGGACCATCCGTGTCGAGCTCAATCACTCGGACCCCAGCGTGCTGCCCACCGGCTACCGCCTGGGGGACAACGACTCACGCATCCTCGCGGTCGCCCGCAACCTGCAGGCCGAGGGGTTCGACGTCACCGTCGTGTCGAAGGACCTCCCGCTCAGGATCAAGGCGTCCTCCGTCGGGCTCCTCGCCGAGGAGTACCGGGCGGAGCTCGCCATCACGGACTCCTCCGGCTGGACCGGGATGTCCGAACTGCCCCTGTCGGGCGAACAGGTGGACATCCTCTTCGACGAGGGGCACGTGTACGTGCCGGAAGCCGCCGACCTCCCCGTGCACACCGGCCTGACCATCCAGTCCGAGCGCGGCAAGGCGCTCGGCCGGGTGACGCCCGAGGGCAACGTCCGGCTGGTGCGCGGCGACCGGGAGGCGTTCGGCATCAAGGGCCGCAGCGCCGAACAGCGCATCGCGCTCGACCTGCTGCTCGACCCGGACATCGGGATCGTGTCCATGGGCGGCCGGGCCGGCACCGGCAAGTCGGCGCTCGCGCTGTGCGCGGGCCTGGAGGCGGTCCTGGAGCGCCGCCAGCACCAGAAGGTGATGGTCTTCCGTCCGCTGTACGCGGTGGGCGGGCAGGAACTGGGCTACCTGCCCGGCACCGAGGCCGAGAAGATGGGTCCGTGGGCGCAGGCGGTCTTCGACACCCTGTCGGCGGTCACCAGCCGCGAGGTCATCGAGGAGGTCACCGCCCGCGGCATGCTGGAGGTCCTCCCGCTCACCCATATCCGCGGCCGCTCGCTCCACGACGCCTTCGTGATCGTGGACGAGGCCCAGTCGCTCGAACGGAACGTCCTGCTGACCGTTCTGTCCCGTATCGGCGCCAATTCGCGGGTCGTTCTCACCCATGACGTGGCGCAGAGGGACAATCTGCGCGTCGGCCGTTATGACGGCGTGGTCGCCGTCGTGGAGAAACTGAAGGGCCATCCGCTCTTCGCGCACGTCACCCTGAACAGGTCCGAGAGGTCCCAGATCGCGGCCCTTGTGACCGAAATGCTGGAGGACGTGCAGATCTGACCTGTCTGCTCGAATTCGCGCAGGTCGCGGGGTAGTTGGCGCCGTCCGGCAAAGGCTGTGAGCCTAGCCGGGCGGCGCCTTCGTGTGGGGCCGAACGGCGAAATCCCCAGGGGCGAACAGGATGTGAGCTTTCACACCCGATTCGGAATTGCCTTGCGGCGCTGGACTACGGCAGAGTCTCACTCCTGTCAGGCCCCGCATACGACACATCTGCGCCCCCATCGGTGCGGCACCACAAGCGCTTCACAGCCAACTCCATACCGCCCGTCGTATGCCGCCCGAGCACCACGCGGCGCTCCCCACGGGGAGTTGCCCACCGGGCCCGCGCCTCCGTGACCCCGCAGTGGGGAGGCCAGTGCCAGGGGCACGATCGCGTCCGCCAGGGTCACCTCAGCGGGCGATGCTGGAAGGAAACCGTGTGAGCCGGATCTCGGTCCGGGGATTCGCAGTGGCCTCGGCCACGGCGGTCACCGCTGTCGGAAGCGTCGTCGGCGTTGCCTCGGGCAGCACCGCGCAGACCATCGACGCTGAAACGACGGCCAGCGACGCGACCCTCCTCGCGGACATCCCTGTCGGCCAGCAGGCCCAGGTCCAGACCGCGTCCCTGACGCAGCAGGCCAGCGTCCAGGCGATCGCCGCGGACGAGAGCGCCAAGAAGGACGCCGAGGAGGCGGCCCGCAAGGCGGCCGCCAAGACCGCGATCGCCAAGAAGAAGGCCGCCGAGAAGGCGGCCGAGGCGGCCAAGGAAGCCAAGGAGCGCGCCGAGGCGACGGCCACGGCCAGCCGTAGCTCCTCCGACTTCCCGGTCCAGAGCTCCTACACCGTCGCGCAGATCCAGGCGATGGCGGCGCAGATGGTCCCCAGCGGGCAGTTCCAGTGCTTCAGCAACATCGTGAACCACGAGTCCAGCTGGAACTATCAGGCCGTCAACGCCTCCTCCGGCGCCTACGGCCTCTTCCAGGCCCTGCCCGGCTCCAAGATGTCGTCCGTCGGCTCCGACTGGCAGACGAACCCGGCCACCCAGATCAAGTGGGGCCTCAACTACATGAACGAGCGGTACGGCAGCCCCTGCGAGGCCTGGACCTTCTGGCAGGCCAACCACTGGTACTAGCCGACCACCGGTACCCGGCCCCGGCCCCTCGGTACCCCACGTCGAGCAGGACCCGTGGTCCGCGCCCGTCGGCTCAACCCCGCGCAGCCCCTCCCCGTCCTAGGGGGAGGGGCTTTCGCCCTGTACGGTCGGATCCGGCGACTCCAGGGGGAGTGGTGGGGAGAGACGGGGGAAGAGGACGGATCATGTCGCGAGTGCCACGTTGGCTCGGCCGGATCGGTGCCGGGCTGACCAGGATGGGGGAGCGGCTCGACGAGCGCCGTGCCGAGGCCCGGCGGGAGAGCGCGGAGGCCGGGGGAACCGGACCGGTGGCGCCCGACACCCTGGTGGTGCCCCCCGAGGAACTGCCGCCTCCCACTCCCCGCCCCGACCCCGCACAGGTCGTGCCGTGGGGGGTCCGGGTCGCCGCCGAGGCGGGCTGGCGGCTGCTGGTGCTCGCGGGGACCGTCTGGGTCCTGATGAAGGTCATCAGCGCCGTCCAACTCGTCGTCCTGGCCTTCGTGGTGGCGCTGCTGCTCACCGCCCTGCTGGAGCCCACCGTCGCCCGCCTCAAGCGCCTGGGGGTGCCCCGGGGCCCCGCGACCGCCCTGACGGCCATCCTCGGGTTCGTCGTCATCGGGCTGATGGGCTGGTTCGTGACCTGGCAGGTCATGGAGAACATCGACAACCTCTCCGACCAGGTCCAGGACGGCATCGACGACCTGCGGCGCTGGCTGCTCACCAGCCCGTTCCATGTGACCGACAAGCAGATCAACGGCATCGCCGAGAACCTGCGGGACGCCGTCGGCGCCAACACCGACGAGATCACCTCGGCCGGCCTGGAGGGCGTCACCGTCGTCGTCGAGGCCCTCACGGGCATCCTGCTCGCGTTCTTCTCGACGCTGTTCCTGCTCTACGACGGCAAGCGCATCTGGCAGTGGACCCTCAAGCTGGTCCCGGCCACCGCCCGGGCCGGCGTGGCGGGCGCGGGCCCGCGCGCCTGGGCGACGCTCACGGCGTACGTGCGGGGCACGGTGATCGTCGCGCTGATCGACGCGATCTTCATCGGCCTGGGCATCTACTTCCTCGACGTGCCCATGGCGGTGCCGCTCGCCGTCTTCATCTTCCTGTTCTCCTTCATCCCGCTGGTCGGCGCGGTCGCCTCCGGCGCGCTGGCCGTCGTGGTCGCGCTGGTGACGCAGGGCGTGTTCACGGCGGTGATGACCCTGGCGGTCGTCCTGGCCGTCCAGCAGATCGAGGGCCACATCCTCCAGCCGTTCATCCTCGGCCGCGCGGTGCGCGTCCACCCGCTCGCGGTGGTGCTGACGGTCGCGGCCGGCGGCATGGTCGCCGGTATCGGCGGCGCCGTGGTCGCCGTACCGCTGGTGGCGGTGTCCAACACGGTCGTGAGTTATCTGGCCGCGTACTCGCGGGAGTCGGCGCTGCGGCAGGCGCCGCGGCCGCGGGGAGCCACGGCGCTGGACGTGGCGCCGGTGGCGCCCATCGAGGCCGGGGACGGCTCCGGCCGCCCGTCGGAGAGTGCTCCCTCCGGGGAGGCCTGAGAAAGCCGGGGGAGCCCGGAGGAGAACGGGGCCGCCCCTGCGGGGGCGGCGACGCGCGCCCCGGAAGGAGCGGGTGCCCCGGAAGGAGCGGGTGCCCCGGAAGGGGCGGGTGCCCCGGAAGGGGCGGGTGCCCCGGCGGGAGCGGGTGCCCCGGCGGGGGGCGCGCGGCGACGGCCGAGCCCCGCCCACCACCCGGGTGGACGGGGCCCGTGTACGACCGGCCCTACTCGGAGAGCACCGCCTCCGTCTCCAGGGTCACGCCGACCGCCTGGACCACCGAGGCGATCTTGAACGCTTCCTGGATCACCTCGCGCTCGACGCCCGCCTTGCGCAGCACCTGCTCGTGCGAGTCCAGGCACATGCCGCAGCCGTTGATGGCGGAGACGGCGAACGACCACAGCTCGAAGTCGGTCTTGTCGACCCCGGGGTTGCCGATGACGTTCATCCGCAGGCCCGCCCGCAGGTTGCCGTACTCGTGGTCCGACAGCAGATGACGGGTGCGGTAGAAGACGTTGTTCATCGCCATGATCGCGGCGGCCGACTTGGCGGCCGTGTACGCCTCCGGCGAGAGGTTCGCCTTCGCCTCCGGCTCCAGCTCGCGCAGGACGATCGGGGAGCGGGAGGCGATCGCGGTCGCCAGCACCGTGCCCCACAGCTGCTGCGCGGGAAGGTCGGAGTTGCCGATGACCGAGCCCAGGTTGAGCCTCAGGTCCTTGGCGTAGTCCGGTATGCGGGACTTCAGGGTGTCGAGGGCCATGTCAGGTCACTCCCCGGCCAGCAGCTTGACCGGGTCGAGGGTGTCCTCGCCCTGGGACCAGTTGCAGGGGCACAGCTCGTCGGTCTGCAGGGCGTCCAGGACCCGCAGGACCTCCTTGGGGTTCCGGCCGACGGAACCGGCGGTGACCATCGTGAACTGGATCTCGTGGTTCGGGTCCACGACGAACACGGCACGCTGGGCGAAGCCGTCCTCGCCCTCGATGCCGAGCTCGCGCATCAGCTCGTGCCGGGAGTCGGCCATCATCGGGAACGGCAGGTCCGTCAGGTCCGGGTGGTCCTTGCGCCAGGCGTGGTGGACGAACTCGGAGTCGCCGGAGAAGCCGAGGATCTGCGCGTCGCGGTCGGCGAACTCGTCGTTCAGCCTGCCGAAGGCGGCGATCTCGGTCGGGCACACGAAGGTGAAGTCCTTCGGCCACGCGAAGACCACGAGCCACTTGCCCTCGTAGGACTTGTGGTGGATCTGTTCGAACTCCTTGCCCTTCTCCAGCGAGACACAGGCGGTCAGTTCGAATTCGGGGAACTTGTCACCGACGGTGAGCACAGGCCCTCCTTGCAGCGAGGAAACGTCCGGATCGCGGACATTTCCCATGGGTTGGACGGAGGCGATCGTGGCACAGAGTGCATTGATTACGGAAATGGCTACACTCGTTAGGGTTGATCGGAGGTAGTTATCAGTGACCGTCGGTAATGTCGGTGCCAAGAGCGTGGGCGGTGCGGGGGCCAAGCGGCGACAGCCCACCCTGGCCCAGTTGAGGGCCTTCGCGGCCGTCGCCGAGCACCTGCACTTCCGGGACGCGGCCGCCGCCATCGGCATGAGCCAGCCCGCCCTGTCCGGCGCCGTCTCCGCGCTGGAGGAGACGCTCGGCGTGACGCTCCTCGAGCGTACGACCCGCAAGGTGCTGCTCTCCGGGGCCGGCGAGCGGCTCGCCGTACGGGCGAAGGCGGTGCTGGAGGAGGTCGGGGCGCTGCTGGAGGAGGCCGAGGCGGTCCGGGCGCCCTTCACCGGCGCGCTGCGCCTCGGTGTCATCCCCACGGTCGCGCCCTATCTCCTGCCCACCGTCCTGCGCCTGGTCCACGAGCGCTACCCGCTCCTCGACCTCCAGGTCCACGAGGAGCAGACCGCCAGCCTCGTCGACGGCCTGCACAGCGGCCGGCTCGACCTGCTGCTGCTCGCCGTGCCGCTCGGGGTGCCCGGAACGCGGGAACTCCCCCTTTTCGACGAGGACTTCGTGCTCGTCACTCCTCCTGGCCACCGGCTCGGCGGCCAGGAGGGCATCCCGCGCGAGGTGCTCAAGGAACTGAATCTGCTGCTCCTGGACGAAGGGCACTGCCTGCGCGACCAGGCGCTCGAGATCTGCCGCGAGGCCGGGCGCGGTATGAGCGGGGCGGGGCGGACCTCGTCCGAGGGCGGGGGCGGACGTCGGGAGGGGGCGCCGGTGACGACGACCGCCGCCGGGCTCTCCACGCTCGTCCAGCTCGTCGCCGGCGGACTCGGCTGCACGCTGCTGCCGCGCACCGCCGTCACCGTCGAGACCAGCCGCTCCAGCCGGCTCCTCACTGGCTCCTTCGCCGCCCCCGCCCCCACCCGCCGGATCGCCCTCGCCATGCGGGCCGGCGCCGTCCGCGGGGCGGAGTACACGGAGCTGGCTGCCGCCCTGCGCGAGGCGCTGCGGCCGCTGCCGGTACGGGTGCTCGACACCGACGACTGAGCCACCGATGACTGAGCCACCGAATTCTCCGACCAGGTGATGGGCCTGGTCAAAGCACTGCGTACGGATGCCCCCGACTGCGTCGCCTCCGGCGTCGTCGACATGTCGACCGGCATGCTGCTCTCCTGCGAGACCGTCGACAACCATCCGCCCGAGGTCCTCGACCTGCTCGCGGGCGCGACCCTCGACCTCTTCCAGGGCCGTACGGTCGTCATGATCGAGGACGTCTTCAAGGAGCGGCGCGGGATCACCGGTGACAACCACTTCTTCCAGGAGATCCTCGTCAACAGCGACAACCTCACCCACCTGTTCGTGCGGATGACCGGGCAGCGGGACGTCGTCGTGGTGGTCGTCTGCCGCAAGTCCGTCAACGTGGGGATGCTCTTCGCGCAGGTGCGGAGGGTGGTGAAGGAGTACCGGCTGTGAGCGTGTCGAGGGCTCCTCACCGCGCTCTTCGGCGAGGAGCCCTCGGCCGTGGGCGGCCTACTCCGTGCGCAGCCCGTCCGGCCGCATCAGCCGCATCAGCGGGGGCAGGCTCAGCAGCGTCACCAGGAGGACGACCGCCGCGCCGCAGCCGGTCATGGCCAGGACGCTCGCCCAGTCCACGGCCACCGGCGTGTCCGTCATCCGCAGCAGCACCGCGCCCAGGGTGAGCCCCACCACCGAGGCCAGCAGCAGGCCCAGCGCGACCGGGACCGCCGTCTGCCACAGCACGGACAGGCCCAGCGTGCGCCGCCGGGTGCCGAAGGCGACCAGCGACGACAGCAGCTTGCGGCGCTCGCGCAACTGCTCCAGCTGCGACACCAGCAGGCTCGCCCCGATCAGCGCCAGCACACAGACGGCGCCGACGAGCAGCCCCGTGCGCAGGGAGTCGTACCGCGCGGACGTCGTCGTGGCCGACCAGGTCACCGGTTCGGCCAGCGGGTCGATCGCGGCGGCGGTGTTGCGGACGTGCTCGACGGCGTCGGGCACCGACGCGTCGACCGAGAGGTAGAGCTGACCGGCGACCGCGGTCCCGAAGTCCTCGGGCAGCGCGGCCGGGGTCATCAGGAAGCCGCCGCGCCGGGTGCCGGTCGGGTCCTCGACCGCGTGGGCGCGGGTGACGCCCGCCGGGACGGTCCAGACGACCTCCGCGCGGCTCGCGGCGGGGGACGACTCCAGGTACAGCTTCGTGCCGGGCACGTTCAGCTTCGGCCCGTCGGGGGAGTAGTCGGAACCGTCGAGGACGAACAGGTCGCCGTCCGCGCAGGACGGCAGCTCGGCCACCTCGCGCAGCGCCGCGCAGTCGCCGACGGTCAGCTCGGTGGCGAGGTCCGGGCCGTTCCCGCTGCGCCAGCTGGAGTCGCCGAAGTAGCCCTCCCACAGGGCCGTGACCTTCCGTACGCCCTCGGTGCCGGCGAACCTCTCGGCGGTCGGGGCCAGCGGGGTGCCGTCCGGCAGGCTCACCTGCATCTGCGCCCGGCCGAGGTCCTGGGGGGTGTCCTCGGTGTACTGGCCGTCGACCCCGGCGAACAGCATCTGGAGCGCGATCGCCCCGGCCACCGCCACCGCGATGCCGTTGACCATCCGGGCCGCCGAACCGCTGCTCAGCTGGAGGCGGCGCACGGCGAGCTGCCAGGCGACACCGCCCGCGCCCAGCCGGGCGACGAACCGCTCCACCAGCCACGGCAGCAGCGCGGTGACCCCGACGAGGAGGAGCAGCACGCCCCCGACCACCAGGTACTGGTTGAAGTCGCCCTCGGCGCGGCCCTGCCCGACCATCGGGGAGAGCATCGCGAGGCCGGCCGGCGGCAGCAGCAGCCGCCACCACAGCCGGCGCCGGGCGGGCCGCGCCGCCCGGACCACGCCGAGCGGCTCGATCACCACCCCGCGCAGCGCGAACAGGGTGACCAGGACGGCGGCCGTCGGGACCGCCACCGCGACCAGCGCGGCCAGCACGGGCGAGGGGTCGAGGTAGCTGGGCCACACACTGATGCCCATCACCTCCACCGAGCCCGCCAGCTGACGTGCGATCAGGAAGAACCCCGTGCCGACGGCCAGGCCGAGGAGGGAGCCGGCCATCGCCTCGCCCGCCGCGATGCGCCGGGCCATCCGGCTGTCGGCACCGACCAGTCGCAGCGCGGCGAGCCTGCGGTCGCGCCGCTCGCCGCCGAAGCGGACGGCCGCCGCGACGAACACCGCGACCGGCATCAGCAGCACCACGATCACGACGATGTTCATCAGGACCAGGACCGGGTCGGACTCCTCCTCCGTCGGGCTCCGCTCCCCGAACCGCTCCAGCCGGGACACCGTCGAGCCGTCGATGTGCGCGGCGAGCCCGGAGGCGCCCGCGTAGTAGGCGAGTTCCCGCGAGCCGATGAGCCCGCTCTCCCCGATGGTCCCGACGATCCGGTACGGCAGCCGCTCGCGCAACAGCTTCGCGTCGTCCGAGGCGAGCAGTTCCTTCAGCGCGGGGGAGACCACCATGTCGCCTTCGGCCGGGTACGCGTCCACCCCGGGCGGCAGCGGCGCGCGCGGCCCCTCCGGCTCCACCAGCCGGCCGCGGACGTCCCGGTCACCGAACGCCGTGTCGACATCGGCGACGAGCAGGGTGTCGTCGGCCGCGGGCGGCGGCTCGGAGTCGAACGTGTAGTCCATGCGGGCCTGTTCGTGGGCGTTCCGCTCCGCGAGCGCGTTCGGCAACGCGGTCGACAGCAGCAGCAGCGCCACGCCGAGTCCGACGCCCACCGCCGTCAGCACGGTCCGGACCCAGCTCTCCCGCCCGCCGGCCAGGGCGAACCGGACCCCCAGCCCCAGGTCACGAGGCCACCGCGGCAGGTTCATACGATCCGCTCCATGTCCCGGGACTTCCCGTCCCGTACGACGATCTCGCGGTTGGACCAGGCGGCCACCCGCGCCTCGTGGGTGACCAGGACGACGGCCGTGTTCGCGGACCGGGCGGCCTCGGTGAGCAGCTCCATCACGCGCTCGCCGTTGAGGGAGTCCAGCGCGCCGGTCGGCTCGTCGGCGAACACCACCCGCGGGCCGGTGACCAGCGAGCGCGCCACCGCGACCCGCTGCCCCTGCCCGCCGGACACCTCACCGGGCCGTTTGCCGGCCAGGTCGTCGACCTCCAGCCGTTCCATCCAGGTCAGCGCGGTCCGCTCGGCCTGCTTGCGCGGGGTGCCGTTCAGCCGGAGCGGCAGCGCCACGTTCTCCACGCAGGTCAGCTCCGGCACCAGCTGCCCGAACTGGAACACGAACCCGAACTCCGAGCGGCGCAGCGCGCTGCGCCGGGCGTCGCCCAGGGCGGTGAGCTCCTGCCCGTCGTACGTGATCGAGCCCGAGTCGGGGGTGACGATCCCGGCGAGGCAGTGCAGCAGCGTGGACTTGCCGGACCCGGACGGGCCCATGACGGCGACGACCTCGCCGGGGTGGACGGAGAAGTCGGCGCCGTCCAGGGCGAGGGTCGGACCGTAGGCCTTGCGCAGGTCCTCGGCGGCGAGCAGGGAGCCGGCGGGGGCGCTCATGACGTCACCGCCCGGCGCAGCCTGTCGAGGCGCGCGGCGGTCAGCTCCAGCCAGCGCAGGTCGGCCTCGAGGTGGAACAGGGCGTGGTCGCAGATCAGCTGGTCGGCGAGATCGCCCCGGCGCTTGCGGTCGGTCAGGATGCGCATGCCGCGCAGGTGCTCGGCGCGCTGGGTGTCGAGGATCTCGGCCGCGTCGCGGTGGGTGAGCAGCGCCAGGACGACCTTGGTGTACAGCGTCGACTGGAGGTACGGCTCGGGTTTCTCGGGCGTGGCGAGCCAGCGGGCGAGGTCGGTGACGCCGGCGTCGGTGACGGCGTACCGCTTCCGTTCCGGGCCGCCGCCCGGCTCGACGCCGTCGACTTCCACGAGCCCGTTCTTCAGCAGCCGGGACATCGTCGAGTAGACCTGGCCGTAGTGCAGCGGCCGGTCGTGACCGAATTTCTCGTCGAAGGCCCGCTTGAGGTCGTAGCCGTGGCGGGGCCCGGACTCCAGGAGTCCCAGAAGGGTGTGACCGATGGACATGGCAGCGACTGTACACACGGTGTATACGCGGTGTGTATACGTGAAGTCCGGGACGGTGGGGAGGCGTTGGGGAGTGTGCAGGTGGGGGCCGATTGTCACAGATCTGCTACAGCGCCGGCGGGTCACCGGCCGGGCCGCGGTGGCCGCGCTCGGGGCGACGACGGCCGCTCCGCAGGAAGTCGACGGTCGCTCCTCGGGAAGTCGGCGGCTGCTCTTCGGGAAGTCGGCGGCTGCTCCTCGGGAAGTCAACGGTCGCTTCTCGGGAAGTCGGCGGCTGCTCCTCGGGAAGTCCGCGGCCGCTCCGCGGGGCGTCTGCACCCGTTCTCAGGGCGACGGGGGCCGGGGCGCGGAGTCTTTGGGCGGCCGTCCGCGACGCGGGAGGGGGCCGGCCTCGCCCGGCAGCCTCCCCGCCTCCTTCAACGCCTTGCGCAGCAGGAACTCGATCTGGGCGTTCGCCGACCGCAGCTCGTCCGACGCCCACCGGGCCAGCGCGTCGTGGACCGACGGGTCGAGCCGCAGCAGCACCTGCTTGCGCTGCCGCGGCCGACGCTGCGGGGCACCGCCCCCGGCGGGATCCGTCACTGGTAGAGGGACCCGGTGTTGAGCACGGGCTGCGGTGCCCGGTCCCCGCAGAGCACCACCAGCAGATTCGACACCATCGTCGCCTTCCGTTCGTCGTCCAGTTCCACGATGTCCCGCTCGGCGATCCGGCTGAGCGCGTCCTCGACCATGCCGACCGCGCCGTCCACGATCTGCCGCCGCGCCGCGACCACCGCGCCCGCCTGCTGCCGCTGGAGCATCGCGGAGGCGATCTCCGGGGCGTAGGCGAGGTGGGTGAAGCGGGACTCGATGATCTGCACACCGGCGGCCTCCACCCGCACGCGCAGCTCCGCCGCCAGCTTCTCGGTGATCTCCTCGGCGTTGCCGCGCAGCGAGAGCCCGTCCACGTCATGGGCGTCGTACGGGTACTCGATGGCGATGTGCCGGACGGCGGCCTCGGTCTGGGTGGAGACGAACTCGAAGTAGTCGTCCACCTCGAAGGTCGCCTGGGCGGTGTCCTGGACCTTCCACACCACGACCGCGGCGAGCTCGATCGGGTTGCCGTAGGCGTCGTTGACCTTCAGGACCGCGGTCTCGTGGTTGCGGACCCGGGTGGAGATCTTCGTGCGGGAGGTGAAGGGGTTCACCCAGCGCAGGCCGTCCTCGCGGATGGTCCCGCGGTACCGCCCGAAGAGCTGCACCACGCGGGCCTCGCCCGGGGCCACCATGTTCAGCCCGCACACGGCGATGAGCGAGGCGAGGGCGACGAGGACGCCCGCGGTGATCAGGACGGCCTTGCCGGCGGTCGCCGCCACCGCCGCGCCGGCCGAGATCAGGCCGCCGCCGGCCAGCAGCCCGGCCAGCCCCGTCAGCAGCGCGAGCCCGCCCCCCACGCTCCGTGCGGGGAACTCCCGCACGCGCGGGGCGGGCATCTCCGGCACGTCGAGCTCGGATGGGACGGGCGCGGCGGGC
This sequence comes from Streptomyces sp. NPDC088812, assembly GCF_044750285.1. NCBI lineage: Bacteria > Bacillati > Actinomycetota > Actinomycetes > Kitasatosporales > Streptomycetaceae > Streptomyces > Streptomyces sp. NPDC088812. The sequence continues at coordinate 33,624 of NZ_JBIVJP010000035.1, read as the reverse complement.
GCCGGGATCTGCGGGTCGTGCGTGGACATAGGGGTCCCCCGTTCTCGCGAGCACTGCCTCGCGAACTGGCTCTGCTCTCTCCGGCCTTCTGCCCGAGGCCTTCTATCTAAGTGATAGCACTTTATTGCGGGATGGCAACCCTGGGACCCCGTCGTTCGTCGTTTCCGGTGGAACGGTGTGCCGGTTCCACCGCGGGGGGTGCTGATTCTCACGCCCGGGCCCGGCCGGATCGGGCCCCCTTTGTCACAGAGAGCGGTGTTAGCTTTCTGAGCTGACCTGCCTCCGGGCACGGGTGCGACTGCCGAACAGGAAGCGGAGCGAGCGGACTCATGGGACGAGCGGACGAGAGACGAGCGCGACAGCGCGGTGGCCGCCGCACAGCGCCCAGGGACCGTTCGCCGGGGGCGGCCCCGGAGCCGCGCGAGGAGTCGGTGCCGACGGCCCAGGCGGCCACCGGCGTCGCGGCCGGCGGACGCGCGGCGGCCCGCCGGAGCGCCAGGAAGGGCGCCAAAGGCGGCGACAAGGGCCGCATACGCCGGCTCTTCACCTGGAAGAAGGTGATCGGCACGTTCCTCGGCGTCTGTCTGCTGGGCATCGGCGCGTTCGTCGTGCTGTACCTGACGACGCCGATCCCCGAGGGCAACGCGGCCGCCCAGTTGCAGAGCAACGTCTACAACTACAGCGACGGCACCCTGCTGACCCGCGACGGCGAGCTCAACCGGGAGAACGTCGACCTCTCCGAGGTCCCCAAGGCCGTCCAGCGCACCTTCGTCGCCGCCGAGAACAAGTCCTTCTACCAGGACGCCGGCGTCGACCTGAAGGGCACCGCCCGCGGTCTGCTCAACACGGTCATGGGCAAGGGCGCCCAGGGCGGTTCGACGATCACCCAGCAGTACGTCAAGAACTACTACCTGACGCAGGAACAGACCGTCACGCGCAAGCTGAACGAACTGGTCATCTCGCTGAAGCTGGACCGGGAGAAGTCCAAGGACTACATCCTCGCCGGCTACATCAACACCAGCTACTACGGCCGCGGCGCCTACGGCATCCAGGCCGCCGCCCAGGCCTACTACCGCGTCGACGCCGACCAGCTCACCGTCGCCCAGGGCGCCTACCTCGCCGCACTGCTCCAGGCCCCCAGCCAGTACGACTGGGCCGTCGCCTCCGACACCGGCAAGAAGCTGGTCCAGCAGCGCTGGAACTACGTCCTGGACAACATGGTCGAGGAGGACTGGCTCGACCAGTCCGAGCGGGACGCCCTGAAGTTCCCGGTGCCCGAGGAACCCAAGGCCGCCCCCGGGATGGAGGGCCAGGTCGGCTACCTGGTGGACGCAGCCAACAATGAGCTGGCAAGACAACTGGTCGCCCAGGGCAGCGCCGAGAACATCAATGACGCCCTGACGATGGTCAGGGCCGGCGGCTGGAATATCACGCTCAACATCGAGAAGAGGAAGCAGAAGGCGCTGGAGACCTCCGTCGAGGAGCAGCTGACCAGCAAACTGGACGCGAAGAAGCGCTCGGTCGACGGCGATGTGCAGGCCGGTGCCGTATCCGTGAACCCGAAAACGGGCGCGGTCGTGGCCATGTACGGCGGGGTCGACTACGTCAAGCACTACACGAACAACGCCACCCGGGCCGACTACCAGCCCGCCTCCACCTTCAAGCCGGTGATCCTCGCCGCGGCCCTGGACCAGGCGGCCCAGACCCAGGACGGCGAGGAGATCACCGCCGACACCCTCTACGACGGCACCAGCAAGCGCCCCGTCGTCGGCAGCGACATCGGCTTCGCCCCGGAGAACGAGGACGACGTCGACTACGGCGACGTCACCGTCCAGACGGCGATGAACAAGTCCATCAACTCCGCCTTCGCGCAGATGGGCGTCGACGTCGGCATGGACAAGGTGCTCCAGACCGCCAGTGACCTCGGCATGGACACCGAGGGCCTGAAGGCCGTGCCCGCGCAGACCCTGGGCACCATGGGCGCGAGCCCCCTCCAGATGGCCGGCGTCTACGCGACCCTCGACAACCACGGCAAGAAGGTCACCCCGGCCGTCATCAAGTCGGTGGAGAACAGCGCCCACGAGGTGGAGCTCTCCGACCCCATCGGCGAGCAGGTCATCAGCCGCGAGGCCGCCGACACGGTCACCTCGGTCCTGACCGGCGTGGTCGACGACGGTACGGCCCAGACGTCCGTACGGGACAACCCCGAGCGCAACGGCCAGAAGGTCGCGGGCAAGACGGGCACCTCCGACAACAACCTGTCGGCCTGGTTCACCGCCTACACCCCCGACCTGGTCACCTCCGTCGGCCTGTTCGGCGAGTCCGCCAAGTCCCCGCACCCCCAGGTCAGCCTGACCGGCGCGACCGGCCTGATCCCCGGCAAGGGCCGCATCAACGGTGGTGGCTACCCGGCGCAGATCTGGGCGGCGTACACCTTCGGCGTCTCCACCAAGGTCACCAAGTTCGACCTGGAGACCGACCAGGGCGCCGCGGTCCAGCCGACCGTGACGGCCGAGCCGTCCCCGTCGGAGTCCCCGGAGCCGACGGAGGAGCCGAGCAGCGAGGCCCCGACGTCCAGTGCGCCCGCCGAGAGCGCGACCCCGTCCGAGGAGCCGACCACGGAGGAACCCTCGGAAGAGGCGACCACGGAGGAGCCGTCGGAGTCGCCGACGGCGGAGGAGTCCGAGACGGAGGAATCCGAGAACCCGTTCGAGCAGATGGGCCAGTAGCGGACGGGCCAGTAGCGGACGGTCCGGTGGCGGACCGTCCGGTGGCGGACCGTCCGGTGGTGGACGGTTCGGTGGTGGACGGTTCGGTGACGGCAGGGCGCCCGGTGATCATCGGGCGCCCTGCCGCGGCACACCGTCTAACCGTGGTTGAGCTCGAACCAGACCACCTTGCCGGTGCTCAGCCGGGTCGCTCCCCAGCGCCGGGCCAGCCGGTTGACGAGGAACAGGCCCCGGCCGCCCTCGTCCGTGGCGCGGGCCTGCCGCAGCCGCGGCAGCTGCGGCACGTCGTCCCCGACCTCGCATCGCAGCACATCGGTACGGAGCAGCCGCAGCGTCACCGGCCGGGTGGCGTACCGCACCGCGTTGGTGACCACCTCGCTCACCAGCAGCTCGACGGAGTCGGACAGCTCCTCCAGCCCCCAGCGGGCCAGCGCCCGACGGGCCAGCCGCCGCGCCCGGCCCGGCGCGGCGTCCTCCGGTTCCAGGTACCAGTACGCCACGTCGTTCGGTGCGATCCCGTCGAAACGCGCGGCGAGCAGCGCGATGTCGTCGTCCCGGTCGCCCGGACCGAGCATGTCGAGCACCTCGTCGCACAGCGCTTCCAGGGGCGGCGGATGGTCCGGCCCGGTGAGCTGGGCGGTCACCGCGAGCTTCTCGCGCAGTTGCTCTATGCCGGTCGCCACGTCCCGCAGCCGGGACTCGACCAGGCCGTCGGTGTACAGCAGGAGCGTCGCCCCGGCGGGCGCGTCCAGCTCCACGGCCTCGAAGTCGACGCCGCCCACCCCGATCGGCGCGCCCGGCGGCACCCGCAGCACCTCGGCCCGTCCGCCCAGGTGCAGCAGCACGGGCGGCGGATGGCCGGCGTTGGCGATGGTGATGCGGTGCGAGACCGGGTCGTAGACGGCGTACAGGCAGGTCGCCATGCGGTCGGTGCCCAGGCGCTGTGCCTGCTCGTCCAGGTGGTGCAGCACCTCCTGCGGCGGCAGGTCGAGCCCGGCGAGCGTCTGCGCCGTGGTCCGCAGCTGGCCCATGATCGCGGCCGACGTCATGGAGTGACCCATGACGTCGCCCACCACCAGCGCCACCCGGCTGCCCGGCAGCGGGATCGCGTCGTACCAGTCGCCGCCGACCCGCGCGGTCTCCGCGGCGGGCAGGTAGCGGGAGGCCAGCCGGACGCCCGTGGGGCGCGGCAGGGTCTCCGGCAGCATCGTGCGCTGGAGCTCGTCGGCGATGTACGCCTCACGGTCGTACAGCACCGCCTTGTCGATGCCGAGGGCGCTGTGCGTGGCGAGCTGGGCGGCGACCAGCAGGTCGTCGTTCTCGAAGGGGATGCGGTCCGGGCGGCGGATGAACACCGCCGCCCCGATCACCCGGCGCCGGCCGCGCAGCGGGGCCAGGATCGCCCGCTGGCCGTCCGGCACGTCCAACTGGCTGTCCTCGCCGAGCAGTTCCGGGAGGGCGGCGCGCGCGGCCGGATGATCGGCGAAGACCGGGCGCACACCACGCAGCACCTCCGCCAGCGCGCCGCCGGGCCGCACCTCGCACAGCTCCGCGATCGCCGCCGACAGCTCCGACAGCTCCGGTGCCTCCGGGGGCGGCAGGCCGAGCGCGGCGAACCCGGTCTCGGTGTCGCGCTCCTCGGGGATGCGGTCGGTGCGCCGCAGCCGCAGCACGACCCGGTCCGCGACGGGCCGTTCGTCGCCCACCGGCAGGGGGTCGCGCAGGTAGACGAGGATCGCGTCGGAGAACGTCGGCACGGTGGCCCGGCACAGCCCCATCACGATCTCGTCCAGGTCCAGGCCCCGGGCGATCCGCCGGGTGGCCGCGCCCACGAAGCGCAGCCGGTCCCCGTCCCGCCGCATCGGCGTGGGCCGGCCCGGAGCCGGCGCCTGGCCGGTGCGGCGCTCCTGCCCGTCGGGGCCGGGCTCGGACCGGGTCTGGGCGCCCGGCTGGACCGGGATGGACTCGGGCGCGGGCCGCGGCCGGTGCTCCTCCACGCCCGGCTCCACCCCCGCGGACGACACGCCCAGCGGCTCGGCGGCCGCGGGCTGGGAGTGCTCGGAGCCGGCCGGGGCCGACCCCGTCCCCTGGCCGCGCGGCGCGGCCCCCGGGGTGTCCTCGGTGCGGCCCTGGGCGGTGGCGGACGGTAAGGCGGCGGAGCCCGGCGCCGAGGCCTGGGCACGCAACAGCGCCCCGCGAGGGTCCGTGGGGTCGACGCCCTGGGGGCGTTCGTAGGAGGTGGGCTGCTCCGTCACGCGTGTCGAATCCGTCCGTCCGGGGCTGCGCGCCGCGCGCGCAGTCGGTCCCGCGAAGAACCCGATACCCGGAACACATGTCCCCGGAACGGAATTCCCGCGTGGTCAGAGGCTGTTCCTGTGTCACCGGTGGATCGGGCACGGCCCCAAGGGCCCACGTCGAAGGCCCTGCCGGTGTTGCCCTCGTACCCCTCGCTCACGTCCTGCCGCCCCTCGGTGACGTTCGGTCAGACCGGGCGTCTGATCCGGGAGTTGCTCTGTGCTGCGCTTGCGGAGGACGATCCTACGTTTGTTGCCCGGGGGCGCAGCAAGGGTCTCATGTGGACAGGCGCGCGGGCACGCGGTCCCAGTCCTCCGGCAGCAACGGTACGGCCCAGGACGGATCCGGGCGCCAGTGCTGCCAGCCCTCGTCGAACGGCGGCCCCCAGGCGCGGATCGCCGCCACGGCGGCCCGGCCCGCCTCCCGCACCCGACCGGCCGCCGCCGCGTCCATCAGGCCGTCCTGCTGGGCCTGCGCGAACTCGTCCTCGTCGCGCCACTCCCAGGTCCGGTCCTCATAGACGCAGATGTCCAGGAAGTGGTCCTCGGAGTCGACGCCGCCGTCCCAGCGGGCCATCGGTTCCTCGAGGTTGACGTACCAGTTCTTGAACTGCCAGCCCGGCTCCCAGAACAGCCACACCGACCAGGGCTCGCCGGGCCGGGCCAGCTTCAGCACGCCCGTGCCGAACCAGCGGTCGAGCACCACGCTGCGCGGCTTGACGTACCGGCTGTGCAGCGGTTCCTGGTGCGGCGGGGTGCCGTCCGCGAGGACGGGCTTGACGCACTCGGTGCCGGGGGCGAGCCACACGGCGAGCACGTCCTCGTCGTCGCGGACGACGGTCACGGGCCGGGCGATGTGTAAGCGCTCGCCGCCGTTCTCCCGGTAGCGCCACAGGATCTGGTCACCCGGCTCCCAGAAGGCCGCCGCACCGCCCGTTCCCACGTGTCTCACCGCTCCGCCGTCTGCCATGCACAGATATTAGGTGCCATGGGCATACGACGCTGCGGCGCGCGTCACGGTTCTCGCGCCGGGCGCGAAACGTCACGGACGTGTCATCCGCAGGACATCGAGCGCCTCGTCGAGCTGTTCCAGCGTCAGGTCGCCGCGCTCGACGTACCCGCCCTCCAGGACCGCCTCCCGGATGGTCCGCCGCTCCGCCAGCGCCTTCTTGGCGACCTTCGCGGCCTCCTCGTAGCCGATGTACCGGTTGAGCGGGGTGACGACGGACGGCGACGACTCGGCGTACTCGCGGGCCCGTTCGCGGTGGGCGACGATGCCGTCGACCGTCCGGTCGGCGAGCAGCCGGGAGACGTTGGCGAGCAGCCGGACCGACTCCAGCACGTTCTTCGCGATGACCGGCAGCATGACGTTGAGCTCGAAGTTGCCGGCGGCGCCCGCCGCGGCGACCGTGGCGTCGTTCCCGGTGATCTGCGCGGCGACCATCAGCACGGCCTCCGGGATCACCGGGTTGACCTTGCCGGGCATGATCGAGGAGCCGGGCTGGAGGTCGGGCAGGGAGATCTCGGCCAGTCCGGTACGCGGCCCCGAGGCCATCCACCGCAGATCGTTGGCGATCTTCGTCAGTCCCACGGCGATGGTCCTGAGCTGCCCGCTGGTCTCGACGACGCCGTCCCGCGCGCCCTGTGCCTCGAAGTGGTCGCGGGCCTCGGTCAGCGGCAGCCCGGTGACCCGGGCGACCTCCTGGATGACGGCGGCGGAGAAGCCGGGGGGCGTGTTGATGCCGGTGCCGACGGCGGTGCCGCCGAGCGGCAGTTCGGCCAGCCGGGGGAGCGAGGCCCGCAGCCGCTCGACGCCGTACCGCATCTGGGCGGCGTACCCGCCGAACTCCTGGCCCAGCGTCACCGGGGTGGCGTCCATGAGGTGGGTCCGCCCGGACTTCACCACGTCGGCGAACTCCCCGGCCTTCCGCTCCAGCGCGGCGGCCAGGTGCTCCAGGGCCGGGATCAGGTCGCGGGTGACGGCGGCGGTGGCGGCGATGTGGAGGGAGGAGGGGAAGACGTCGTTGGAGGACTGCGAGGCGTTGACGTGGTCGTTGGGGTGGACGTCCCGGCCCAGGCGCTCGGCCGCCAGCGTCGCGACGACCTCGTTGGTGTTCATGTTGGACGAGGTCCCCGACCCGGTCTGGAACACGTCCACCGGGAAGTGCTCGTCCCACCGGCCCTCGGCCACCTCGGCGGCCGCCTCCTGGATCGCCTCGGCGATCTCCTTGTCGAGCACCCCCAGTTCGGCGTTGACCTTGGCGGCGGCGCCCTTGATCCTCGCGAGGGCCTCGATGTGCGCGCGCTCCAGGCGCTGCCCGGAGACGGGGAAGTTCTCCACGGCCCGCTGTGTCTGGGCCCGCCACTTCGCGTGCGCGGGGACGCGGACCTCGCCCATGGAGTCGTGCTCGATGCGGTAGTCGCTCATACCGGGTTCAGCGTGGGGGCGGGCGCGGTTGTTCCGGGAGTGGGCTGATCGGGGGCGCTCAAACAGCCCGTCCGGCGTTTGAGGACGAGGCCCCTTCAGGGCCGAAGCGGGGGGCCGGGGGCGGCAGCCCCCGGGGACGGGAAGGGAAGGGGCGGCGGGGGCGAAGAAACCCCCGCCGCCCCCGCCGCCCCCGCCGTACGCGGTGCTACGCCAGCCCCGGCCCCCGCACCGGGATCGACGTGAACGTCGGCGCGGGCGCCGGGTCCTTGAAGAAGTCGTTGCCCTTGTCGTCGACGACGACGAACGCCGGGAAGTCCTCGACCTCGATCTTCCAGACGGCCTCCATGCCGAGCTCCTCGTACTCGACGACCTCGACCTTCTTGATGCAGTCCTGGGCCAGCCGCGCCGCGGGCCCACCGATCGAGCCGAGGTAGAACCCGCCGTGCGCGCCGCACGCGTCGGTGACCTGCTGCGAGCGGTTGCCCTTGGCCAGCATCACCTTGGAGCCGCCCGCCGCCTGGAACTGCTCGACGTAGGAGTCCATGCGGCCGGCCGTCGTCGGACCGAAGGAACCGGAGGCGTACCCCTCCGGGGTCTTCGCCGGACCCGCGTAGTACACCGGGTGGTCCTTCAGGTACTGCGGCATCTCCTCACCCGCGTCCAGCCGCTCCTTGATCTTGGCGTGCGCGATGTCACGCGCCACGACCAGCGGACCGGACAGCGACAGCCGGGTCTTGACCGGGTACTTGGTCAGCTCGGCGAGGATGTCGTCCATCGGCTGGTTCAGGTCGATCCGGACGACGTCGCCGTCCTGTTCGAGGTGCTCGTCGGTGGTGTCGGGCAGGAAGCGCGCCGGGTCCGTCTCCAGCTGCTCCAGGAAGACGCCCTCCGCGGTGATCTTCGCGACGGCCTGCCGGTCGGCCGAGCAGGAGACGGCGATGGCCACCGGGCAGGAGGCGCCGTGGCGCGGCAGCCGCACCACGCGCACGTCGTGGCAGAAGTACTTGCCGCCGAACTGCGCGCCGATGCCGATCTTCTGCGTCAGCTCGAAGACCTTCTCCTCCAGCTCCTTGTCGCGGAAGCCGTGCCCGAGCGGCGAGCCCTCGGCCGGGATCTCGTCCAGGTAGTGCGCGGAGGCGTACTTCGCGGTCTTCAGGGCGTACTCGGCGCTCGTGCCGCCGACCACGATCGCCAGGTGGTACGGCGGGCAGGCGGCCGTACCGAGCGAACGGATCTTCTCCTCCAGGAACTTCATCATGGAGGCCTCGTTCAGGACGGCCTTCGTCTCCTGGTACAGGAAGGACTTGTTGGCGGAGCCGCCGCCCTTCGCCATGATCAGGAACTTGTAGGCGCCGCCGTCCGTGGCGTACAGCTCGATCTGGGCCGGCAGGTTGGAGCCGGTGTTCTTCTCCTCCCACATGGTGACGGGAGCCATCTGGGAGTAGCGGAGGTTCAGCTTCGTGTACGCGTCGTAGATGCCGCGGGAGAGCGCCTCCTCGTCCCGCCCCTGCGTGAGCACGTTCTGCCCGCGCTTGCCCATGACGATCGCCGTGCCGGTGTCCTGGCACATCGGCAGCACGCCCGCCGCGGCGATGTTGGCGTTCTTCAGCAGGTCGAGGGCGACGAACTTGTCGTTGCCCGACGCCTCCGGGTCGTCGATGATCCGGCGCAGCTGCGCGAGGTGGGCCGGGCGCAGGTAGTGCTGGATGTCGTGGATCGCCTCCTCGGCCAGCTTGCGCAGCGCCTCCGGCTCCACCTTGAGGAAGGTCCGCCCGTCGGCCTCGAAGGTGGAGACACCCTCGGAGGTCACCAGCCGGTACGGGGTGGTGTCCTCTCCCATGGGGAGCAGATCGGTGTACGCGAACTCAGGCATCTCGCCCATTCCTCACTCGACTGACGCGTGCGGCCGGTTTCCAGAGCACGACGGCTGGCCTCCTTCGGCAGCGTCCACCAGCGTAGAACCTGCCGTCGGCGGTGAGCTTGTGAGGTAAGGCTCAGTTCGGCCTCGACGGGGACTGTCGCGATCTATCGTGTCTCGGTACGCTGCTGTGGTGGACCTTCAGAAGCGGACCGCCCCCCGTGCCCCCGGCGCCGACCCGCGTGCCTCCGTTGCCGAGCTGCGCGCCTCGGACGCCGACCGTGACCGCATCGCCGACATCCTGCGCGAGGCCCTCGCGGAGGGACGCCTCACCGCCGACGAGCACGCCGAGCGCGTCGAGGGCGTGCTGGCCGCCAGGACGGTCGGTGAACTGGACGGGTTCATCAGGGACCTGCCCGCCGCCCACCACCGGCACGCCCCGCCGTACACCCCCGCCCCGCACCGTCCGCCGCCCGGCGCGCTCCCGGCCGACCCGGACGACAACCTGGTCGCCGTCTTCAGCAGCAGTGTCCGCAGGGGCCGTTGGCGGGTCGGCCGCCGCATCCACGCGTACGCGGTCTTCGGCAGCGTCGAGATCGACCTGAGCGAGGCGCTGTTCGAGTACCGGCACGTCGTCGTCAAGGCGTTCTCGGTCTTCGGCAACGTCGAGGTCCGCGTCCCGGAGAACGTCTCGCTGTTCGGCACCGGCGGCGGCGTCCTCGGCACCTTCGAGGTCGACACGCTCGACTCCGCCGATCCCGACGCGCCGGTCGTCCACGTCGAGGGGTGGGCCGTCCTCGGCCACATCGAGGGCCGGCCCAGGCGCGGGCGGGTCGTCGCGGACATCCTCGACAAGGTGCACCGCGCGGTCGACCGGAGTGTGCGCAGGCATCTGGACCGTTGACGGTCGCGAACCGGCGGGCGGGCCGGCAGGGCGGGCCGAGGGGGCGGGCCGAGGAGCGGATCGGCGGGGCCGGCCGGCGGGTGGACCGGCGGACGGACCAGCGGGTGGGCCGGCGGATGGGCCGGCGAATGGGCCGGCGGGGCTGGTGAACACCGGTCCCTGGCGGGGGCGCGCGCGAGGCCTGGTTTCCGGCGCGGGGCCCGGTCCGGCGGTTCGGAACCCAGTGCATAGGCGCGCGCACAGCGGGTAGGCCTTGCTGCATCGTCTCTCGCTCGCGAAGCCGTCGTCAGGAGTAGACCGTGCTGCAACCGCCGCATTCGTCCCTGCAGGTCGCCGCCGTTCCGGCCCAGCGGGTGCCGGCGCGGGACAGGGACCAAGACGCTCCGTGGCACACCGAGGCCGTGTGCCGGCGCGACGAGGCAGGCCTGTTCTTCGCCCCCTCCAAGGAGCCCACCGCCGCACGGCTCTCCCGCGAGGAGGCCGCCAAGCGGGTCTGCGCCCGCTGTCCCGTGATGGTCGAGTGCCGCGAGCACGCCCTGCTCCAGCCCGAGCCGTACGGCGTCTGGGGCGGCCTCACCGCCGCCGAGCGCCGGGTGGTCCTCGCGCGCCGTCGGCGCCGAGACATGGAGCTGAAGAAGGCGGCCAGGGCCACCGACCGCATAGCGGCGGCCGGCTGACGCACATCGACAGGGGGCGCCCCCTCCGCACCGGGGGCGCCCCTCTCGTCCGGGACGGGCCGTCACGCTCGTTCAGGCCCTCCCGCAGGCCACCTACTTCGCGCGGTCGAAGTCGATCGCGCTGTAGGCCCGCAGCTTGCTCAGCCGGTGCTCGGAGTCGATCCGCCGCACCGTCCCCGACTTCGACCGCATCACGATCGAGTCGGTCGTCGCGGTCTCCGAGCGGTAGCGCACCCCGCGCAGCAGCTCGCCGTCGGTGATCCCGGTGGCGACGAAGAAGACGTTCTCGCCCTTCACCAGGTCCTCGGTCGTCAGCACGCGGTCCAGGTCGTGCCCCGCGTCGATCGCCCGCTGCCGCTCCTCGTCGTCCTTGGGCCACAGCTTGCCCTGGATGGTGCCGCCCAGGCACTTCACGGCACACGCCGAGATGATGCCCTCGGGGGTGCCGCCGATGCCGAGCAGCAGGTCGATGCCGGTGCCCTCGCGCAGCGCCAGGATCGAGCCGGCCACGTCACCGTCCGAGATCAGCTTGATGCGTGCGCCGGTGTCCCGGATCTCCTTGATGATCCCCTCGTGCCGGGGCCGGTCCAGGATGACGACGGTGACGTCCTCCGGCGTGGCCCGCTTGGCCTTGGCGACCCGGCGGATGTTGACCTCCACGGGTGCGTCGATGTCGACGAACTCGGCGGCCTCCGGGCCGGTGACCAGCTTGTCCATGTAGAACACCGCGGACGGGTCGAACATCGCGCCGCGCTCGGTGGCGGCGAGGACGGCGATCGCGTTCGGCATGCCCTTGGCCGTCAGCGTGGTGCCGTCGATCGGGTCGACGGCGATGTCCACCTCCGGCCCGGTGCCGTCGCCGACGCGCTCGCCGTTGAAGAGCATCGGCGCCTCGTCCTTCTCGCCCTCGCCGATGACGACCACGCCGTTCATCGAGACGGTGGAGACGAGGGTCCGCATCGCGCGCACCGCGGCACCGTCGGCGCCGTTCTTGTCGCCGCGCCCGACCCAGCGACCCGCGGCCATCGCTGCCGCTTCGGTCACCCGGACGAGTTCCAGAGCGAGGTTGCGGTCGGGAGCCTCGGAGGGGACATCGAGTTCGGACGGCAGATGATGGTGCTCGGTCATCGGAGCGCACCTTTCTGATACGACGACGGCCGGATGAGGGTTCGAAACCCGACTCTATCGTCAGTCCGACAAAATGAGCAGGGGACCCCACGGATGAGCGCACCGGGCACCTGCGACGATAGGGGGCGTGGCAGGTTCGAAAGGCAAGATGCAGACGGTCCGGGACATGGTGCTCTCCCTGGGAGTGATCATGATCGCAGGCCTGGTGATGTACCTCTTCATCCCGCACGACGACCACGCTCCCGACGTCCAGCGCGTCGACTACCGCGTGGAGCTGCTCACGGCACGTCGCGCGGCCTCCTACCCGATCGCCGCGCCGGAGGGCCTGCCGTCCACCTGGAAGGCTACCTCCGTGCGTTTCGACGGCACCCAGTACGACTCCTGGCACCTGGGCTTCCACACGCCCGACGGGGAGTACGTCCAGGTCGAGCAGTCCACTCAGAAGCCGTCCACGTTCATCGACGAGGCGACGCAGGGCGGCCGACGGGCGGAGAGGACGGAGCAGCTCGCCGGCCGCACCTGGACCCGCTACACCGAGGGCCGCTACGACGCCCTCGTCGTGGAGAGCGCCGACGGATCGACGACGGTGGTGGCCGGCACGGCGTCGTGGGCCAAGCTGGCGCAGTTCGCGGAGTCGCTGGAGACGGAGTCGTCGCAGACGTCATCGGTGACGGGGTGAGCGCGCCGCGCCGCCTGCCGGACGTACCGCCCTCCTGGTGAGCGCGCCGCGCCGCCCGGCGTGACCGACGACCGAGGCCCCCGGCGATCGCCGGGGGCCTCGGTCATGCCGTGCTCGAGCTGTCAGACCGTGGTCACGACCTGCTCGTACGCCAGCCGCGGGGAGCGCGGGAACCAGGCGTCCTCGCCCGGCTTGCCGATGTTGACGACCATCAGCGGGGTGTGGTCGTCGTCCAGGAACTCCTTGCGGAGGCCCTCGAAGTCCAGACCGGTCATCGGGCCGGCGGCCAGGCCGGCGGCGCGGACGCCGATGATGAAGTAGGCGGCCTGGAGGGCGGCGTTCAGCAGGGCGGCGCCCTCACGGGCCGGACGCTCGCTGAAGAAGAGGTCCTTGGCCTGCGGGAAGTGCGGGAGGAGCTGCGGCAGCTCCTCGTGGAACTCGTTGTCCGCGGAGAGGATCGCGACCAGCGGCGCGGCGGCGGTCTTGGCCTGGTTGCCCTCGGCCAGGTGCTGGACCAGGCGCTCGCGGGCCTCGGGGGAGCGGACCAGGGTGATGCGCAGCGGGGTCTGGTTGAAGGCGGTCGGCCCGTACTTGACCAGGTCGTAGATCGCCTGCACCTGCTCGTCGGTCACCGGCTCGTCGGTGAAGGTGTTCGCGGTGCGGGCCTCGCGGAACAGCAGGTCCTGGGCGGCGGGGTCAAGAGCGAGAGACATGCGTGGACTTCCCTGGGGTGCGCGTCCGGACCCGGGTGCACCGGACCGGCTGACGTGATCGACCGTACGCCATGGAAGTTCAAGCTTCAACTAGCGGTGGGGCGGGGTGACCGCCCTCACAGCCGTCCACCGTGTCACCCCTCCTCCTCCGCCTCCCCCTCCTCCGCGAGCGCCGCGTCCAGCCGTGCCCGCGCGCCCTCCAGCCAGCGCCGGCACACCCTGGCCAGCTCCTCCCCGCGCTCCCACAGGGCGAGGGACTCCTCCAGGGTCGTCCCCCCCGCCTCCAGGCGGCGTACGACCTCGATCAGCTCGTCGCGCGCCTGCTCGTACCCGAGCGCCTCGTCCGTCCTGCCCGTCATGCACCCAGCCCCTGATCGTCGACTCGTACCGTGAACTCACCCGCGGCGACCCGCGCGCGCAGCGCCTCGTCCGCCGTCACCTCGCCCGGATCCCGCACCACGTGCCCGTCGGCCCGCTGGAGCACCGCGTACCCACGCTTCAGCGTGGCGGCCGGCGAGAGCGCCACCACGCGCGCGTGGGTGTGCGTCAGCTCGGATTCCGCGCGGTCCAGGAGATGGCCGAGGGTACGGCGGGAGCGGTCGACCAGCGAGGCGAGGTGATCCGCCCGCTCGTCGATCATCCGGTGCGGATCCTGGACCACCGGCCGCGCCAGCGCGTGGGCCAGCCCCCGCTCCTCCCGCTCCACGAACGCCTCCGCGCACCGGCGCGCCCGGCCGCGCAGCATCCGCACCCGCTCCAGCTCCTCACCGACGTCCGGCACGACCTTCTTCGCCGCGTCGGTGGGCGTCGAGGCCCGCAGGTCGGCCACATGGTCCAGCAGCGGGTTGTCCGGCTCGTGGCCGATCGCCGACACCACCGGCGTACGGCAGGCCGCGACCGTCCGCACCAGTTGCTCGTCGGAGAACGGCAGCAGGTCCTCCACGCTCCCGCCCCCGCGCGCCACGACGATCACGTCCACCTCCTCCAGCGCGTCCAGCTCCTTGACGGCCTGCACGACCTGCGGCACGGCGTGCACGCCCTGCACGGCGACGTTGCGCACCTCGAAGCGGACGGCGGGCCAGCGGTGCCGGGCGTTCTCCAGGACGTCCCGCTCGGCGGCGGAGGCCCGCCCGCACACCAGCCCGACGAGCTGGGGGAGGAAGGGCAGCGGCCTCTTCCGCCCGGGAGCGAACAGCCCCTCCGCGGCCAGCGACTTCTTCAGCTGCTCCAGCCGGGCCAGCAGCTCCCCGACCCCCACCGGCCGTATCTCGACCGCCCGCAGCGACAGCTGCCCCCGCGGCGCGTACCACTCCGGCTTGGCGTGCACGACGACCCGAGCGCCCTCGCCGACGACGTCCGCGACCGCGTCGAACACCTGCCGGTAGCACGTCACACTCACCGAGACGTCGTGTGACGGGTCCCGCAGCGTCAGGAAGACGACGCCCGCACCCGGGCGCCGCGACAACTGGGTGATCTGCCCCTCGACCCACACCGCGCCGAGCCGGTCGATCCACCTCCCGATGAGCCGGGACACCTCGCCCACGGGCAGCGGAGTCTCGGCGGACGTGTTGACAGCCATGCCCGCGAGAGTAGTGGCAGCCGCTGACAATCGGGCGCCCGCCTCGGCCGCCGGCACCGCGGACCCCCGCAGTGTCCGGCGGCGGCCGAAGCGCGCGGTGAGCCGGTGGCGGCCGAGGTGCGCGGTGAGCCGGTGGCGTTCGAGGTGCGCGGTGAGCCGGTGGCGGCCGAGGCCTCCGGTCAGCCGGTGGCGTTCGAGGTGCGCGGTGAGCCGGTGGCGTTCGAGGTGCGCGGTGAGCTGGTGGCGTTCGAGGTGCGCGGTGAGCCGGTGGCGGCCGAGGCCTCCGGTCAGCCGGTGGCGTTCGAGGTGCGCGGTGAGCCGGTGGCGTTCGAGGTGCGCGGTGAGCCGGTGGCGGTCGAGGTGCGCGGTGAGCCGGTGGCGGCCGAGGCGGACGGTCAGCCGGTGGCGGCGCCCGGTGTCCTCCGCCCCCGCTGCGCCCCCAGCACCACCAGCCCCACCGCCAGCCACACCGCCCCTACCACCTGTGCCGTGCGGGACGCCTCCACGATCACCGCGACGGTGATCGCCGCCCCGGCCACCGGCACCAGCACGTGCCGCCACCACACCACCGGACCGCCCGCCCGACGCACCGCGAACCACCCCACCACGCTCGCGTGCAGCAGCGTGAACGCCGTCAGCGCCCCGACGTCCACCACCGACACCAGGTGATCCATCCCGTCGTCCCGCCGGGCCGCCCACACCGCCGCCACCAGCGTCACCACGGCCGAGCAGGCCACCGCCACCCGCGGCACGCCGGAGTCCGTCCGCGCCAGCACCGCCGGCAGCCGCCGGTCCCGCCCCATCGCGAACAGCAGCCGCCCGGCCGCCGCCTGCCCGGCCAGCGCGGCGAACGCGGCCCCGACCGCCTTGCTCACGGCCACCAGGTCGTGCAGCCAGGTCCCCACGGACACGTCGACGGCGTCGTAGAACGCCGCCCCCTGCCGCCCCGGCTCCGCGGCCAGCCCGGCCGACGTCACCGGCTCCAGCAGCGCCACCAGATACGTCTGCGCGACGAACAGCACACCCGCCATCGCCAGGCAGAACAGCAGCGCCCGCGCCACCTTCGCCGAACCGCCCGTGACCTCCTCCGCGAACGTGGCGACCGCGTCGAAGCCCAGATACGACAGCACGGCCACCGACACCGCCCCCAGCACCGCCGACAGCGCGAACGCCCCCTGCGTCCCGTCCCCGGTGAACGGCGACAGCCAGCCCCGCTCCGCGCCGTCCCGCGCGAGGACGACGACCGCCGACACCACGAACACGGCCAGCACCACGATCTCCATCGCCAGCACCAGGAAGCCCACCCGGGCCGCGGCCCGCACCCCCCACAGGTTCAGCAGCGTGGTGACGACCACCGCCAGTGCCGTCCACACCCACCGCGACACCTCCGGGACCAGCGCGTTCATCGCGATGCCGGAGAAGAGGTAGGCCACGGCCGGGATGAGGACGTAGTCGAGCATCGCCATCCAGCCGGCGACGAACCCGGCCCCGTTCCCGAGCCCCACGCGCGCGTAGGCGAACACCGACCCCGCCTGCGGCACGACCCGCACCATCTGCGCGTAGCTGAACGCGGTGAACGCCATGGCGACGGTCGCGACGACGTAGACGAGCGCGACCGCCCCGTGCGACTTCGCGTCCAGCGTGCCGAACACGCCGACCGGCGCCATGGGCGCGATGAACAGCAGCCCGTAGACCACCAGGTCCCGGAAGCCGAGACTGCGCCGCAGCTCGTGCGCCCCGGCGGGCGGGCCCGTCGACGTACCGGTGTCGGACATCCGTGCCTCCGATCGTCCGCGGGGAGCGCACAGCCCCGCCCGTCCCCGCCCACCCGCCAGTCTCCCCGCGCGCACCGTCCACAGGCGATCTTCGACCCGCCGGACGCGGCCTTACGATGGGACGCATGACCGCTTCGCCTGGCCGCCGTGTCCTGCTCGCCGCCCCCCGGGGCTACTGCGCGGGAGTGGACCGCGCCGTGATCGCCGTCGAGAAAGCCCTGGAGCAGTACGGCGCTCCCGTCTACGTCCGCCACGAGATCGTCCACAACAAGTACGTCGTGCAGACCCTGGAGAAGAAGGGCGCCGTCTTCGTCGAACGGACGGAGGAGGTCCCGCCGGGCAACATCGTCATGTTCTCCGCGCACGGCGTCGCCCCCGTCGTGCACGAGGAGGCCGCGCGCGGCAGGCTCGCCACCATCGACGCGACCTGCCCGCTGGTCACCAAGGTCCACAAGGAGGCCGTCCGCTTCGCGGGCGAGGACTACGACATCCTGCTGATCGGCCACGAGGGCCACGAGGAGGTCATCGGCACCTCCGGCGAGGCCCCCGACCACATCCAGCTCGTCGACGGCCCCGCCGACGTCGCCAAGGTCGAGGTCCGCGACCCGTCCAAGGTCGTCTGGCTGTCGCAGACCACCCTCTCCGTCGACGAGACCATGGAGACCGTCGACGCCCTGAAGGAGAAGTTCCCGCAGCTGATCTCCCCGCCCAGCGACGACATCTGCTACGCCACGCAGAACCGTCAGCTGGCGGTGAAGCAGATGGGCGCCGAGGCGGACCTCGTCATCGTGGTCGGCTCGCGCAACTCCTCCAACTCCAAGCGGCTCGTCGAGGTCGCCAAGCTCGCCGGCTCGCGCCAGGCGTACCTCGTGGACTTCGCCAGCGAGATCGACGAGGCCTGGCTGGAGGGCGTGACCACGGTCGGCGTCACCTCGGGCGCCTCCGTGCCGGAGGTGCTCGTCGAGGAGGTCCTGGAGTGGCTCGCCGAGCGCGGCTACGGGGACGTCGAACTCGTCAAGGCCGCCGACGAGCACATCACCTTCTCCCTGCCCAAGGAACTCCGCCGCGACCTGCGCGAAGAGGCCGCGGCCCTGGTCGCCCAGCGCGGCGGGACCGGCGCGGGGACCGCGTCGGCGCAGTGACCGCGCGGCGCGTGGGGGCGGCGTCCGCGTGAGACCGCGCGGCGGGGTGGTGGCGGCGTCCGCGTGAGACCGGACGGCGGGGCCGTGGCGGCGTCCGCGTGACGAGGGCACCGTGGCGGTGACCGTCAGTCGGTCGTCGTAACGTGGTGCCATGCAGATCTTCGGCGTGGACATCGGTGGATCCGGGATCAAGGGTGCCCCTGTGGACCTGGACCAGGGCGACCTGGCCCAGGAGCGGTGCAAGGTGCTCACCCCGCACCCGGCGACGCCCGAGAGCGTGGCCGACGGCGTGAAGCAGGTCGTCGACCACTTCGGGTGGACGGGACCGGTGGGGCTCACCTTCCCGGGCGTGGTCACCGGCGGATCCACCATCCGCACGGCGGCCAACGTCGACAAGGGCTGGATCGACGTCGACGCGCGCGCGTTGTTCAGCGAACGGCTCGGCGGCCTCCCGGTGACGGTCGTCAACGACGCCGACGCGGCGGGCGTCGCCGAGGTCGCGTTCGGCGCCGGCCGGGACCGCAGCGGCACCGTGATCCTGCTGACGTTCGGCACGGGCATCGGCAGCGCCCTCTTCGTCGACGGCGTCCTCGTCCCCAACACCGAACTCGGCCATCTGGAGCTGCACGGCCACGACGCGGAGAAGCGCGCCTCCAGCAAGGCCAAGGAGGACGGCGACCTCAGCTGGGAGCAGTGGGCCCACCGCGTCCAGAAGTACCTCGCCCACGTGGAGATGCTGTTCTCGCCGGAGCTGTTCGTCATCGGCGGTGGCGTCAGCCGCAAGGCGCAGAAGTTCCTGCCCCTCATCGAGGGCATCAAGGCGGAGATCGTCCCGGCGCAGCTGCAGAACAACGCGGGCATCGTGGGGGCGGCGATGCGGGCGGCCAAGGACAGCCACCAGGCTTCCTAGGGGGCCGTTGGGAGAGCCTTCAGGCAAACCCCCGGGGAAGCCTCTTGGGGACCTGCCGGACGGGGAAGCCCCTCAGGGGCCCCTCGGGGGCCCCGGGGGGCCGCCGGACGGCGCGGCAGCCACCGGGGCCGCCGGACGGCGCGGCAGCCACCGGAAGGGGCCGGGCGGCCCCGGCAGCCCGGGGAGGTCGCCGCGCCCGTCCGGCACGGCTACAGACGGCCCCCGCTGTGACCGCGCCCGCCGGATCGGCCCGCCGCGCCGATCCGGCGGATCAGCACCACCAGCCCCGCGACGAAGGTCCCGCAATAGAGCCAGCCGACCTCCGTGGCCAGCGCGGTGATCACACCCATCAGCCGGGAGCCGAACCCGTCGCCACCGTCGGCGACGGGCAGGAGCCCCACCGCGAACGCGATCGGTACGACGGTGGGCGCGGACAGCGGCTCGGCCCGGCGCACCCACAGCGCGGTCAGCAGGCACACCGGCAGGAACAGCACCCCGTACACCGTCGGCGAGGCGCCGAACAGCGCGTGGTCGAGCCAGCCGGCCAGCAGCATCAGCGCCATGCTGAACAGCCCGCAGCCGAGCCCGGTCAGCCGGGGACCGGGCAGACGGCGCGCGACGCCCGCCGGAGCCGCAGCGCCCCCTCCCGGAGCACGTGCGGGCCGGGGGAGGCCCGGGGGGCGACCGGACTCGGCCGGCGCACCGGAACGGGAGCCGGAGCCGGTCCCTCCCCGCGCGGGAACCGCCGGACGTGCGCCGCGGCCCGCCTGCGGCGGGAGGGGTGGTGTCCCGCGTCGCGCCCCGTTCCGCCGTGGACGAGTCCTGTGCTGCTCCATCGGTCCAACATAAGTCGGTTAATGTGCCGAATCCGGCGCGGGACACGCCGGGGCCAGGACCTTGACCGTGCGTTCGACAGGTCCGCCGGGGCGGCCGCGGGCACGCCGTAAACTGGGGGATCGGCCAGCCCTCTGGCCCCCTGGCCGTCTGGCCCCCTGGCCCTCTGACTACGGGAAGTCGCAACGTGTCGCTCACGATCGGAATCGTCGGTCTGCCGAATGTCGGCAAGTCGACCCTGTTCAACGCCCTGACCAAGAACGACGTGCTGGCGGCCAACTACCCGTTCGCCACGATCGAGCCCAACGTCGGCGTGGTCGGCGTGCCCGACGCCCGTCTGACGAAGCTGGCGGAGATCTTCTCCTCGCAGCGCGTCCTCCCGGCGACCGTCGACTTCGTCGACATCGCGGGCATCGTGCGCGGTGCGAGCGAGGGTGAGGGCCTGGGCAACAAGTTCCTGGCGAACATCCGCGAGTCCGACGCGATCTGCCAGGTCATCCGCGCCTTCAAGGACGAGAACGTCGTCCACGTCGACGGCAAGGTCTCCCCGAAGGACGACATCGAGACGATCAACACCGAGCTGATCCTCGCCGATCTCCAGACCATCGAGAAGGTCCTGCCGCGCCTCCAGAAGGAGTCGCGCATCAAGAAGGACGTGGCGCCCAAGGTCAAGGCCGTCGAGGAGGCCAAGGAGATCCTGGAGAAGGGCGACACGCTCTTCTCGGCGGGCATCGTCCAGGGCTCCGGGAACGAGGAGCTCCTCCACGACCTGCACCTGCTCACCACGAAGCCCTTCCTCTACGTCTTCAACGTCGACGAGGACGAGCTGACCGACGAGACCTTCAAGGACGAGCAGCGCGCCCTGGTCGCCCCCGCCGAGGCGATCTTCCTCAACGCCAAGCTGGAGGCGGACCTCGCCGAGCTCGACGAGGAGGACGCCCTGGAGCTGCTGGAGTCGGTCGGCGCGGAGGAGCCCGGCCTCGCCACCCTCGCCCGGGTCGGCTTCGACACCCTCGGCCTCCAGACCTACCTCACGGCCGGCCCCAAGGAGTCCCGTGCCTGGACCATCAAGAAGGGCGCCACCGCCCCCGAGGCCGCCGGCGTGATCCACACGGACTTCCAGAAGGGCTTCATCAAGGCGGAGGTCATCTCCTTCGGCGACCTGGTGGAGACCGGCTCGGTCGCCGAGGCCCGCGCCAAGGGCAAGGCCCGCATGGAGGGCAAGGACTACGTGATGCAGGACGGGGACGTGGTGGAGTTCCGCTTCAACGTCTGACACGTCCAGCGAAACGTCCAGCGACTGGCCGTCCGACCTGCCACGGAGTGGGTCGGGCGGCCTTCGCCGTCCGCACCGGGGCCACAGCGTGCTGGACGAGTCCGGGACGTGGGGGAGCGGTCACGTCGCTGTCCTCGACGCGCCTCGCAGCACTCCTCAACGTCAAAGACGTCTCCAGCCGTTGGCGAAATCGCAGCGGAGGTCGGTCCAGCGGCGCTGCTCCTCTGGTGTGCAGGCGGGGTGGTCGCGCAGGTGGACCAGAGCCTGCACCCATTGGTCCCAGAGGCCGTCGGGCTGGGTGAAGCGGCTGGCGTGGTGGGTGCCGAGGTGGGCGTCGAGGTGGAGGAGGGCACCGAGAGCGGCGGGCTGGTCGTAGCGGAGGTCGGTGCGGGGGAGGTAGTGGTCGAGGTAGGCGGTGAGGATCTCGGCGTCGGCGTGGGTGCCGAGGCGGGCCAGGGCGAAACAGTAGGCGCTGCCGGAGTAGCAGACCTCGCTGGCGAGGAGGAGGTCACCGAGGCGCTCGCGGAAGCTCGCCCGCCGACCGACACCGATCAGCCAGGCGGCGGTGAGGCGCGAGCGCCATTCGTAGGCGAGGAGGGCTTCCAGTTCGGCGTCAGCGATCGTGGCGGCGTCCTCGATCAGGTGGCGGGCGAAGCGTTTGGCGTGCGGCCACCCCGGCCGCAGGACGCGGGCGCTGTTCAGTTCGAGGTAGCGCGGGTGGTCCGAGTCCTTCCGCGTCACGTAGCGCTCGTTGACGTGGCCGTAGCCGGTCTCCTCGGGGTGCTGGAACGGCATCGGTCACCTCTCCGGGTATGGGTCGGTACGGTCGATCCAGGTGGGAGCGACGAAGACGTTATCGCGGGTGGGGGCTTCGGAAGCTTCCAGCAGGGACCGGGACGAGGGCGGGACCGCATTGCGGATCGTTCACCTTCTCGAAGACTTCGAGTTGCTGGATGAGTCTCTCGATGTGGGTGGTCATGGGTGGTCCCGGCGCCAGAAAGCGGGGAGCCGCCAGCAGAGCACCGAGCGGTCGTCGGGCCCTGGGGCGCGGTCCTCGGCCGCCCAGTCCTCGCGAACGCGGAAAGAGCAGGTCAGAGCCCTGGAGGGGCTCCGTCGCAGGTCAGGATCAGCCCGCAGACAGGGGCCGGCCCCTTCGTTGTCACGGTGCTGGACAGTCTGGCGCTGGATCAGTTGGCATCAGGTGTCGTAAACCGTGGAGCGATGCCCGATGTGCACGACCCACACCACCAGCTCACCGTTGTCGATCGTGTAGACGACGCGATAGTCACCCACTCGTAGGCGGCGGCGTTCGGGCTGGGACACGAGTGCGGTGGTGTTGAAGCCGAGTGGGTCACTTTCCAGCTCGGTCAGCTTGGCCAGGATGCGCAGCGCCATGTCGCGAGGGACCTTCCGAAGCTCGGCCTGGGCCTCGGGCCGGAAGACGGTGCGGTACTCACTCACTGCGTGCCAGCGTCTCCCTCATGATGTCCTCGATCGGGATGCCGGGCGCAGGGTTGGTCATACGCTCGTCGATGATCCGGTTGATCTCGCGTTCTTCCCACTCCTGGTACTTGCGCAGCACCTCGATGGAGACGACGGCGGCGACCTCCTTGCCCCGGCGTGTGATCACCGTGGGCACGTCGTCCCGATCGGCTCGCTCCACGACCTCGGCCAGGTGGGCGCGCACATCGCGGATGGACTCTATGGGCAACGGCTGTGTCATGCGCTCAAGTGTACCGAGTGTCCTATGTGTACACCACGCAAGGTCAGACAGGTGAGAGCGGTCGGCTCTCCGAGGCTCCCCTACACGCACACCGCTGCAGGGGAGCTTTCCCAAGCCCGCGCGCCGACGAACGGCATATTCCGAAGCCAACGCGGACGTGCTCAAGAGCGCGGGCAGCACGGTGGCGTGGCGGCCGGCGAGGCGGACCCGGTGCGCGCCGCCCTTTGTGGCTCGCGTGACGTCGCGTCGTTGACGACAGCCTTGTTCCCGACCACGGTCGAGGCGGCGGATCGCAACCCGACGCCTCCGGGCCCTGCCGGATCCGCGCTTCGCGGCGAGGCGGAGCGCGGTAGGCGGCAGTCGTCCGAAGCACTGTGCGTGGCGGTCGGACGCACGGACTTCAAGCGCGTCCGCCGGTCCCCGCGGTCACCAGGTGACGGGCAGCGCGAGCGGATAGCGCCAGATCGACGTCTTGTTCCAGCGCACTTCCTCGGCCGGCTTCGCCAGTTTCAGGTCGGGGAAGCGCTCCAGAAGGGTTCCGAGCGCGACCTGGAGTTCCGTGGTGGCGAGCGGAGCGCCGAGACAGTGATGTCCACCCCAGCCGAAGGTCATGTGAGACGTACCGGAACGATGCAGATCCAGCTCGTCGGCCCGGTCGAACTTCCGTCCGTCACGGTTGGCCGTCAGATAGGAGACGTGCACGATGTCCCCTGCCTTGATCTTCACCCCGCTCAGTTCCACGTCCTCCATGGCGACGCGGGGAATGCCGACGCCCTTGCGGAACGGGATGAAGCGCAGCAGTTCCTCGATGGCCTGCGGCAGCAGAGCGGGATCGGCGCGCAGCATGGCGAGCTCTTCGGGGCGGGTGAGCAGGACGTAGGCGATGTTCCCGATCTGGTAGGTGGTGGTGTCCTGTCCGGTGATGAGCAGGACCATGGCCATGACGGCCAGTTCCTGGTCGTTGAGGATCTCGTCCCCGTCGCGAGCCGTGGCCAGCGCGCTGATCAGGTCGTCGCCCGGGTTCTCGCGCCGGTGCCGGGTCAGCGTGTGGAAGTAGGCGCGGAGATCGGCCTTGGCGCGTACGGCGTCGTCCCGGTTGTCGACGCCGGTGTCCATCATGGTCCGCGCGTGGGCGCGCAGTCGGTCCCGGTCGGTCTCGGGGATGTCGAGGACCTCGCAGATGGTGGCGAGGGGCAGCGGGTCGGCCAGGTGCTCGGTGAGGTCCGCGGGAGAACCGTGCTCCGCCATCCGGTCGAGCAGTTCGTTCACGACATGCTGGGTGCGGACCCGCATGCGTTCCATGTGACGAGGCGCGAATCCTTTGGAGACCAGGCTGCGCAGGCGACTGCTGGCCGGTGGGTCCATGACGTTGATCGCCTCGTCCTGGACGATGGGTTCAGGGGTCATGCGCGGGAAGTTCCGGCCGATGATGGCGCGGCGGCTGAAACGCCGGTCCGTGGTGACCGTGCGCACGTCGTCGTAGCCGGTGACCAGCCATGCTTCCCCCTCGCCGTGGGGCAGCCGGATACGGGAGACGGGCTCTTCGGTCATCAGGTGCCGGAGCACGGGATCGAACTCGAGGGCCTCGGCATAGTCGAACGGACAGGTTCGCGGAAGGGCGACTGGTTCCATGCGTGGCTCCCGATCGGATCTGACAGGCGGTCCCTAGTGTCCGGAGTGTCCGGCGCGACATGGGTCCCCGATCACCCGCGAAGGCACGCACCACAGCGGCCGTTCGGCCTAAGAACTTCTCCTCGGCGGTGACGCGTCCGCCGACTCGACGTCGTCGAGCAGTCCCTGACGGGGTGTCAGTGGCGTATTCCCGGGAGGTGACCGGGGTGCGGCTCCCGGCGTGGGGTCCGCCGGTCCGCCGCCCGGATCGTCGCGTTCGCGCCCCCCGTACCGCCCCCGCGCGCGCCGTGCTTACCATGCGCCCAGTCGTCGTACGTCAGTTCGCCAGTCAGGAGCACGTCGCTCGTGTCCATACCCCCGCCCTCCGGGCCCCAGCCGCCCCAGGACCCGTACCGGCCTCCGCAGCCGCAGGACCCGTACGCTCCCCACCCCCAGGGGCCGGCTCAGGGAGCCCCGCAGGGGCCGTCCGCGGGGGCGCCGCAGGGAGCAATCCCCTCGCCGCCCCAGGGGCCGTTCCCCGGGCCGTTCCAGGGGCCGCCGCACGGCGTACCGCACGGGATGCCGCAGGGCCCCTACGGGGGGCCGCAGTACCCGGTCTGGGGACAGGGATACCTGCCCTTCAACCGGCCCGCGCCGGTCAACGGGGTCGCCATCGCCGCGCTCGTGCTCGGCGTGCTGTGCTTCCTGCCCGCCGTGGGGCTCCTCCTCGGCATCGTCGCGCTGGTGCAGATCCGCCGGCGCGGCGAGCGCGGCAAGGGGATGGCGATCGGCGGTGCGGTGCTGTCCTCCCTCGGGCTCGCCCTGTGGGTGACGATGCTGGCCACCGGGGGCGCCTCCGCCGTCTGGGAGGGCTTCAAGGAGGGCACGAGCGGCAACAGCAGCCTCTCGCTCGCCAAGGGCGAGTGCTTCGACGTGCCCGGCGACACCTTCCGCGAGGACGTCTACGACGTCGACAAGGTGTCCTGCTCCGGTGAGCACGACGGAGAGGTCTTCGGCACGGTCACCCTCACCGGGAGCGGCTACCCGGGCGACGACTACGTCACGGACACGGCCGAGGACAAGTGCTGGACGCTCCAGGACGGTTACACCATGGACCCCTGGCTGCTGACCGAGGAGGTGGACATGTACTACCTGACGCCCACCCAGGACAGCTGGGACTGGGGCGACCGCGAGATCACCTGCGTCTTCGCCAACACCGACGAGCGGGGTACCCTCACCGGCTCGCTGCGCGCCGACCGGACGACCCTCGACGCCGACCAGCTGTTCTTCCTCGAGGCGATGGCCGCCGTCGACGAGGTGCTCTACGAGGAGCCGGAGGACTACGCCGAGGACGACCTCGAGGTGAACCGGACCTGGTCGGGCGAGGCCGGCGACGCGACCGGTGAGCAGGCCGAGGCGCTGGGCGGGCACACCTGGTCCGCCGAGGCCCAGCAGCCCGTCGCCGAGCTGGTGAAGGACATGCGGGACGCCGCCGAGGAGTGGGCGAAGGCGGCGGATGCCACCGACGTGGACACCTTCTACGAGCACTACGACAACGCCTACGCCTACGTGGACGGCGACACCACCGTCACCGCGCGCGAGGCTCTGGGGCTGGCCACCACCCCGCCGACCTACGGGGAGGACTACGAGGACGGAAGCGGCTCCGGGGGCGAGGGCGGGCTCGATGTGTGATCACGTCCATAGCGGGGAGAAAGTGCCTGCGTAAAGCCTCTCCCGGCGATAAGTCATCACATCGAGTGATTCTCTGGCCTTTACTTGCACGGCCCAACCCACGGTTGCCAGTCTGTTGCTGTCTGTACAACCTGATGGGAGCGGCCAGTGACATTCGGTGAGCAGCCGGCGTATCTGCGGGTCGCGGGTGATCTCCGCAAGAAGATCGTCGACGGCTCGCTGCCACCGCACACCCGCCTCCCGTCCCAGGCCAGGATCCGCGAGGAGTACGGCGTCTCCGACACCGTCGCCCTGGAGGCGCGCAAGGTGCTGATGGCCGAGGGACTGGTCGAGGGCCGCTCGGGGTCGGGGACGTACGTGCGGGAGCGGCCGGTGCCGCGCCGGATCGCCCGCTCCGGCTACCGGCCGTCCGGCGGTGCGACGCCGTTCCGGCAGGAGCAGGCCGATGCCCGCGCGCGCGGGACCTGGGAGTCCAGCAGCGAGCAGGCCGAGGCGAGCCGGGCCGTCGCCGAGCGGCTCGCGATCCAGCCCGGTGACCGTGTGATGTGCACGAGGTACGTCTTCCGGGAGGGGGGCGAGGCGATGATGCTCTCCACCTCCTGGGAGCCCCTCGCCGTCACCGGCCGCTCCCCGGTCATGCTGCCCGAGGAGGGCCCCCTGGGCGGCATGGGCGTCGTCGAGCGGATGCGCGCCATCGACGTCGTCGTCGACAACGTCACCGAGGAGGTCGGCGCCCGTCCCGGCCTCGCCGAGGAACTGCTCACCCTGGGCGGTGTCCCGGGCCACGTCGTCCTCGTCGTCCACCGCACGTACTACGCGTCGGGCCGTCCGGTGGAGACGGCGGACGTGGTGATCCCGGCCGACCGCTACCGGGTCGCCTACCACCTGCCGGTGAAATAGCCGCCTCCTGCCGGTGAACTAGGCACCTGCCGGGTGAAATGGCCGCCTGCCGGGTGACCTGGCCGCCCGTCGGCGAGACAGCCGCCCGTCGGTGGAGTGGCCGCCCGCTGCTCCCCCCGGCGGGTGACGGCGGGCCGCCCGTCCGTGGTCCTGGTCCTCACCGGCCGCCCAATGGTTGGGGCCCCGGCCCGCCGGTGAGGTGCGGACGGTCGTGGGTGCGGCGGCGCGTCCGGTGAGACAGCGCACACCCCTGTGGCAGATGCCCCCGGAAACCGCCCTCCGCGAGGCCGCCCGCACGCCGTCGGAATCCGGTCGAATCCCGTCGTTCCCGCAGGTGGCCCACCAGATACCCGGCGTGCCGCCGACCGGAGGCGTCGCGCCGCGCGCCCGGCGCATCCGGACCCGTGCGCCCCCTCCGCCATGGCTGGTTGCGTACCTGTTGGTGAAAAGCCGTATTCGCTGCGTAAAGGTTAGGCGTACGCTCGGGCATATGCGGATTGCGGTTTCCTTGCAAGGCCGGGCGCGAGGCGCGCTCGGGACGGGACCGGGATGGGCCGGGGAGGGAAGGGGGCGCGGGGCGTGATGAACGACAGCACCATCTCCCTGCCCTGGCTCGTCATACGGCAGGACGACAACGGCAATCGCTACCGTGTGGGGCGGTACGCGACGCGCGCCGAGGCCCAGAAGATCGCGGACAGTCTCGACGTCCGCGGACACAAGCAGCTCTACTGGGTCGAGCGCATCGGCCAGAACGGGGACGTCTCCCGCAACTGACCGCCCCGGCGGTCCCGTAGGCTCCGGCGCATGACGGATCGCACCGTGGTGGTCGGCGCCGCCCTGCTCGACGGCGACCGCCTGCTCGCCGCGCGCCGCAGCGCACCCCCCGAGCTGGCCGGGCGCTGGGAGTTGCCCGGCGGCAAGGTCGAGCCCGGCGAGCGGCCGCAGGAGGCGCTCGTCCGCGAACTGCGCGAGGAACTCGGTGTGGCCGCCGAAGCCGTCGAACGCGTGCCGGGGGAGTGGCCGCTGAAACCCCCCTACGTCCTCCACGTCTGGACCGCCCGTCTGCGCCCCGGCTCCCCGGCCCCCGCCCCCCTGGAGGACCACGACGCCCTGCGCTGGCTCACCCCGGACGAGATCTGGGACGTGGACTGGCTCGACCAGGACGTGCCCGCCGTACGGGAGGCGGCCCAGCGGCTCGGGCCGACGGCGCCCAGCCCCAGCCCCAGCCCCAGCCCCCGCCCCCGCGCGCCGCGTCGCTGAGGAACCCCCGCCCCGCCACCCCTCCCGGCTGTCCCGCCTCCTTCCGCGCCTCGCCGTCCGCCGCCCCGCCGCCCCGTACGCCGTCGGCGTCGCCGTACGCCGTCGGTGCCACCGTGCGCCACCAGTGCCACCGGCTGCGGTACCGCACGCCGCATATCGGGTATGTGCCAATTAACCCAGTGAAAACGGATATGGGACGCACCCTGCTGGCCCGGGAAGTGATCGGCGTGATCGACACCGAAGGCGACTGCGCCGAGTGGACGTTCCCCGCGGACCCCGGAGCGGTGCGCACCGCCCGTGGCGCGGTGCGGGGGCAGTTGCGCCACTGGGGGCTGGACAGCGTCGGCGACCTCGCGGCCCTGCTGGTCAGCGAGCTGGTGACGAACGCGCTGCGGCACGCCACCGGCCCCATCGGCGTCCGGCTGGTCCGCCCCGCCGGCCTGGACGGCGTGCTGCGGGCGGAGGTCTCCGACCCGCTGCCGGACCCGCCGCGTGAGCGGGTCGCCCGGCCCGACGACGAGGGCGGGCGCGGACTGCAACTGGTGGCATCCTCCGCACGCTCGTGGGGCACCCGGCCCGGAGACACCGGCAAGACGGTGTGGTTCGAACTGGTGGTGCCCGACTGAGTCCGTCCGGGAAGCCGGGGGCGGACGGGGCGGGGTGTGCGTACGTCGGCACGCCCGCCCGGCGACCCGTGCCGGAAGGTGGGGTTCGGCGGCGTGTTCGCTGGTTAGAAGACTGGAAGTGTTGTCACGGAACGGTTCTGAATACGTCTGGACCGTGCTGTGATCGTGAACACCGTGCCGTGCGGCGCCGTAGTGCTGGATACTGCGGGCAGCCGCCCCCGGTGACCGGTGCCGGGCGCGGTGAGCTGGAGGGGACGGTTCGCGTGAGCGAGATACCAGCGAAGGCCACGGAGTCGCAGGACCCGTCGGACGGCGCGAGGGCTGAGGACGCGGGTGCGCTCGCAGCGGATACGGGACACGTCCCGGCTGTCGGCGGTGGCGCCGGCGGCGACGTCGGGGTGCCGGCCGGGGACGCCCTGTGGCAGAGCAGTCCGCCCGGCTCGATCTACGACTACATCAGGGTCGCCTCCTTCTCCATCGGCCCCGACGGGCTGGTCGACCAGTGGAGCCTGCGCGCCGAACACATCTTCGGCATCCCGGCCGAACGGGCCGTCGGCACAGACCCGATCGACGCGTTCGTCGACCCGGACCTGCGCGAACGCGGCCAGCGCAAGATGGCCGAGATACTCGACGGGCGGGAGTGGACCGGCGTGGTCCCGTTCCGGATGCCCGGCATGGAGAACGGCAAGCCCGGTGAGGACGGCCTCGCCGAGGTGTACGTCATGCCGACGCGCACCCGGGAAGGCGAGAAGGCCGCCGTGTGCATCGTCGTCGACGTCCGCACCCTGCGCAGCATCGAGACCGACCTGGCCGCCTCGCAGGCGATTTTCGGTCAATCTCCGTTCGGGTTCCTGCTGATCGACCCCGGGCTCCGGGTCCGCCGCGCCAACCACCGGTTCGCCTCCCTCTTCGGCGGCACCCCCGACGACCACCGCGGCAAGGGCGTGTACGACTACCTGCCCCGCCCGGAGGCCGAGCGGGTCACCGCCATCCTGCGCCGCGTCCTGAAGACCGGTGACTCCATCACGGACATGCACGTCACGGGATTCGTCCCCGGCTCCGACGAACGCCGGCACTGGTCGATCAACCTCTACCGCGTGAAGAGCGGATCCGGCCGCCCGATCGGCGTCGCCTGGCTCGGCACCGACATCACCGCCCGCCGCGCCGCCGCCCGCGAGGCCGCCGCCGCCCGGCGCAATCTCGCCCTGCTGAACGAGGCGGGCGCCCGCATAGGGAACTCCCTCGACCTGGAGACGACCGCCCGCGAACTCCTCGACGTCGTCGTCCCCGGCTTCTGCGACCTGGCCACCGTCGACCTCTACCAGGGTCTCCTGGCCGGTGACGAGACCCCGCCCGGGCTCGCCGACGGCAGCGCCGAACTGCGCCGCGTCGCCTTCGCGTCCGCCGTCTCCGACGCACCCTTCGCCGGTACCGGCGCACCCGTCGCGGTCGGGGCGGTGCACCACTACCCGTTCAACTCGCCCTGCGCGGACGCGCTGCGCACCGCCCGCCCGCAGAGCATCCCCGCCGAGGACGGCGGCCTCGTGCAGTCCACGCTCGCCATTCCGATGGTCGCGCACGACACCGTCGTCGGCCTCGCGCAGTTCTCCCGGGCCAAGGGCAGCGAGCCGTTCGGGGACCGGGACCGGGACCTGGCGGTGGAGCTGGCCGCCCGTGCCGCCGTCTGCATCGACAACGCCCGCCTCTACCGCCGCGAGCACGAGCGGGCGTTGATACTGCAACGGTCCCTGCTCCCGCCCGGCGACCCGGTCGCCTCCGGCCTGGACATCGCCTGCCGCTACCTGCCCGGCAACGTCTCCACCGGCCGCCCCAGCGAGGTCGGCGGCGACTGGTTCGACGTCATCGAACTCCCCGGTCACCGCACGGCGCTGGTGGTCGGCGACGTGATGGGCCGGGGCCTGCGCGCCGCGGTCGCCATGGGCGAACTGCGCACGGCGGTCCGCACCCTGGCCCTGCTCGACCTCGAACCCGCCGAGGTCCTCTCCGCGTTGGACGAGATCGCGCGCGGGCTCGGCACCCCCGGCGGCGTCCAGCAGGCCACCCGCGCCGCCCGCCGCCCCCGCGAGGCCGACCTGTCCGAGGTGTACCTCGCGACCTGCGTCTACGCCGTCTACGACTCCGTCACCCGGCGATGTACGTTCGCCAACGCCGGCCATCTGCCGCCGGTGCTGGTCGAGCCCGGCGAGCCGGCCCTGATGCTCGACGTGCCGCCGGGCATGCCGCTCGGCGTGGGCGGGGAGCCCTTCGAGGAGGTCGAGGTCGAACTCCCCGAGGGCGCGCTGCTGGCGCTCTACACGGACGGCCTGGTCGAGTCCCGCGACCACCCGCTGGACGAGGGCCTCCAGGCCTTCGTGGGGGCGCTGACGGACCCGTCACGTCCCCTGGAGGACGTCTGCGACCACGTCCTCAACACCCTCGACACGCACCACGGCGAGGACGACATCGCGTTGCTGATGGCACGTGTCCAGGGACTGCCCACCGAGTCGGTCGGCGACTGGACCCTGCCGCGCGAGCCGCGCAGCGTCGGCCGCGCCCGCGAGTACGCACGCGGCCAGCTCCTCAGCTGGGACCTGGAACCCCTCGTCGACACCACCGAGCTGCTCGTCAGTGAGCTGGTGACCAACGCGCTGCGGTACGGCGAGGGCGAGATCCGGCTGCGCCTGCTGCTGGACCGCACCCTGGTCTGCGAGGTCTGGGACGCGGGCCTGGTCCAGCCACGCCGCCGCCGGGCCCGCGACACGGACGAGGGCGGCCGCGGCCTGCAACTCGTCGGCCTGCTCTCGGCGGCCTGGGGCTCACGCCGCACCCCGCACGGCAAGACGGTGTGGTTCGAACTCCCCCTGCCCGACGGCGAGACGACCCTGACGGATCCGGCGGAGGCGCTGCTGAGCCTGTTCTAGACGGCACGGACGGCGGCGCGGCACGAGCGCCGGAGACGGAACGGCCGCGCCCCGTCGCGCCCTACGCGGGGAACTCCCCGCACCGGTCGCGCCCCGGGACGGCGGCCGGTGCACAGTCGGACTCGACCTCGACGGCGATGCCGGCGTCGTGGGCGAGGCAGGCGATGGCCGGCCAGAAGGAGGTGAGCCAGTTGCCCGCGTCGGCGTACGAAAGCGCGAGCCGCGAGCCGGCGAACTCGTCGAGGCATCCGGTTCGCCGTCTCGCCGAGGGCGTCCAGCGTCTCCGGAACGTCGTCCGTCGAGTACGGGTGTCGGGGAACCGCCCCGCTGCCGTTCAGGCACGCGCCCGGTCCACCGGTCCTCCCGCTGTACGTCGCCGGACGTGCCCACCTGGCGCCAGACCTGCCGCGATCTGGGCATCAGCCCACGCTGGACCCGCCCCTCGCGGCCGCAGACCGACGGCGCACGCCTAGGTGTCCTCCCTGCTCCAAGCCCGCGTAGGCTGTCCGTTCTCGTCCCACTCGCGGTCTGACAGCATGGTCAGCCCGTCGTCGGCGAAGACCCGTTCGGACGCGAGCGTGCCGTTCGCGTGCCACGCGCGTGAGACGCCGACGGGGCGGCCCCTGCGCGCCGTCCCTTCGGAGCGGAGCGTGCCGTCCTTGTACCACTCCTGATTCGGACCGTGCCGCAACCCGTCCTCGTAGCCTTCAAGGCTGACTAGCGCATCGCCCAGGTGTTCCACGACCTCGCCCGTGAACAGCTTTCCCCGGTACAGCAAACGCTGCATGTGGTCCATATTGACTTCGGGGTCGTCAATGTCGATACGGATCGGCTCAGCCATCATGGAATCCAATTACTGTCGTCGGCGTCTTTAGCAGTGAACCTGCCGTGCAGGCTGTCCACATCTTTCAGCATATGGTGGCAGTTCACACAGAACGGCGCCGGACGCCCAGGGAGCTGCGTATCCATGTGCGGGGTGTAGGGGAATTCGACCGCCGCACGAAGCTCGCCCAGCGCCGATGGGCCGTCCGGCAGCCCCAGCTTGGTGCGTTCCCAGAGCAGCTCATTGACCGCCTTCACCTCTGCGTGCCCCAGGGGATGGTCGTAACCCGGAACGGGATCGGGAAGGGCATCGAGATTCGCGGCGAGCGTCGGGTGGACGCGGTCCGGCGGAATGACGTTGTCGGCCTTTCCGTTGATGCCCTCGACGATATTGCCGGTACGCAGGTCCATGACCTGGCCGGCGCAGGCTCCGACCTGCCTTCTCGACAGCGTTCCGAGTTCCTTGGCCTCCCGGAAAGCCGCACCGCGCTGGTACGAGAGATCCTTGAGGAAGTGCTCGAAGTCGCGGCCGTCGACGTGGGTGATCAGACCGTCCGCATCGCGTTGTACACGACTCTCCGGCAGCCGGCCGAGCGAGTTCTCGCCCGTTGCCGGGGAGGGCATCGGCTGGTCTCCGATCTGGATGGGGTCCGCCGCCCGCCGTGCGGCGTCGTCCGCGAGCGAGCCCCTGGGTTCACGCACGTCCCGAGGGTCGGCCTCGTGCCCACCGTGATCGGTGTGATCGTGCGGAGTGCCGCCGTCGCCGGTATGACCGTCGCCCACGCGGTCGCTCCCATGGCCCGACGAGCCATCACCATGACCGGTGTCCGCCACATCGCCGCCATGCCCGTCCGAGGCACTCTCATGACCGCCCGCGTCCGATCTTTCGCGTCCGCCGTCGGCCGGGTGACCGTTGGGCCCGTCGCCCGTTCCCTCGGTGTGGCCGGTCGGCGGTTCATGGCCGGCGAAGGGTCCGGCACCGTGCTCGTGTGCCGATCCGCCGGGCAGGTTGTCCCCGGCCGTTCCGCCGGGGAGGTGGTCGGCGGTGCCGCCGGGGAGGTGGTCGGCGGTACCGCCGGGGAGGTGGCTGCCCGCGCCGCTGCCGGGCAGGTCGGCGCCGGCGTGGACGGCCGGGATGTCGCC